>CAMSTM010000125.1 GCA_947063675.1 uncultured Lachnospiraceae bacterium | reverse complement strand
ACATTGGGACTGAGACACGGCCCAGACTCCTACGGGAGGCAGCATTACCGAAAGGAGAATTACGCCTACAATCAGAGATAACAAAACCACCAGCGTGGGCTCAAGCACCGCAAGAAGGTTGTTCATGCGGGTATCGATATCGTCCTGATAAAGACCGGCAATCTGTTCCATTACCTTATCCATGGAACCGGTTTTCGAGCCGATAGAGGCCATACGCGCGTAGACGCCGGAAAACATATCGGAGTGGAAAAGGGCGGTGGAGAGGTCTTCCCCTTCCTGCGTCTTTTCGATGCAAAGGTCAATTTTTTTGCGGAAGATGGGGTCGTCGTTTAAGGCAGTCACAAGTTCCATGCTCCGGTCCGGGTTGATGCCGCTGCTTAAGGTAAGAGCCATTCCGCTTGCAAAACGGCAGGCTGCAATTTCCTCATAAATCGCACGGGTGAAGCCCAGCTTATATCCGATACTGCGGAACAGGCTGCGGCCGGAATCGCTCCGGGTGCCGTAGAAAATGAAACCGGCAATCACGGAAAGAAGAACGATAAAGACGATGGAGTACCGGTTAATTGCGGTTCCCACGTTCATAAGCGCCCGGGAAAAACCCGTCATTTCCGTTCCAAGCTGGATAAAAACCTGATTAAATACAGGCATAACCTTTACGAGAAGGACGATAATGACGATAGCCATCATCGCAACCATAATCATAGGATAGGTAATGGAATTGCGGATGCTTTTGCGGATGGCGTCCTCTCTTGCATAGTGGTTCTGGAGAGAGCCCATAACGGCATCCAGTGTACCGGTTTCTTCTCCGATTTGCACCATGTGAAGCATATAGGAAGGATAAAGCTCTGTGGATTCCATGGCCTGATACAGGCTTCCGGTTTCCTGCATCCCCTTAAGAAGCGCGTCAAGCACCTCCTTTTCATAGGGAGAGGAGGCGTCCTCCTGCATAATCGTAAGGCCCTCCAGGGATGAAATGCCGGCCTTTAAAATCAGGGCAATCTGTCCGCAAAAAGAAGATAATTCCAGATTGGAAAAAGGTTTCATGGTTGATATTCCTCCAGTTTTCATTAATTAATAAGTATATTTTACAGTATATTTACTTCCGTCCCCAATATATTTTTCAACAGACGAACGGCTGTTGCTGGCTGCGAGAGTAGGGTCCATCAAGGACCAGTGTTTTCCGTCGAACTCAATGATGTTATCCACCCAGCCGATTTCGGTAATATAGACGCTAATCCATGCATGATATGCGTCGCCGGAATAACCAATCTGAAGCTTGGTGGGGACATTCTGGGAGCGGAGCATTGCCGCCATAAGAGCCGCATAATCAAAACAAATCCCCTTTTTACTCTTAAGCGTCCTGTCAACATCGGGAAGATAACCGGATTTTACCGTCGCCGCCAGTTCTTCGTCGTAGGTAATATTTTTAATCACATAAAGATATACCTGCTCCACAAAATTCAAATCGCCGGAGGAAGCGCCTGACAGCTCTGCGGCGCAGGAAACGGCGTCGTCCTCCTGGGTGAACCATGCATATTGATTCGGGTATAAAAAGGGCTTGAATTCGTCGGCTATGGTAACGCTTATCTCCTGAGACAGAGCCAGAGCATACATATCGTCGTAGGCGTTTTCAAGAACATCCAGCCGGTACTTACCGTTTCCCTTAGACAGAGGGAAAGTTTCATAGGAACCGCCGCCTGCCAGGGTATAAGTGTATACGGTTGTATCGGGCACGGTAATCTGGAGCTTTACCTTCGAGGCGTTTCCCTTATAACGTACCATCACATATCCTTCGGAAGTATTGGACGCGTCAATGGAAATGGTATTGTCTCCATAAGTCAATGTGCCGGAAGCCTCAGGAACCAGACATTTCTGTACAGTAGCGCGCTTCTTGCCGGAAGAGGCGTTATTTTGGGAGCTTTTGCCCTTTGAACGGTCGCCGGATTTCTTGAAGATTGCCCTGGCAGTTTCAATATCGACTTCCTCTACATTACTGACATCAGTATCTGTACCGCCATTTTCAACCATTTCCGCACCCGCGGCCTGCTGCCTTTGCGTTACGGCGCTGTCCTTAGCCTGTGCAGGGGAACCGGAAGCCGAAAAAGAGCATCCCAGGAAACTGACCATAGAAGTCAATATTAAAAATACACAGACAGGAAGAGATTTTCTGTGCATAATCTCAAACTCCTTTCATAGAAATCAGGATAGAAATACAAAACATAGTAAAACAAGTATAACACTAAAAAACATATCAAACAAGAAAAAAATTAGTAACAGAGCATGTCTATTGACAATCCGGCAGACATGATTAATAATCTAACTGGATATTTATATACTGTGCCGCAGCTGTGCTGTTTTGAGCCTGCGCGAGGTGAAGAAGTGAGAAAGAGAAAAAATAATACGGTTCATAAGCCGGTATACCGAATTGAAAGAGAGACAGAGCCGAAAATAAAAAACCGGCGTTTTTTAAAAAAATACGACGGATTGAAATACGGATGGCTCAGGGACACCAAAAAATTCCTTGTCCTTCTGGCGCTGCTGCTCATTGCATTTCGTCTGATAATCGGATGTTCCTTCGTAAAGGGCGATTCCATGCTGCCCACATTAAAAGAAGGCAATCTGGTTCTTTACACCAGAATCAACGCGGAATACCGCAGGGGGGACGTGGTTTCCGTCAGGATTCCGTCCGGGGAATATTATGTAAAACGAATCATTGCCCTGGGAGGAGATACGGTGGAGCTAAAGGAAGGGAAGGTATATGTTAACGGAGCGCTTCTGGAAGAGCCCTATGCGGCGGGGGAAACATGGGAGCAGACATCCGGAATCGTCAGATATCCCTATACGGTTCAGGAAGGACAGATTTTTGTGATGGGGGACAACAGGAGCGTATCAATGGATTCGCGTAATTTCGGAGCGGTAGGCGAAAGACAGATAAAAGGGAAAATTCAGTTTTGCGTGGGGAAGTAGTTTAAAATCCTTAGAGTCTATCCGAACGGCCAAATCCCCCGGGTTAATATTTTTCTGAGCTGAATGCGGCTCCCTATTATAATAAGGAAGAAAAACTTTTTCACAGATAATTTATATAGTTCCTTAACAGAGGCGGCCTGTCATCCATGCCGCCTCCCTGCAATCCACACCGGGACAAACAGCCCCGCCAGATATCCGATTAAAATCACATTTTCAATTCCGAAGGTTCCCCAAAAGCCAAAGGGGATAACGGACAAAACTTTCCGCCGCTCAGCGAGAAATGTTCCGAAGACTGATTTATTAATTTCAAACATGGCATCCTCCTTGTGAAGCTTTGATATCGGTTTAGTATTTTTCTGTACAAATAACAACCGACCATCAGTAGAATTGCCGGAATTGCTTTACACCTTTTGAATAATCCGATATAATTAAGCGGTGACAATCAGTACAGATTATCATGGTTGGATTTCGATATATGGGGTCTGACCATATTTTTTTACAGGGATTTGCAAAGTCTGGAGAGAAGCGTGTTATGGAAGATAAAAAAAGCAAATATAAATTGATTATTATTCTGGCGGCATGTGCGGTTGCCGCGGCAACGGGCGCAGGGCTGCGCTGGAATGACAGGGATGCTATATTCATGGGAAAGCATCATGGAACAGGAAGCCTTGCGGAAAGCGGAGCCGGAAGCGCCGATGACGGCGCCATAAACAGTATCAGGGAGAATGGGGAAGGCGGTACGGACAGCAGTTCCGAAGAAGAACAGAAAGAATGGGAAAAAGAATTTTTTGCCAGGTATCAGGGGGATTTTGAAAAGGAGTGCGAGCTATCTGACGGCAGGATTCGTTACCGGATGGTGATAATGGACGCGGCGGCAGGAAGCCGGTGGTACGGCCTGCTGAAAAGTGAGGACAGAGGACTTTCCTGGCAAATGGTTTCCGATTCGCCTTTTGGAGGCGATATGGGAATGGGGATTGAGTTCACTTTCCTTGACGAGGAGCTTGGATTTGCCACGCTGACCCACAACGGCGGGGACGAGGCGGACCTTTATATAACGGAAAACGGCGGAGAGAACTATCAGCCTGTGGAGCTTGAGGAGATTACCGTGACACTTGACGATGGTTTCCGGTATAATCCCTACGATTTTCCGCAAATGCCTTATGAGGAGGACGGAAAGCTTTATGTGCTTTGCGGTCAGGGGGCCGACGGGGATTATGACGGCGGAGACGCCGCAGGGATGGCGCTCTTTGAGTCAGCGGACGGCGGGCATACTTTTTCTTATAAGGAAATCCGAAAGGGGGAGGAAAAGTGAGTCATATTCTGGAGTTTTTGTACCGGATAGGAATCCGTGATATTTTCGGTCTGATATCCTTTATCGGGTTCGGTTGGTTTTTAATCAGACGGTTTGTGCTGCATAAGCCGCCGGCTTCCGTGGGCGCAAAAGCGGTTCCGCGGGAGCTTTTTCAGAAGTGTGTGGAGATTCTTGATAAAAAGGAAAAGAAGGAGTTTGGAGAGTATGTGATTCCGGACGAGATAGCCGGGGCGCTTTCCGCAAATATCAAAGACGAGGGATATTTAAAGAAGCTGTTATGCGATATCTGCGCGCATCTTGGAATCAACGGGGATTTTATTAAGCTGGTTACGGAGGAGGTGCCTGTGCCGGAGAGGGCTGGGCAGATAAATACAGATTTGGCCCGCACTACCATATATCTGGAGGTAAAGTCTTATTATTCGCTGGATGTGGTGGCTGCCGTGCTTGCTCATGAGGCGATTCATCTGCATTTGTATTATGAGGGGATTTATCTGAAGGATACCTGGGAAAATGAGATTCTCACGGATACGGCTGCGGTGTACTGCGGGTTCGGGGAATATATTTACAGGGGGTATGCGGTAATGAGAGGAGAATTTGCGCTTTCTTATCAGAAGGTAGGGTATATCAGGCAGGAAGACGTGAGGTATATCCAGTGGTTAATGAGCATTGACAAATGACGGGAGAATTATTTTATCTAAAAGGTACAATGTAAGCAGATGGGGTAGAGTCATATATAAATATATCTTATAATAAATATAAAAAATATTGATTTTACTTATAATATACTATGCGCTATAATCATAACGTAAATGAAGTGAAACTATAATTCGGAGGAATGGAAAAATGGTTAAAGCGGTAGTGGGCGCCAACTGGGGCGACGAGGGAAAAGGAAAAATCACGGATATGCTGGCGCAGCAGGCGGACATTATTGTCCGTTTTCAGGGCGGGGCCAACGCAGGACACACAATCGTAAATGATTATGGAAAGTTTGCGCTGCACACATTGCCGTCCGGCGTTTTTTACAGCCATACCACCAGTGTTATAGGAAACGGCGTGGCGCTTAATATTCCGGTGTTTTTCAATGAAATCAAGTCAATTACCGACAGGAATGTGCCGATGCCCAAAATACTGGTGTCGGAGCGGGCTCAGATGGTGATGCCTTACCACATACTGCTCGACCAGTATGAGGAGGAGCGGCTGGGAGGGAAGTCCTTCGGCTCCACCAAGTCGGGAATTGCGCCTTTTTATTCGGATAAATATGCAAAAATAGGGTTTCAGGTCAGCGAGCTTTTTGACGAGGAAAGCCTGAAAGAAAAGGTGGAGAGGGTTTGCGGGCAGAAAAATGTCATGCTGGAGCATATGTACCACAAGCCTTTGATTGATTCGAAGCAGCTTCTTGAAACGCTCCGGGAATATAAGGAAATGGTGGCGCCTTATGTGTGCGATGTGTCCGATTATCTGGACAGGGCGTTGAAGGAAGGGAAAACGATTCTGCTGGAAGGACAGTTGGGCACATTAAAGGATACGGACCACGGAATTTATCCTATGGTAACGTCCTCCTCCACCCTTGCCGCCTACGGCGCAATCGGAGCGGGGATTCCGCCCTATGAGATAAAGGAAATTATCACGGTATGCAAGGCTTATTCGTCGGCAGTGGGAGCCGGTGCGTTTGTGTCCGAAATTTTTGGCGACGAGGCGGAGGAACTGAGACGGCGCGGCGGAGACGGCGGCGAGTACGGCGCGACTACCGGACGCCCAAGGCGTATGGGCTGGTTTGACTGCGTGGCTTCCAGATACGGGTGCAGATTGCAGGGAACCACTGACGTGGCGTTCACCGTTCTGGATGTCCTTGGATATCTGGATGAGATTCCTGTCTGTGTGGGTTATGAAATCGACGGGGAAGTGACCGCGAATTTCCCTGTAACATGGAAGATTGAAAAGGCAAAACCGGTGCTGAAAACGCTTCCCGGATGGAAATGCGATATCCGCGGGATTAAAAATTATGAGGATTTGCCGGAAAACTGCCGTAAATATGTGGAATTTGTCGAGGAACAGATTGGGTATCCGATTACCATGGTATCCAACGGGCCTGGGAGAAGCGATATTATTTACAGAAAGAGCCCTTTGCGGAAGTAGCCGGCAGGGAGGCTATGGATTGCTGTAACGGGAGAAAGGGAATGAACAGGAATTATTCAAAGGAGCTGGATAAGATTTTGCTGAATACGGGAAACAAAGGCCGGAAATTGTTCCTGCATAGCTGCTGCGCACCCTGCAGCAGCTATGTGCTTGAATATCTCAGGTCTTTTTTTCGTATAACGGTGTTTTATTTTAACCCTAATATTACGGAAGAAGCGGAATACCGGAAAAGAGCAGCGGAGCAGAAGCGCCTGATTGCAGAGATGAATGCGCTTCTTTTTGAAGAAAATTCTTCCGCCGCGGGGGAAAATGGCGGAAAGGGCAGCGTAACAGGAGCTGCCGGGGTGTCAGAGACCGGCGGTTATCCGATAGAAGTTGTGGAGGGGAATTATTGCCGGGAGCTGTTTTTTGAGCGGGTGAAAGGGCTGGAGAAGTGTAGGGAAGGCGGTGAGCGGTGCTTTGCCTGCTATGAGCTGCGTCTTGCGGAAACGGCGCGGCAGGCGAAGGCGGCAGGCGCGGACTATTTTACAACCACGCTGACAATCAGCCCTTTAAAAAATGCGGCAAAGATTAATGAAATCGGCGAGAGGATTTCCGGTCAGTACGGGGTGGCGTTTCTTCCCTCTGATTTTAAGAAGAAGGACGGCTACAAGCGTTCCATCGAATTGTCCAGGGAATATGACTTGTACCGGCAGGATTACTGCGGGTGTGTGTTTTCCAGACAGGAGAGGGCAGAGCACATTTCCCGGGAATTTAAAGATTCTCCGGAATCCGGGAATTGACTTTGCAGAATCCTCAAGGCGGCTGTTGACGAAAATGCCGTAAAATGGTAGGATATAACATGCCTGTCCGTTATAATAAGAACGGACAGGCATTTAAGACGGCGACAGGATGTATGGGAAGTTGATGGAGGATGGCGGAACATGAAGAAGTTTCTGGATTTGATTTCAGAGGAAATGAAAAATGCTTTTGAGGCGGCGGGCTATGACAGGGAGCTTGGAAAGGTGACCCTCTCCAATCGGCCGGACCTTTGCGAATATCAGTGCAACGGCGCTATGGCGGGCGCGAAGCTGTATAAGAAAGCGCCGATTATGATTGCAAAAGATGTGGCGGAAAAGTGCGGGGAAAACAGCGTTTTTTTGAGTGTGGAGGCGGTTGCTCCCGGCTTTTTGAACTTAAAAATAAAGGAAAGCTTTGTTGCGGATTATCTTGCGGATATGGCGCAGGCTGAAAAGTTCGGGTTGGAAAAACCGGAAAACCCCTGCAAAATCATTGTGGATTACGGCGGCCCTAATGTGGCAAAGCCGCTTCATGTGGGGCATTTGCGCCCGGCGATTATCGGCGAGAGCATTAAGAGGATTGCCAGATATGCAGGCCATGACGTAATTGGAGACATTCACCTTGGCGACTGGGGGCTTCCCATGGGGCTGATTATCACAGAGCTTCGTGAGCGCCAGCCGGATTTGGTGTATTTCGATGATGCCTATGAAGGAGAATACCCGAAGGAAGCGCCTTTTACCATTTCGGAGCTTGAGGAAATTTATCCGACTGCAAGCGCGAAATCAAAGGAGGACGGGGCATATAAGGAGCGGGCCATGGAGGCCACTTTTAAGCTCCAGAGCGGAGAGCGGGGATACCGTGCGCTCTGGAAGCATATTATCGACATTTCCGTGGCGGATTTAAAGAAAAATTATGAAAAGCTGGATGTGGAGTTCGACCTCTGGAAAGGGGAAGCGGATGTTCATGATGTGATTCCTGGTATGGTTGATTATATGAAAAAGGAGGGCTACGCCTATATCAGCGAGGGCGCTCTGGTGGTGGATGTAAAGGAGGACACCGACACAAAGGAAATTCCTCCCTGTATGGTATTAAAGTCTGACGGGGCGGCTCTTTATAACACTACTGACCTTGCAACCATCATCAAGAGAATGAAGGATTATCATCCCGACAGGATTATTTATGTGGCTGATAAGCGGCAGAACCTTTATTTTGAGCAGGTGTTCCGCTGCGCAAGAAAAACCAGGCTGGTGGAACCGGAGACGGAGCTTTTGCATATCGGGTTCGGAACCATGAACGGCAAGGACGGCAAGCCCTTTAAGACCAGGGACGGCGGAGTCATGCGTCTGGAATACCTAATTAGGGAAATTGAGGAGGAAATGTACCGGAAAATCACCGATAACCGAGAGGTTGAGGAAGCCGAAGCCCGCCGGACGGCACAGACTGTGGCGCTTTCCGCAATCAAGTACGGGGATTTGTCCAATCAGGCGTTTAAGGATTATGCCTTTGATATTGACAAGTTCACCTCCTTTGAGGGAGATACCGGCCCCTATATTTTATATACCATAGTAAGAATTAAATCCATATTAAATAAAATCAGGGAACAGGACGAAGCGCTGGCGGATAAGGCTCGGATTCGGGAGGCAGGCAGTGCGGCGGAAAAAGCGCTTATGCTGGAAATTGCCGGGTTTAACGCCATGATTGAGGAGTCCTATAAAGAAAGCGCCCCTCACAAGGTCTGCGCCTATATTTACGACCTGGCAAATGCCTTTAACCGTTTTTACCATGAGACGAAAATTATCAGTCAGGAGGATGCGGAAAAGAAGGCCGGATGGGTTGCGCTTTTGCTTCTGACAAGAAGGATACTGGAGACATGCATTGAAATGCTTGGGTTCTCCGCACCGGAAAGAATGTAGCATGAAGGAAACCGCTAAGTTGCGGTAAAGTCCTGCGGGGCAGTCTGCGCTTTATGCTGATAGAAGAGTGAAAAGATACGCAAAGGAAAGAGGGAATATATGCAGTCAGCACTGGATTTGAGAACAAAACTGAAAAGTATCGACCACCGGGGGTATCCGGCATACAAGGATTTGAGAGGGCAGTATGATTTTAAGGATTACGTGCTCTCTATCGACCACGTTCAGGGGGACCCTTTTGCGGCGCCGTCAAGGCTTTCCGTACTGGTAAAGGCGCAGAAAGCGGGCTTTCCGGCGCAGTTTTATGATACCCACGCCAAGAGAATCACACTTCAGGACCATCTGACGAGGCTTTTCGGCAGGGAGGTGAGCGGCGGAAGCTTTCAGGCAAAGGGCTCCGGCAAGAGCGGGCTGCTTGGCGTTTCCAGATGCGGGCAGCAGGTGCTTGAGAGGACAGCGCTTAAGATAAAGGACGGAAATATTACCCTCCGGTTTGAGGCGGGTTTTCCGGCAAACGGGAGAACCATTAACGCAAGAGAGCTGGAAAAGATGCTTTTTGACATTCTGCCGGACTGCGTAAGAAAGAGCCTTTATTTTGCCAGAATCAATCAGAATCAGCTAAAACAGGCGATTTGCCTTTGCGAGGACCAGCAGTATATCAGGGAAAAGCTTCCCGAGCTTTCACTGTGCGCGTTCGTGGCCGACGGCTCCATTCTTCCAAGAGAAAGCGGGGTGTCCGAAAGACCCATGAAAGGCGCGGTTCCCTTTAAAAGCCCGGATTCCCTGAAGGTGACGCTTACTCTGCCGAATCAGGGAAAGGTGACAGGCATGGGGATTCCCAGAGGCATTACCCTTTTTGTGGGCGGCGGCTATCACGGGAAGTCCACCATTTTGCAGGCTCTCCAAAACGGCGTCTATAATCATGTAAAGGGCGACGGGCGGGAGCTTGTCATCACCGACGATACGGCGGTAAAGCTCCGCGCAGAGGACGGGCGCAGCATTGCCAGCGTGGATATTTCTCCTTTTATCGGAAATCTGCCCAATAAAAGGGACACGGCCCATTTTTCCACTGAGGACGCCAGCGGAAGTACATCTCAGGCCGCCAATCTGATGGAGGGCGTGGAGGCCGGCTGTAAGGTGTTTTTGATAGACGAGGACACGTCAGCTACCAATTTTATGATTCGCGACCAGCTGATGCAGGAGGTCATCTCCGCAGGCGAGGAGCCGATTACCCCGTTTATCTGCCGGGTAAACGCGCTTTATCAGGATTTGGGTATTTCCTCCATTATTGTGGCGGGAAGCTCAGGCTCTTATTTCCATGTGGCGGATACCGTAATTCAAATGAAAGAATACGTTCCCGTTGACATTACAAAGCGGGCGAAGGAGGCGGCAAAAAGCTATCCTGAAATGACCGGAGACAAGGAAAAATTCCCTTCTTATCTTGACAGGAGATGCCCTCTGCCTGATATGGCTCTGAAAAAAGACGACAGGATTAAAATTAAAACCATGGGAACCAGCGAGCTGATGCTGGCCCGGGAGAATGTGGAGCTGCGGTATCTGGAACAGCTCAAAGACCAGGAGCAGACGGCGGCTCTTGCCTTTATTTTGAAGTTTGCGCAGTTAAAGCTTTTAGATGGAAAGAAAACGATAAAGCAGTTGGGAGATTTTATCGAAAACCAGCTTGACAGGGACGGGCTTGAAAGCCTTTTTGAACGCGGGGACATATCCTCATCACTGGCAAGGCCGCGGAAGCAGGAAATTCTGGCGTGCGTGAATCGATACAGAAAACTTCATTTTTAAAAATTGATTTCTGTGATTTTTCTGTGATTTTTGACTTGAATAAAAAGAATTATCGTGTTATACTTTTAAAAGTGCAGATGTAGTTCATTGGTAGAACATCAGCTTCCCAAGCTGAGGAGGCGGGTTC
>CAMSTM010000124.1 GCA_947063675.1 uncultured Lachnospiraceae bacterium | reverse complement strand
AAAGAAATGAAAAAAGAGCGATAATTCGGGCTTTGTCGAGTTTCCGAGACTGCTCCGTAACACATAGGGAGGAAGGAACAGAAACAATATTAGAAGGTCCTACGAGAGTAGAAGGGCAGGAATTTGGAACGGTCATTAATCCAGCCGATATAGTGGCTAATATTGATGGTTACAACTATAGCCGTGCGGATAAGGAAAGCCTGACCATAGAGGATGCGGAAGGCCCGAATGAAATCACCTTGTATTATACAAAGAGAACTGACCTTGGATATACAGTTACCTACTATTATTATGCAGGCGATGATGGAAATACCCTTGTTGGCCAAAATCCAGTTTCCCCGGAAGAGGGAAGTTCTGTAGAGTTTAATTCTTCAATACCGTATAATGTTGCAGAAAATGAGACTTATAACGGTGAGCATTATATGATAGATACCAGAAAAGGTGAAAACGGTATTGTTCTGGGCACTTCTAAAGGACTGGTATCAACAACTGAAGCAAATAATACCGTAGATGTATATTATGTTCTGGACGCAAGCGGCCCTGACAAAAATCCCGATAACGTACCGGATTATCAGGAGTATACAGTAACTTACCGGACGGGAAGGTACGGTACAATTAATGACGAAGACAGCCCGACTTATGGTCGTTTGTATTATGAGGGCTACGAACTGAGTGTTGCAGATTACATGGGAACACAGCCAGACAACGGAGCAGTTTTCGCATACTGGAAAGATGCCATAGGAAGTCAGATTGATGCAGAAACGTCATTGAGCATAACAGGTGATGTAACACTGACCGCACAGTGGAAGAAACTGGGCATTGATAAAACCTTTGAAAAACCGGATACAGATGATAAGAATTTTTCAGTTGGCGATACCGTTAACTTTACGATTAAAGTAACCAATGAAGGCGACATACCTTTAGGCGGTGTAACGGTAACAGACGAAATGGACGGTATTGAAGGATTTGCAATTGATGCCGGAGTGGGATACAGTGTGGATGGGAATACTGCAACTATTGAGACTTTGGCAGTAGGCGGCGAAGTATTTATCAAGGCGCACTATGATGTTAAGGATGCCGCTATAGGAAATGAGAACTTTACCAATACTGCAACAGCAACAGTGGATACAATAAAAGTGACGGACACGACAGACCCGATTCCGCTGGACGGTGTTGACGACCAGCTTACAGTATATAAGCGGCTAATGAATGTAGGTTCGGCGACAGACAGTGTTGGGAAGAAGGCGTTTACAACCGGGGATACTGCTGAGTTTGAAATTGAAATAGTAAACAGCGGTACACGGACCCTGACAGACATTGATGTGACAGACAGTCTGGCTGATGCAGAGATTATCGGCGGAGGCTTCATAAGGAACCTGATTAACAGAATCACAGAAGGATATACGGTAAACAGTGACGGGACAGCACACATCAATTCACTGGTGCCGGGAGAAAGTATTATTTTCAAAGCAGAATATGTCATTAAAGATTCTGACCTTGGAAATAATGATTTCAGAAATATAGCTACGGCAACAGGAACGACAGCTGATGGTGGGACAGTAACAGGAGAAGGCGATACAGGCCGGATTCTGGTCGCATCAAAGAACCCTGAATTTTCTGTAAGAAAGACTCTTGACCCTATAATGGTAGATGGGGAACCGAAAACAGAATATAAAGTTGGGGATACCATCAATTATACCATTACGGTAGAGAATACCGGCAATATGGAACTCAGGAATGTCACCGTAGTGGATACACTGGAAAATGCAAACGGTACAGTAACATTCGAAGCACAAAAAGGCGTTACAATTAATGGAAATATTGCAGTAATTGCCAGCTTGGCAGTCGGGCAGAGCGTAGAATTGAAGTGCAGTTATGTAGTGGCCAGAGAAGACGTTGGGGAAGCTGGATACAATGAAGAAGGCAACACTATTCCAGCCAATAGCCAGATTCGTAATACGGCAAAAGTAACCGGAGAGACAACGGTTCCTGATACAGAGCCGGAAGATAAGGAAACGCCTCCGACAGACCCTGTGACGGTAGAAGATATTTATACATTAACTATTCGCTATTTATATGCAACAGGCACGGAAGCGGCAACGGAATATTCAATGAAGTACCTGGCTGGGGAGAGAGTTGAAAGGATTGATTCTCCTGAAATTGCAGGATACAGACCTGATATCGCATTTTTCGTCTTTGAAACAGGCGTGATGCCTGAACAGAATATCACTGTAGACGTGATTTACACAGCAATACCGGCAGTAGTGCCTGCACCGGAACCGACAGCTACGCCGGAACCCAGCGAAACTCCGGGAGAAGGAGAACCTGTACCTGAACCAGAGGAAGATACTCCGGTTCCGACGGCACCTCCAACTGTACCTGAAGTGCCTCCGGTTGAAGGCGGACCTGAAGCTCCTGCGGCTCCTGTAGTACCGGGAGCTCCCGTCGGAGCGGCAGCGGCAGCACTTCCCGCCGGAGCGGCAGGATTGGTGGCAGTCGGTGACGAGGATGTGCCTTTAGGAGTAGAGGCTGTTGTGGATGATGACGGAAATGTTACATTTATCCCGATAACAGAAGAAGAAATCCCTCTCGATAACAGAGAGCTTGACGACCATAAGTGCTGTATTTTAAGCTTCCTGCTGATGCTGGCGACCCTGATTATCTACTCATGGTTCACCCACAGTATGAAGAGGCGTCAGAAGAAGCTGGCTGAGCTGAAAGACCGGCTGGCGGAGGAGACGCTGAAAAGGCGGTTTGGAATCGCGGATACAAAAGAAAGTGCAAGGTAAGAGCGCGCAGAGCAAAGAACGAATGTGAAACTGAAAACAGCAGATGCCCTGAAGCGTACCGAAAGCGGTATGCGGAAGGGCGGATGCAGAACTGGAAATGAAAGAGGTAAAAATATGTGGATGAATTTATACGGTTTTACACACAACAGTTTAGGCATGCACTTCTGGGAACTGCCGGCGCTCCTTGCAGGAGTGGTTACTCTGGTAGAGCTTGTGGTGCACAGCCATAAACAGAAGAAGCGTGAAAAACAGTTTGACGAGGACAGGGAAGAACGGCTGAAAAACATTCAGCAGGAAGCAACGGGAAATCCTGCCGCTTCAAGGTAACAGGAAGGAGGACTGAATATGTCATATATTTTAGAACATACCATGCTGGGCTTTTGCTGGTGGGATTTACCGGCACTGATTATCCTGATTGTGGTTATTGCGGCATTTGTCTGGAAGCACCATGATATGAAGAAGCAGGAGAAGGATTTGGAAGACCAGATATCGAAGCTGTATGCAGACGATGCAGTACCATTAGAAGGCGGGAGAGCATGACAGTAAGCTGGCATAAATAATAAAAAGCAGGAGGGAGTCGCGGGCAACCGCGGCTCCCCTTTATAATAAGGAAGGAAAATTTTTACTTTAGTATTTTTTTATAAATTTGCATTTGACAATTTTACCGGATAATTGTATAATTATGTTATAAAAATGTGAAAATCAATTCGCCATGACGAATCCTGTCAGGCAGAATATCTTTGGCAAATCGCCAGCATTTTCACGGAAAATATATGTTGGCGGAGCCGAAGAAGATTTAGGGATAAAAGCATCCTTTCCTTATTAATAATGCGGCAGCTCTGCCGGAAAAGGAGGAAGGATGAGTGAAACGAATGAAAAGAAAGACATCGTAGAAAAGGAATTTGTAGCATTTCCCGACGTGGCGGCGGACGTTATCAACGTACTTTTGTATCAGGGAGAAAGGATGGCAGATAAGGACAGCTTAATGGCAGGCCCCACGGAATCTGTCTATCAGGGGAAAAAGGAGTTGCGGAACCAGTATGAGGATATCTGTAAATACAAATTTGCGGACGGCGCAGTCCATCTGATGTACCTTATTGCAAATCAGAGCCGGACAGACGGAAAGATGCTTCTTCGAAAAGCAGGCTATACAGGAGGAATATACCGGGAACAGTACGAAGGGAAAATAAAGGATGCCTGTCCGGTGATAGAATTTGTGCTTTACTGGGGAGAAAACAGGTGGAGGAGTAACCGAAGCATCCGTAAAATGTTCGGGAAGAAGAAGATTTCAGAAAAAGAGTGGAAATATGTAGATAATCTGGAGCTTTACGTATTTGAAATGCGTCGTTTGCCGAAGGAGACGAGAGAACTTTTCGAGAGCGATATGCGGATTGTGGTAGATTTTCTTGCGGAGGGAGCCAGTTATCGCTCGGACAGGAAGGTAGTACATAAAGCGGCGTTAATTAAGATGATAAAGGTATTATCCGGAGATACCGATGTGGACGGTATTGAAGACTGGCTGGAGGAACAGGGAATCAGAGAGGAGGACGAAATAAAAGTGTGCGAATTATTTGACCAATATGAACGGAAGGGAAGAAATGAAGGAAGAAAGCAGGGGAGAAGAGAAGGCAGAAAAGAAGGCGAAGCCAGACGCCTTGTAAAAGACGTCGAAAGTGCAATGAATTTTTTCAGGGTCACATTGGAGAAAGCCTGCGAAGGGCTGGGGACGACGGTTCAAGGGTATGAAAAAGCCAGGGAAATCTGTCTGGAAAGCGAGGCGGTCTTGTAAACCGTTTACCTTTTTAGTATAATGTAGCCGTGCCAAAGCCGGATAAGCCGACAGCTTTGCAGCAGGCAGTCATTGCCCGCTGTAAGTTGCTTACCGTAATCAAAAGAGGCAGGCAAAGCAGACTGCCTGAAAGGAATTCGCATGGACGAAAAATTTATAGAAGTAAAGCAGCTTTACAAAACCTTTCATACTAAAAAGCAGGACATTGAGGTTTTAAGGGGAATCGACCTCTCCGTAGGAAAAGGCGATATCTACGGAATTGTGGGATTCAGCGGAGCAGGGAAATCCACTTTAGTCAGGTGCATCAACCGTCTGGAGGAGCCGGATAGCGGGAGCGTACGGATTGGGGATAAGGAAATCACTTCTCTTGGAAAGGCGGAATTAAACAGGCAGAGAAGAAAAATCGGCATGATATTTCAGCAGTTTAACCTGTTTGATTCCATGACAGTGACACAGAATATCGCCTATCCGCTTAAAATGGCGGGCATGGGGGCAAAGGAAGTGTGCGCAAGGGTTGATGAAATGCTGGCGCTGGTGGGCCTGTCGGAAAAAAGGGACGCCTATCCGGGAGAACTCTCCGGCGGGCAAAAGCAGCGGGTGGGGATTGCCAGAGCGTTGGCCAATCATCCGGACGTGCTTTTATCGGACGAAGCAACAAGCGCATTAGACCCGCAGACGACTCTTTCCGTTCTGGACCTTTTGAAGGAAATCAATCAGAAGCTGGGGCTGACGATTATCCTGATTACCCATGAGCTGGAAGTTATCAAGTATACCTGCCACAGGATGGCGGTTATGGAGAACGGGAAGCTGCTGGAACAGGGGCTGGTGAAAGACATTTTCCAGCATCCGCAGTGTGAAACAGCCAAAAACTTTATCGGCGTTTACAACAAATTCAGAAGCGATTACCGGCAGGAGGAAGCGGAATGAGTTTATACAAATATTCTTTTTGGGAAGTGCTGAAAAATGCTTTCTGCGCAGAGGTCTGGGAGCGGGTGCTGCCAGCCATCAGCGAAACCATGTATATGGTGGCCGTATCCGCCGCATTTGTGCTGGTGTTCGGTGTAATTCTGGGTCTGGTGCTGGTGATGACGAGCAGGGAAGGGCTGATGCCCTGCAAAGCAGTACATACCGTTTTAAGCGCCGTTATCAACTGCTTCCGCTCACTGCCGCAGGTCATCATTATTATCGTGATGCTGCCGGTGGCAAGAGCGCTGGTGGGAAAATCCTACGGCTCCAACGCCTGCATCATTTCTCTGGTGGCGAGCTGCGTGCCGCTTTTTGCAAGGCTTGTGGAGAGCAGCCTGTTAGAGCTTGACAAGGGAAAAATCGAAGCTGCCAAGGCTATGGGAAGCGGCAATATGCGGATTTTATTTACTATCATGGTGCCGGAAACCATGCCCTCGCTGGTTCGCGCCTTTACCAATGCGGTGGTGATTATCATTTCCATGACGGCCCTTGCCGGAAGCTTCGGAGCCGGGGGAATCGGATATGTTGCGGTTACTTATGGGTATACGCGGTTCGAGCATGACCTTTTATTTGCAACAATTATCGTTCTGATTGTGATTGTCCAGATTGTGCAGATTCTGGGCGATACCGTTTCAAAAATTATTTTAAAGAGAAGACATCTGATTTAGAAAGCAGACAACAGGGCTGCTCTCTGTTGTCGTGTCCAATGGGGCGCGTGGCATGGAACCGGAACGCTTTAAATTGGACAAAATGTATATTTTTTAAAGGATTAGGGCTGAAAATTTTCTTTCGGGAAGATACCACTTTTTGGCTGATTGTGCTAGAATTTCAATGGATTTAAAGAAAGCATTATTTTCAGAGGAGGAAAGATTATGAAAAAGAAACTTGCTTTTATTATGGCAGCCGCATTGACAGTATCTGCCCTTTTGGCAGGCTGCGGCAACAACGGCGGCACACAGGAAGCGGCGGACGCGGAAGGAGTGGCAGAGGATACGGCGGATGCGGAAGAAGTTGCAGAAGATACGGCGAGCGCTGCGGATGACACGGCCGCAGACGACGCGCAGGAAGCGGAAACCGGTACAGAGGCAAAGGAGCCTTCTGCGGAAAAGGTTATCTTGAAATGCGTATGCGACCTGACCCCTCACAGTGAGATTTTAGGCGCGGCAAGAGACGCTCTGGCGGCAGAGGGAATTGAACTTAATTTTGTGTCCACCACGTGGGATGCGACATGGAACGATATGCTGATTGACGGAGAGGTTGATTTTGCTTATTTCATGCATGTGCCGGCTATGGAAAGTATTGAGGAGGAAATGGGTGCGACCCTGTACAGCATGGGAGGGATTCATGTTGAACCTTACACATGTTTTTCGTACAAATATGCGGGGAAGGAAGACCTTCCGGAAAATGCGGTAATTGCGATTCCCAACGATGCTTCCAATGAGTACAGAGCCCTGAAGGTGCTTGAAGCGGAAGGATACCTTAAGTTAAATCCGGATATCACCGCTGCGAACGCTTCCGTGAATGAAATTGAGGAATATCTGATTCCCATTGAAATTGTTGAGATGGACCAGGCCAACATTATTCCTTCGGCAGCCGATTTTGACGCTTATTTTGTAAATGCAAACAGAGCGCTTGAGGCCGGCATCAACACGAGTATCTATTTGATGAGGGAAGGCGAGGATTCCGAATATGCCAATATCATCACGGTGACAGAGGCCAACAAGGATAATGAGTACATCAAAACGCTGGTAAAGATACTGCAGTCTGACGATGTGAAGAATTTCATTACCGAGCATTATAACGGCGCGGTTATTCCGGCCAAATAATAAAACTGTATAAAAAGAATATACCTGCTGCCATCTGATAAAAAATATCGCATGGCAGCAGGATTTTTTTACACAATTTTAGAATTCAACGCTTGTTTTTGGGGAGGCGTGCGTTATAACGGTTATCTTGCCGGTGTGGATATATGTTGGTATCTCCTATAATCCATTTAAAATAGCAACCGCTCACAAATGGAAGACTGTTATATAAAAATGAACGATATTGAATGATTTTAATGCAAAAATCTTATATTGTTAAATAGAAAACAACATGGAGCGGATATAAAGATGAAAGAAAAGCAATCACATGATTTTACCCAAAAACTGCTGACACTTGTGATTCCCATAGCATTCCAGCAGTTCATGCTGGCTCTAGTCAGTGCTTCGGATGCCCTTATGCTGGGGATGCTGACACAGGATGCCCTGTCGGCAGTGTCTCTTGCAGGACAGATTACTTTTGTGGAGAACCTGTTTTTTGCTGCTATGGCCATAGGGCTTTCCATGCTTGCAGCGCAGTATTGGGGGAAGGGGGACAGGGCGGCTGTTGAGAGGATTTTCGCTTATGTCATGAAGATTACGGTGGTGGTTTCCTTTTTGTTTTTTACCGCAGGATTCATAATTCCGGGCGTTTTAATGCGTATTTTTACGAATGAGCAGACCCTGATTGAAGGCGGCAGAATTTATCTGCGTACAGTGTCGCTGGCTTTCCTGCTGACAGGCATCTCGCAGGTCTATCTGTGCATACTGAAGAATACGGGCAGGGCGGCTAAATCCAGCGTGATTAGTTCTGTAAGTGTGGTGGTCAATATTATACTGAACGCCATCTTTATTTTTGGGTGGCTTGGGTTACCTGAAATGGGGATTGCGGGAGCAGCCTTAGCCACGGTGGTTGCCAGAGCGATAGAGGTGGCGTGGTGTGTTATTGAAACGGTAAAGAAAGACAGTATTAAGCTGAAGCTATATTACATGGTGCACGATGATAAAGTGCTGCGGCATGATTTCTGGAAGTACTCATTCCCGGTTCTTGGTAACGAGATTGTCTGGGGTGTGGGCTTTACTATGTATTCGGTTATCATGGGGCATCTTGGGTCGGACGCCGTCGCCGCTAATTCCATTGCCAATATTGTGAAAAACCTTGTTGCCTGCTTCTGCCTTGGGCTTGGGAGTGGCGGCGGAATCATGGTGGGAAATGAACTGGGCGCGGGCAGGCTGGATAAGGCAAAAGAATATGGAGGCAGGCTGTGCTGGATGTCTGTCCTGTGCGGTGCGGCATCAGGGATTGTCATGCTTGCCTTAAGCCCGCTGATTTTTGCTGTGACGGATTTAAGCGTTACAGCAAACACATACCTGAAATGGATGCTTGTCATGTGTTCCTGTTATATGGTCGGAAAGTCTGTGAACGGAACAACCATTGGAGGAATCTTCTGCGCAGGAGGGGATTCCCGGTTCGGCCTTCTCTGTGATGCCGTAACGATGTGGTGTATTACCGTTCCGCTTGGGGTTCTTGCGGCTTTTGTGCTGCAGCTCCCTGTTGTTGCCGTATATTTTATTGTTAATCTGGATGAAATTGTGAAACTGCCTGCGGTGTACCGGCATTATAAAAAGTATAGATGGGTCAAAGACCTTACCGTGGATAGTGGGATGCGATAAAATGTCCATGCCGGGGTACATTCTATGTGGACACCGATGAAACGATAAAAATCCCCGCCATATACAGATACTGCAAAAATAAGGCAGGGTAAAAAAGATTAATAAAGGAAAAACGGAGGAGCAGACAATGACAATGAGAGAAAGAATTGCAAGTGGGAAATTGTTTACGGATTACTGTGAGGGACTTCCCGAGGACAGGGTAAATGGAAAAAAACGCATGATTGCGTTCAATAACACTTCGCCGGAAGACACAGACGGGCGTCTGAGGGCAATGAAAGAGCTGTTCGGAAAAGAGACGGATGCGTGGATTGAGCCGCCTTTTTATTGCTGTTACGGGTACAATATTACGATAGGGGAAGGCTCTTATGTGAATTTTAACTGTAACTTTATAGATGATGGGAAAATCATTGTCGGTAAGAAAGTGATGTTTGGCGCAGCGGTCACGATTGCTACAGTGGGACATCCCATAGACCCGAATATGAGAGAGTATATGTATTCCCTGCCGGTAACCATCGGGGATAATTGCTGGATTGCAGCGGGGGTGACAATCTGCCCGGGAGTGACTATCGGGGAAAATACGGTAATTGGCGCCGGAAGCGTGGTGGTAAAGGACATTCCGGCGAACTGCATCGCAGTGGGAAATCCGTGCAAAGTGGTCAGGGAGATTGGGGAAAAGGATAAAATGTATTATTACAAAGACTGGAAAATCACAGCAGAGGATTTGGAGGAAGAGCGCAGATTAAGGTGATGCTGCGGGATGTATTAGAGTGAGATTCTGTTTGGATTTTTATTTGAAAATCTGTTCATTGCCAGAAATACTATAAGGGAGCTGTCGCTTTAACGAATGAAAATTTTGAACTGCTCCCCGTCAAGTAGACAATTGAAAAAATATAAAATTTTCCTGCCAGTAGATTATCTGCTGGCAGTTTTTATGCAGCGTGCAGGAGGCTGTAAAAAATCTTGTGTCTATGGGGAAATAATCTTTCCTGATATGAATCAGATATGTAGAAATTTGTTGTCGAATAGCGTAACATCTATGTTGTCGAAATTTCTTTCTGATAATAGTATTACCAGCTGGTTCTTTTTTATACATCTGTTTTGATTTTTTTGCATACCAATCAGGCATTAGCAGCAGGAAGATTTTACGTGGGCTCTGCCCACACCCGGCCTCCGGAATAAGGATGGGGTTTTCTGGCAATACTGCTAATGCCGATGGAATAAGGCCGGGACGTCCTGATGAACTATGGTGTTCCGGCTCTTTCTTTTACAGATAACAGGTAAGCCTTTCTCCGTATAGGACAATTAACTGATTCAGCACCTGGTCCCAGTTCCTGTAACGCTGTGTCCATTTCTTTATCACGTTCCCACTGGCAAGATAAAGCATTTTTTCTAACGCACTGTCACTTGGGAATACACTTTTTGTTTTTGTTACTTTCCGGTACTGGCGGTTCAGCCCCTCTATGATATTTGTGGTATACATGATACGCCGGATATCATCCGAAAACTGGAAGAAGGAACTGACATCTTCCCAGTTATTCTCCCAATTACTTATCGCATAGGGATATTTCCTTCCCCATTTTTCTTTGATATTTTCCAGTTCGGAAAGGGCAGATGTTTCATTCGGGGCATGATATACGGATTTGAAATCAGCGGAAAACTTCTTCAGGTCGCTGTAATTGACATATTTAAAAGAATTCCGCAGCATATGGATGACGCATCTCTGTATCTGGGCATCCGGATACACTGCCCCGATTGCTTCCTTAAAACCGGCAAGCCCGTCTACACAGAAGAACAGCACGTCCTGTACGCCCCTGTTCTTCAGGTCATTTAACATCCCCAGCCAGAACTTACTGGTCTCATTAGCTCCTACAGTGATACTCAGGATATCCTTATAGCCGTCTGATGTGATACCCAGCATGATATAAGCTGCACGGCTTAAGATGCGCCCGTCCTCCCTTACCTTATAAGAGCAGTCTCGGAAACTCGACAAAGCCCGAATTATCGCTCTTTTTTCATTT
>CAMSTM010000123.1 GCA_947063675.1 uncultured Lachnospiraceae bacterium | reverse complement strand
ATCACAAAAGAATTCTCCCCGCTGCCTTCCAAAAACATTTTAAAAAGTCCCTGAAGCTGAACGCCGGAAATATTTTTGGAATCATCATATTCTAAAGAAAGAAGATGATTCTTTTCCCAGTATTTCAGAGCCCGCACAACATCCTTTTCCGTGTGGTTAAACTGGTCGGCCATATCGGAAATACTGGTGGTAAGCCCGGCTCCCGTCACCCGGAGAAGATACAGATAAATTTTCAGCTGGGCGTCGTTGGCGTCTTTCATGTATTCGTCTATAAAGACGTTTGAAACAATAGTAATATCGGTATAATTTTCCTGATAAACATTAAAACGCCCCATAAAACGACCCCCGTATGATACTGTTTCCAAAGTGAAAGCAAGGCTCATTATAACACAGGTATTCTGAAAATGAAATAGTAAAAATTTCAGAAAAACCAGTATTTTCAAGGGTTTGAGAGGACTGACTACCCATGTGGAAAGTGTGGAAAATGTGGAAAACTATCGGTCAAGAAGATTTTCTCCAATGTTTACAACGTTTCCCGCACCCATAGTTATCAACAGGTCGCCGGGCTGGCAGTTCTCATATAGAAAATTTTCAATTTCCTTAAACGAAGAAAAGTAATAACAATTTTTATTAAGGGGCTTTATTTCTTCTAAAAGGTTACGGGAGCTTATGCCCAGGTCGTCGGTTTCACGGGCGGGATAAATATCAGCCAGCACCACATAATCCGCAACAGAAAGAGCTTTTGCAAAGTCCTTCATTAAGGCTTTGGTGCGGGTATAGGTATGAGGCTGGAACACACACCAGAGAGACTTGCGGGGATAATTTATCGCAGCGGCTAAGGTTGCGGTAATTTCTGTAGGGTGATGCGCATAATCATCTATTATAGTGGTTCCGTTCATCATGCCCTTATACTCAAAGCGGCGCTCCGTACCGTGAAAATCAGTTAATGCGTTGCGCGCCACGGAAAAATCAACGGATAAAAGGTCGGCGACAGCGAAGGCGGCTATTGCATTATAAACATTATGAAGTCCGGGAACGCCCAGGGTAACAGCCTCCCTGGAATTCTTTGTCACAAGAAGAAAGCCGGCGTTGCCGTTTTCATCATAGGTAATCTGTTCGGGATGATAGTCATATTCGGAGGTGCTGCCGAAGGTGACAACCTTACAGGACAAGTCCTTTAAAATGATATCGGCTCCGGGGATTTCTCCGTTGATAATTAAAGTGCCGTCAGAGGGAATCAGCTTTGCAAACTCATGGAAGGAATTTAAGATATCGTCAATATCCTTAAAAAAGTCCAGATGGTCTTCCTCCACGTTGAGAATAACGCCCACCTTCGGATAAAAGCTCAAAAAGCTGTTGGTATATTCGCAGGCCTCCGTCACAAATAAATCGGAGTGGCCTATGCGGAAATTTCCTCCGATGGCCTTTAAGATGCCGCCAATAGAAAGCGTGGGGTCGGTGTCCGCCTTCAGGAGAATTTCTGAGATCATGGAAGTGGTGGTGGTTTTCCCGTGAGTACCGCTGATGGCAATGGGAACCGCATAGTTTTTCATCATCTGGCCTAAGAGCTGCGCACGGGTAAGGGATGGTATCCCCATTTTTTTCATGGCGGCGTATTCGGGATTGTCGGGATGGATGGCGCTTGTGTAGACCACAAGGTCAATATCATTGCCAATATTTTCCGCCTGCTGGCCATAGTGGATGAGCGCGCCCTTACTTTCAAGAAGCTCCGTAAGGGATGATTTTTGGGAGTCGGAGCCGGAAACGGTAAACCCCTTTTCCAGAAGAATTTCCGCCAGCCCGCTCATGCTGATGCCGCCGATTCCTATGAAATATATATGTTCAGGATGAGTAAAGTTTAACTGATACATGAGAAAACCCTCCGCTAATACAATAGTCTTGACCTAATTATATAAAATTACACAGGAAAAACCAATGACATTTTTAATAAACATTCACTTTTGGAAAAACCTATGATATACTATTCATACAAATTATAAACGTTACATACATCGTAATATAAAAATATTTCTTATTAAGATATAGTATTGAATACATGGGGGGACAGTATGATTAAAAAGGAAATGATTGCCATGCTGTTAGCGGGCGGTCAGGGAAGCCGGTTGGGAGTATTGACATCCAAGGTCGCCAAACCCGCAGTATCTTTCGGGGGGAAGTACCGTATTATTGATTTTCCGCTCAGTAACTGCATTAATTCAGGAATAGATACAGTTGGGGTCTTGACACAATATCAGCCTTTGCGGTTAAATACACATATCGGAATCGGTATTCCCTGGGACCTGGACAGGAATATCGGCGGCGTGACGGTTCTGCCGCCCTATGAGAAAACAATCAACAGCGAATGGTATACCGGAACAGCCAACGCCATTTACCAGAATCTGGAATATATGGAAAGCTTTCATCCTGAATATGTCCTGATTCTTTCAGGCGACCATATATACAAGATGGACTATGAAGTTATGCTGGGGTTTCATAAGGAAAAGAACGCTGAAGTGACAATAGCCGTTATGCCTGTGCCCATGGAGGAGGCCAGGCGTTTTGGAATTATGATTACCGATGAGAACAGGAGAATAACCGATTTTGAGGAAAAGCCTGCCAATCCCAGGAGTAATCTTGCATCCATGGGTATTTATATATTTAACTGGAAAACATTAAGGGAAGCATTGCTTACAAACGCACAGCAGCCGGGACTTGACTTCGGTAAGCATATCATTCCCTACTGCCATGGCAAGGGAGATTCGCTCTATGCCTATGAGTTTAACGGGTACTGGAAGGATGTGGGAACCTTAAATTCCTATTGGGAGGCCAATATGGAATTGATTGACATTGTTCCTGAATTCAACCTGTATGAGGAGTACTGGAAAATCTACACCAAAAGTGAAATTCTGCCGCCGCAGTATATTGCCGACGGTTCCGTAGTGGAAAGGAGCATTATAGGGGAAGGCTCCGATATTTACGGACAGGTATATAATTCTGTAATCGGCTGTGGTGTTACGATTGGAAGGGACACGATTGTCAGGGATTCTATTATCATGAATAATACACGAATAGGGGAGGGATGCGAACTCTACAAAGTGATAGCGGCGGAAAATGTCAAAATTGAAAATCATGTAAAAATGGGATTTGGGGAGGAAGTGCCTAATGAAACCGACCCGCACATCTACAGCGACGGCATTGTTACGGTGGGTGAGACGAGCGTGATACCGGAGGGCGTCACGGTGGGTAAGAATACCTGTATATTCGGAGCAACATCAAGAGAAGACTACACGGACAATTATCTTGCGGGCGGAAAAATATTGATTAAGGCAGGTGATGAGCATTGAGAGCGATAGGTATCATATTAGCGGGCGGAAGCAGCTACAGAATGAAAGAGCTTTCCCAGAAGAGAGCCGTTTGCGCAATGCCTGTTGCGGGAAGCTACAGAAGCATTGACTTTGCTTTAAGCAATATGACCAACTCCCATATCCAGAAGGTGGCGGTGTTCACGCAGTATAACGCCGGCAGTTTAAACGAGCATTTGAATTCTTCCAAGTGGTGGGATTTTGGACGCAAACAGGGCGGTCTGTATGTGTTTACTCCGGCTGTCACAGCCGAAGGAAGCTTCTGGTACAGAGGGACGGCGGACGCCATTGCGCAAAATCTTTCTTTCCTCAAAAATTGTCATGAACCGTATGTGGTAATCACCTCAGGGGACTGTGTCTACAAAATGGACTACAATAAGCTGTTAGAATACCATATCGACAGGAAGGCGGATATCACTGTAGTCTGCAAGGACATGGGTGAAAATGCCAGTGTGGAGCGGTTCGGGACAGTTAAGATGAACGAGGAAGGCCGTATTGAGGAATTTGAAGAAAAGCCGGTAATGGCGAAGTCCAACACCATTTCCTGTGGTATTTATGTTATCAGAAGGCGTCAGCTGATAGAAATGATAGAAAAAAGCGCACAGGAGGAGAGATATGATTTTGTCAAGGATATTTTAATCCGCTACAAAAACATGAAAAGAATCTATGGGTATAAAATGAAGGATTACTGGAGAAACATAGCGTCTGTGGAAGACTATTTTGATACTAACATGGACTTCCTTAAGGCGGAAACAAGAGATTACTTTTTTAAACAGTATCCGGATATTTATTCCAAAGTGGATGATTTGCCGCCGGCAAAGTATAACGCGGGGGCAAGAATCAAAAACAGTCTTATTTCAAGCGGCTGTATTGTAAACGGGGTCGTGGAGGACTCTGTTATCTTCAAGAAGGCTTATATCGGAAATAACTGTTATATCAAGAATTCCATTATTTTAAATGATGTGTATATCGGAGACAACACTCACATTGACAATTGCATCGTAGAAAGCCGTGATACAATCAGAGCGAATTCTTATCATGCAGGAACTGACGGCATTAAGATTGTGCTGGAAAGAAACAACAGATATGTTATTTAATTAAGTATGCGTCTGCAGGCACCGGGGTTTGTACATAATATAAAAGGACGAACTTAAGGGGGACTGAATATGCAAATTACAGATGTACGAGTGAGGAAAATCACGAAAGAAGGCAAGATGCGCGCCATTGTTTCAATTACCATTGATGAAGAATTTGTGATTCATGATATTAAAGTCATAGAGGGAGATAAAGGGCTGTTTATAGCAATGCCGAGCAAAAAGGCAACGGATGGGGAATACAGAGATATCGCCCATCCGATTAACTCGGAAGCCAGGGAAAAAATCCAGAAAATTATTCTGGAGAGGTATGAGGATGCGGCAGCAGAGCCGGAGTAGAACAGCAAACGCAGTCGCGTTTCGCAAGACTGCTTATTTTAATAAAAGTGAGTTGAAAACTTTTCAAGGGTTGTCGTAAAGCGGCAACCTCTTTTTTTGTGCGGGCCGGCATGGGCACAGGGAAAGAAATTTTCCTGCCGGCCATTCTGTACTCGATTTTTGAAAAGAAGTATGCTATTATGGCACTGATTATTGAAAGATGAGAGGAAAAAGAAATGTTTCTGATAGCAGGACTTGGAAATCCCAAAAGGGAATATGATAATACCAGACACAATATCGGGTTTGCCATGATAGATGCGATGGCGGAAAAATATAATATTTCCGTCAGGAATATTAAAAACCGGGCCATGACAGGACAGGGAATCATTAACGGGCAGAAGGTGCTTTTAGTAAAGCCCCTGACCTTTATGAATTTAAGCGGCGAGAGTATCCGCCCCCTTGTGGATTACTACAGGATAGCCCCGGATGCGGAGCTTATTGTGGTTTCGGACGATATTAATCTGCCGATTGGACAGATTCGAATCAGAAAAAAGGGAAGCGCCGGGGGACATAACGGGCTTAAAAATATCATTGCGCAGCTCGGGAGCGAGGAATTTCAGAGAATACGGATTGGCGTAGGCGGGAAGCCGGAAAATTACGATTTGGCGGATTACGTGCTGGGGCACTTTACGAAAGAAGAAAAGACCCTTATGGAAAAGGCTGTTTCCATGGCGGTGGAAGCGGCGGAGATGATGCTTATGGGGGATACGGATAAGGCAATGAATGAGTTTAATCGAAAGGCAGAAAAGGCATGAGAGTGTTGACGGCGCCCCTTGAGGAGCTGGGGGAATTTCAGGAGATTAAAAGCAAACTGCGGGAAAATACGGCCCACGGGGCTCTGACCGGCTGTGTGGAATCCCAGAAGCTTCATATGATATACGGTCTTGGCGGCGGGTTTCAAAACCGGCTTATCGTCACATTCAGCGATTTGCGGGTGAAGGAGCTGATGGAGGATTACCGGTTTTATGACAAAAATGCGGTGGCATATCCGGCCAGAGACCTGATTTTTTATCAGGCGGACGTCCATGGGAATCAGCTCGTAACGGAGAGAATCAAGTGCCTTCGCCGGATGCTGGAGGGAAAGCCGGTCACGGTAATTACCACCTTCAGCAGCCTTATGGCGCCTCAGATTCCTCTTTCCGTCTGGAAGGAGCATCTTCTTTCCATCAGCGTCAGGGGCGCGGCGGACGAAAGGGAGCTTGCGGAGCGCCTGGTGAATATGGGCTATGAAAAAAGCTATCAGGTAGAGACGCCGGGACAGTTCAGCATCCGGGGCGGCATTGTGGATATCTTTGATTTGACCGAAGAAAATCCCTACCGAATCGAGCTATGGGGAGACGAGGTGGATTCTATCCGCAGCTTTGACGTTTTAAGCCAGCGTTCCCTGGAAAAGCTTTCCGGCGTTACAATTTATCCGGCGGGTGAAATGCTGCTTTCGGATAAGCGGCTGAAAGCCGGAATGGATAAGATTGAGAAAGAGGGAAAGGCGTTTGCGGAAAAGCTGCGGAAAGATTTTCATACCGAGGAAGCGCACAGGGTGGAAGAACAGACCGGAGAGCTTTTGGAGCAGGTTTATGAATTCCGCAATCTCCTGAATCTTGACGCTTATGTCCATTATTTTTATGAGGATACCGTGTCCTTTCTTGATTTGTTTGACAGAAGTAAAACCTGCGTTTTTGTGGACGAACCGGCGAGGGTGAAGGAACATGCCGACGCGGTGGAGCTGGAATTCCGTGAAAGCATGATGCACCGTCTGGAAAAGGGTTACCTGCTTCCCGGGCAGATGGATTTGCTGTATTCCGTGGAGGAAGTGGCGGCAAAAATAGAGCTGGGGCGGGCGGTGGCGCTGTCTGCGCTTGACGGAAAAAATCCGCTTTTTAAAGCCGACAGGAAAGCGGACATCCCGGTGAAAAGTATTTCTTCCTATAATAACAGCTTTGAAGCACTGATTCAGGATTTGAAGCGATATAAGAAAAACGGCTACAGAGTGCTCCTTTTGTCCGGTTCCCGGACCAGGGCAGCGAGACTGGCTGCGGACTTACAGGAGCAGGAGCTGACTGCCTTTTATACGGAAAATCCGGACAGGGAGCTTAAAGCCGGAGAAATTATGACCTTTTACGGCCGGGTTTTAAAGGGATTTGAGTATCCCCTGCTTAAATTTGCAGTGATTTCGGAGAGCGATATTTTCGGAGCCGATAAAAAGAAAAAGAAGAAGCGTAAAATTTACGAGGGAAGCAAAATCAATGATTTCAATGAACTGAAGGTCGGGGACTATGTGGTTCATGAAAATCACGGGCTGGGAATTTACCGCGGAATAGAAAAGGTTGAGGTCGAGAAGGTTGTAAAAGATTATATTAAAATCGAATATCAGGGCGGCGGGAATCTTTATGTGCTTGCAACCGGACTTGACGTGATTCAGAAATATGCCTCCGCCGATGCCAAACGTCCTAAGCTGAATAAGCTCGGCACTTTGGAGTGGAACCGCTCAAAGAAAAAGGCCCAGGAGGCTGCCGGCGAGGTAGCAAAGGATTTGGTGGAGCTTTATGCGGCCAGACAGAATAAAACAGGGTTCCAGTACGGGCAGGATACGGTGTGGCAGAGAGAGTTTGAGGAGATGTTTCCTTTTGAGGAGACAGAAGGTCAGCTTCAGGCCATTACTGCCGCCAAAGAAGATATGGAGAGCAGCCGGATTATGGATAGGCTCGTCTGCGGGGACGTGGGCTATGGCAAGACGGAAATCGCCATCCGGGTGGCTTTCAAGGCGGTGCAGGAGGGAAAGCAGGTGGTATATCTGGTTCCCACCACAATCCTTGCCCAGCAGCATTACAACACCTTTGTCCAGAGAATGAAGGATTTTCCTGTGCGCGTGGATTTGCTGTCCCGATTCCGTACCTCCTCGGAGCAGAAAAAGACCATAGAGGATTTGAAAAAAGGATTTGTGGATATTGTAATCGGAACCCACAGAGTGCTTTCCTCGGACGTTGTCTATAAGGATTTGGGGCTTCTCATCATTGACGAGGAGCAGCGCTTCGGCGTGCGCCACAAGGAAAAAATCAAGCAGATGAAGGAAAATGTGGACGTGTTGACGCTTACGGCAACACCGATTCCCCGCACCCTTCACATGAGCCTTGTGGGGATTCGGGACATGAGCGTACTTGAGGAAGCGCCGAACGACAGGATGCCCATTCAGACCTATGTGATGGAATACAACGAGGAAATGGTGCGGGAAGCCATTGTAAGGGAGCTGTCCAGAAAAGGACAGGTTTACTATGTCTATAACAGAGTCAATAATATTGCGGATATCGCGGCTGCTATCCAGAAGCTGGTGCCGGAGGCGGCGGTGGCATTTGCCCACGGTCAGATGAACGAGCGGGAGCTTGAGAACATCATGTACGATTTTATCAGCGGAGAAATCGATGTTCTGGTTTCTACCACAATTATCGAGACAGGACTGGATATTCCCAATGTAAACACCATCATTGTCCATGATTCCGACCGCATGGGGCTCTCCCAGCTTTACCAGCTCCGGGGCAGAGTAGGCCGGAGCAACCGCACAGCCTATGCGTTTCTTATGTATAAGCGGGATAAGATGCTAAAGGAGGTGGCGGAAAAGAGACTCTCCGCCATTAAAGAGTTCACGGAGCTTGGCAGCGGTTTTAAGATTGCCATGCGGGATTTGGAAATCCGCGGGGCAGGCAATTTATTAGGGGCAAGGCAGCACGGACACATGCAGGCCGTGGGCTATGATTTGTACTGCAAAATGCTCAATGAGGCGGTGAAGAATTTAAAGGGAATCAGTGTGGCGGAAGATTTCAACACCACTGTGGATTTGGATGTGGACGCATTTATCCCGCCCGCCTATATTTTTAATGAAATACAGAAACTGGATATCTATAAGAGGATTGCCGGAGTGGAGAACCAGGCGGAATGCGACGACATGAAGGAGGAGCTTCTGGACCGTTTTGGCGTAGTGCCCGGAGAAGTGCAGAATTTATTCAGGATTGCCATGATTCGGGTGAGCGCCCACAGGCTCTATATGACGGAAGTAAGAGGCCGGGGCGGAGAAATCCGGTTTACCTTTAAGCCTGATGCAAGGATTATGCCGGAGAGAATCCCGGAAATACTCAAGATGTATGATAAACTGTCCTTTAATCATAAGGGGACGCCGTTTTTCCTGTTCCGGTATAAGAAGTGCGGAATGGTGGAGAAGGACGCCCAGATGCTGCTGAGCTTTACGGAGCAGCTGTTGGTGTCGATGGGGAAGGTGCTGGTGGAGGAGGGCGCGCTTTAATTTAGCGCATAAGCCCTCCGGATTTTCTACAGGACATTTCTTTCCAGAGCAACCCGGCATCGTTTTTTATAACAGGCGATGCCGTACTTTAAAACATTTTGAAAGCCTTCCTCCTGAAAATGCCGTGCATAATCAAGGCTTTCAATCTGCGCCAGCGCCTTCTGGCATTCAGATTCTAGATTAGCGCTGTGTGCGTACTTGACTTCTATGACAATTCCTATTTCATCCTCGTCGATTTCTATCTGTATATCACTGTAACCTTCGCCGGACTCCCGATTGGAATTTACATTCCAGGATGATTTGAAGCCAAGAATACCAAGAAGGATGCCATGATAGAAATTCTCCTTAGTGGGTTTGCTTACAAAGGTATCGCGGATACTGATAGTTTTTTTCAGATATTCTGTAAACTGTTTTTCCACGCTGGCGGCATCACCGCGCAAAAGTGCTTCGCAAAATGCATTTACCGCAGCACCATCCTTTTGTGTGCTTTCCTTAAATAATTTCATTATCTGTCCGGTAAATATTTTACGGATTTCTCTGTTGGGAATCACAAGTTGAAACAGGTCATTCCCTGTTTTTCCGCGCTGGGTGAGATAGCCTGTAGTAAATAAAATACTCCAGACATTGTCAATGGAATCGTATAACTCTTTGTAGGTCAGTTCCTGATGGATTTCTTTTGTTACGGCTTCTCCGGCAATCAAACGTTCCACTTCGCCTCTGGCTGTAGCGGCATCTGTCATTGCGATAAATTTTTTCACAATATCATTGCCGCTGGTATTTGACCAGTAATTGTCGGGCTCGGCAGTTTTATCCCCGCGAAGCCTGTCGCAGTAACAGATTACATCCCATGGACAGTAAACATCCACAGCGCCGAAACGGTATCCGTCATACCATTCCTTAATCATATCATAGGACTGGCATAATTTATAATATTCCAGAAGGTTCTGCACCTCCTGATTCGTAAAACCGAAATATTCATCAAACTGCGCGTCAGCAACAGTAAGCACTTTCAGATTATTCAAACCGGTAAAAATGCTCTCCTTAGATATCCGCAGGCATCCTGTCAGCACGGCAAAATAAAGAGATTCATTTGTCTTTAATGCCTGGCTGAACATTTTATGGAGCAGAGTGACCATTTGGTCGTAATACCCCTTTTCATTAGCCTTGGCAAGGGGGACATCATATTCGTCAATCAGAATGATAACTTTTTGACCATAATGCTTGCTGAGAAGCAGGGATAAGGTCCGCAGACTTCCTGTAAGCACAGTTTCTGACATCTGAAAGACGCTGCTTTTATCTATTGAAGTCAACTGCTCATACATCTGTTTCTCCTTGTCAGTGAGCTTATCACTATCCAGAAGAAATTGAAATCGCATGGCTTCGCGGCCGGCTACAAGACACATCATATCAAATGCAGAGGCAAAACACTCTCCGTCCACATCTTTCAGGCTGACAGAGATTACCGGAAATTTTCCCATGTATTTTTCACAAATATCATTCTCCGTCGATATCTTCAGGCCATCAAATAATTCAGGAGTGCCGCCGATTTCAAAAAATGCTTTGAGCATGCTCATATTCAGAGATTTGCCAAAACGTCTGGGACGGGTAAAAAGAGTTACCTCGCTCCATTTATGGAGCAACTCGGAAATCAATCCTGTTTTGTCGATGTAATAAAAATTTTCTCTTCTGATTTTTTCAAAACTTTCTACTCCAACAGGGAGTTTCCTGATATTAGTATCCATACTTATCCTTTCACCTGCCATTTGTTGAAAGAATTACTTTCTTTTTTATTCTAACATCAGCTTACTCCAAAAGCAATGAATACACAATTGCTTAATTTAAAGCATAAGCCCTCCGCACGATGTCCTCAATCCGTTCCTCCTCCACATAAATATTAGCAGGATTATATTTTTCAATTAAGTATATCATGGCCTCTTTGGAAGTGATTCCGTTGGAGGCTTTGATAATCCACTGGTGCTGGTCCTTCTCCAAAAGTTCGTAGGCGCCGCTTTCCTGCCAGAGAGGAGGCAGGCCCTCAAACTCCAGCTTCAGGGAAAATCCATCATTATACCTGGTACGGAAATCG
>CAMSTM010000122.1 GCA_947063675.1 uncultured Lachnospiraceae bacterium | reverse complement strand
AAATGCAATTATTAAGAAATATTAATATTTTTTTAATATATTTTTAATCAAATCAAGATTGGTATTTCTCTCGTTTGTCATAATGCCCCTCTTTTAATTAAAAATATATTAAAAAAATATTAATATTTCTTAATAATTGCATTTTATAACAAAATACCGGTTTCAGGCAATAGGATATCCGGAATTTGCAGGAGAAAATTTTACGGTTATGGCTGCCAACTGCCCGGTTATGACAACAGCGAAACTCTGACAATATTTATGCCGATATACATAGAAAGCCGGCAGGAAACGAGATATTTGCGGGGAGGAGCCTTTGGCGGAGAAAAGCGCGGGCTGACGGCGGAAAAAGCGGGAGAAGGCAGGTAATGAAATGTTGTGGATAGCGGTATGCGACGACGTGGCAATAGAGTGTTCCGGTATGGCGAAAAAAATCAGGGATATTCTGGAGGAGATGAAGGTGCCGTGCGTCATACGCCAGTTTTACAGCGGACGGGAGCTGACCGGGTCGCCGGATAATTTTGACATCATTTTTCTTGATATTATCATGGACGGTCTGGACGGGATGAGGGCGGCTCAGATTGTCCGGGATAAGGCCTTTGACAAAATCCTGATTTTTATGTCTGGCAGCAGGGAATATGTGTTTGACGCCTACGAGGTGGAGGCTTTCTGGTATCTGATAAAGCCTGTTGACGAAAAGAAGCTGAAAAGAGTGCTGCAAAAGGCCGTCCTTAAAATTCAGAGCCGTTCGCAGGAATTCATTATCGTCAGCCGGGAGCGGCAGAAAAGGAAGCTGTTTCTGGATGATATTTACTATTTTGAGATAAAGGGGAGGCTGATTGACGTTCACGGGCCGGAGGGTATTTTTACCTACTATGAGCAGATTGGCGTTCTGGAGAGGAATCTGGCGGGTAAGGGCTTTTTCCGGTGCCACAAAAGCTATCTTATCAACCTGAAGTATGTGGACGTTTACAACCGGCAGGAGATTACTCTTGATAACGGGGAGCGGATTGTGATTGCAAAAAGAAGGTATGAGGAATTTTGCAGGGAAATCCTTAAGTATATGAGAGAAAACGGAGGGATTCTGTGATGGAGGATTTGCGGATAAGTAAGGCGGCGTTCGCGCTTTTTGCTGCAGTCGGCTGCGTGCTGACGGAGATTGTCAGCCGCTATTTCTCCTTTCCCCAGATTTTACTGCTGCTGTTGTGGCATTTATATTTAGCGGGACTGGTATTTTTGACTTTCCGGGGAGATACGGGGAAAAAAGCGCTGACGGCTTCTATGATAATAACCGCCGTAACCCTTACGGGAAATTTCTCCAGCTCCTTTTTTTCCTGTCTGGCGCTTTTCTGGCATCATACGGTGAATAATATTGAAGTTCCGTTTATAAGCGAGAGAGAAGACTGCATGATTGGCCTTGTCAGTCTGGCTGTCAGCCTGTGGGCGGTAAACAGTATGAGAGTCGGCGCCTTTGGGAGCGCATATCCCGGAAGGAAAAAATGGCATCTCATGCTTTCCATTCCCCTGCTTGCGATTACGGCGGCGGTTGATGTGGCAGTCTGGGGCGCAAGCAAGGGCATTTTAGTCAGAAGCGGCGGCAATATGGGGCTGTATTATGACCAGATTTTCAGCCATCTTGAGTTCTGTGTGTTGACGGCCTTATCGATGTTCGCGGCGGGATTCTATGTGCTTGGCATGAACCGGATTTATCTGGAACAGCAAAAGAGCAGCCAGTATCAGGCTCAGGTTGCGGCTTACAGAATGCTGGAGGAACAGTACAGCCGGTTAGAGAGAATGCGGCACGATATGAAAAATCACATGAGAGCCCTGTCCGGCCTGCTGGAAAAAAGAGAATGGGAAAAGATGACCGCTTATCTGAATAAAATGAGCGGCAGTTCGGGACTTTTAGGGGAGGAGGAGGTCACGGGGAACAGGGTTGTGGATGTGCTTCTCTGTCAGAAACGGAAGCTGGCGGAGAGCAGGGATATTCTGTGGGAGTGCGATGTGCAGATGCCGGGGAAATGCTGTATCAGCGAGTTTGATTTGTGCGTATTGTTCGGAAACATACTGGACAATGCGGTGGAAGCCTGCAGGAGACAGCGAGACGGACAGGCGGGCGACGGAGCTTCTATTGGCCGGAGGTTTATCAATATTCAGGCGAAAACCGTTAAAAGGTGTTTTTTGCTGGAAGTGAAAAACAGTACGGATTTAGAGGAGATGGAAAATACCGGATTTGGGGACAGGAAAAGGCGAAAAGGACATGGCGTTGGCCTTTTGAATGTCAGAGACGTGGTGCAAAGTTACCATGGAGCAATGAATATAAAGGCAGAGGAAGGGGTTTTTGTAATCACGGTGTTAATTCCGCAGAATGACGCCGTATATGACAGGAAACAGACTGTTTGAGACAGAAAGCTGCAAGAGAGCGTTCGCGCTGCCGAAAAATAAAGTAAGAATTGCTGTAAAAGTTCCCGCCTGCGGATTTTTGTGCGCAGCAAAGGGGTAAGGATGCCTGCGGGAAAAAAGATAAGGACCAGGAGGCGGCGTTATGAATACAAAAATTATGGAAGGGCTTGCAGGAGCCGGAAAGAATATGGAGCTTATAAGTACCCCTATGCGTGTTTATAAGGAGGCAAGGCGCAAGGGAGATATAGCGGCTATGAACAGGGCAATGGGATACGCCGGAGATTTTGCGGACAAGGCGGAGGAGTACAGGTCGAAGGCAGAGGAAGGCGTGAAGGAGGATGCGAAGGCCGCAAGGGAACAGGCGGAGCTGGAAGCGGAAGAAGCTGTCAGGAAGCGAAAAGAGGAGCGTGAAAAGGAACGGGAGAAACTGGAAAAAGAACTGGAGGAAAGAAGAAATCAGAAATCCGATATCATTGAGATAAGCGAGGACGGAAAAGCGCTTTTGAAGGACAGCGCCGATTTGGGGAATGCCGGCTTCAAGGGCGGGGACAAAGAGGCTGCTTTGTCCGGGGAAGGGACGGGTTCTGCAGGGAAAATGGAGCCCGTAATATATACCAAAACAGGAGAGGCAAAGGTCAGCTCGCCGGGTATGGGCGCAGAAATTGCTGTTTCTGTATAAAAGAATGATTGAAAAAGTGTGGCATTTGCCTTGAATTCTGTCTATTTCTGCGATATGATATTATTATCAGACATCCGAATGGAAGATGGAGGGATTGCAAATGTGCGGGAATTGTTTTGTAAAGAAACTGTTTGGCTATGCTGACAGGTATTTAGAAAAAAGCAACTGGAAAGACCTGGCGATGATAAAGTTCTGTCTCTTTTCTATGGGGATTTTAGCAGGTATGCGCATACCGGAAAAGAAACGGAAAACAGTGGGATGGATTGCCGCGGCTGTTTTTGCGGCGACCTATATTCCGCTTATGGCCAAATTCTTTTCGGTAGTCAGGGAAAAAGAATAATCATTCACTTTATGCCCGGAAACGGTATCTTTTTCAGATACGATTCCGGGCATAAGATTTTACCAGTGATTTTTTGCAGTGAACGATGCTCAAAAAATCAGGGACGGACAGAGCTATCTGACTGGAATCTCAATCTGTACAATATAATCTTCAATCCTGTCTATCACATTTTCATTGATGCCGGTTTCATAGGAAAATCCGTAGAGAAGCAGGCTGTTCTCACAGGCATAGTCAAAAATTTCCTGATAGCGTTTTGGAAGCCCCTCCCACGCTCCTTTATGAAAAGCCCTCAGATATTTCCCGCCCGGGGTTATATGGAGTCCGCTCTGGTAGGGAAGAAAAGGAATTTCTATAAAGAGCCGGGAATAATCGTCAAAGCGGCGGTCAAGCAGGCTGTCAACGGAAATCATGGAACCGTAGGAGGCTTTATGGAGGCGGCCGAGGCGGTATTTTTCCGTTTCCGCGGTAATCAGCTCCACCTCTTTTTCAAAAGAAGTATTCCGGTCGATGTCTACGGTGACAAGACAGCGTTCTTCCTTTTCAACAATGCTGATTTCGGATAAATCCATGGACAGAAGGGTAGCCATATTCCGGTGATGGGTGCAAAGAAGCGTGCGGACCGCCTGCAGATGGGTAATCTGCAGGTCAAGGTCCGTTATTTTTTCCTCCAGAAGGGATTTCAGTCTTGCGGCAGAGCGGTTTTCCATGAAAGTCTGTATTTCGCTGACGGAAACGTCCAGCTCCCGCAGCAGCAGGATAGTCTCAAGGACAGGGCTCTGATGATAGCTGTAACAGCGGTAGCCGTTTTCAGGATTGACGGCGGCCGGTTTAAAAAGTCCAATCTCGTCATACCACATCAGGGTTTTCTTATTGATTCCATGCATGGCCGCAAACTGGCCGATTGTGAGAAGCTTTTCTTTTTTATCCATAATTTTCCTCATTCCGCAGAGGATTTTGGCGAAGACATTTAAGCCGGAAAGAGTGTCCAGATACGGCGCAGGCACAACTTTCTGACGGAATAAGCCAAAAAAACCGCGGCAATAAAAAATGTAAAATTTGTCTTGACCGTACAGTTACTGTATAGTTTATGATACTCCACACAGGAACAAAATGCAAGAAAAATGGAGGAAAAACTGATGGAAAACACAAATGTATACGAAAAACCTGTAACGCTTAAAAATATTTTTAAATTTGCCGTCCCTACTATTGCAATGACGGTATTTATGTCCTTTTATACCATGGTTGACGGGCTGTTTGTGTCAAACCTGATTGGTACGAATGCGCTCTCGGCAATTAATCTGACGGCGCCGGTTATCCAGCTTGTCACGGCAGTTTCCACCATGCTGGCCACAGGCGGCAGCGCGGTTATCATGAAAAAGATGGGAGAGCAGAAAGCGGAGGAAGCAAAGGAAGATTTTACATTTCTGATTCTGGTAAATGTGATTGTGGGAATTATCATGTGCGCGGTGGGATATCTGGCAATGGATTCCATCTTTGGAGGTATGAATCTTTCTCAGGATGTGGAAGGGTATTGCGTGGAATATTTAAGCCGTTATCTGGTGTTTACCGTTCCCATCCTTTTAATGAATAATTTTACCCTTTATATGATTGCCAGCGAAAAGGCAACCCTTTCACTGGTCTGCTCCGTGACGGGCGGCGTTTTGAATATGGCCCTTGACTATGTGTTTATTGCCGGGTTTGGCATGGGAATCGGCGGCGCGGCTGTTGCGACAGGGCTTGGCTACTCCGTGACGGCGGTTGCAGGGTTATTTGTTTTCAGCCGGAAAAAGAGCCTTCTGCATTTTAAGAAACCGGCGTTCCGTTTTAAGGTTCTTGCAAATGCGGCTACAAACGGATGCTCGGAGATGGCTACCGCCCTTGTCACCGGAATTATCACCATGATGTTCAACTGGACGATGCTGCATTACGTGGGAGAGGACGGCGTTGCGGCTGTTACAATCATCATGTATGTATTGATGTTTGCAAGCTCCCTGTATACGGGGTATTCCTATGGAGTTGCGCCGATGGTCAGCTATTATTACGGGGAACAAAGCCATGAGAAGCTGAAAAAACTGGTTGCGGTCAGCCTGAAAGTGATTTCGGCAATTTCCCTTGTTACGGTGGCAGCCTCCCTTATGCTGACGAAGCCTCTGGTTTCCGTTTTTGCCCGCCCGGATAATCCGGTGTATTCTCTGGCAGTGACAGGGAACAGGATTTGTACCATTGCCCTTCTTTTTATCGGGTTTAATATTTTTGCCAGCGGGATGTTTACCGCACTGTCAAACGGAGTGGTTTCGGCTGTCCTTGCATTTTCAAGGTCCTTTGTGTTCATGCTCATTACAATGATTGTGCTGCCCTTAATCCTTGGCGTGAACGGAATATGGCTGGCAACGCCGGCGGCGGAGCTGATGGTGCTTGGGTTGTCCGTTTTCATGTTTTTGAAATACAGAAAGCGGTATGGGTACTGATGGTAGGTTGACTGTTCGTTACCGGAAAACAGCCATTTCATTACGTCCACCTGAAAAAGTAAAATTATCTGCCGATATATAAATAAATGAATAATTTACTCCCTTTTCGGAATTGTGTACCTATTGAGAAATAGCTTATAAATATACATTGTAAATGGCAGATAAAGATTTTATAATCAAAAATTTATGCATTGGGAACACTTTTCCGAAAAGGGAGATAATTTATGAAACAGGAAAAGGCGGGTTTGGCAGATGGCAGGAACCGCTATATAAAAATAACCGATGGCAATGGAGGAGCGGGAAATGGGAATTAACGGTATCGGAACAGCAGGCTATCCGGCAGCAGGATATAAGACAGGGAGAACACAGAGGAATCCGGCGGGAGGAAGCTTTGCGGAGCATGTGGAAAACGCGGCGGCTGCAAAAACGAGGACGCATATTGTTTATATGAAAACAGACGATATGCTTTACTCAGGCGGAAACGGAACGGGCTTATCCTTTTACCTTAAATATGCGGAAAACTCGACAGAGGATGACCCCACTGTGATTGCAAAGGGCGTTGACGAAAACGGAAAGGAATTTGAGCAGACCATTCATATTAACAAAATCAACCCGAACCTGGCGACAATCGTGGAGATGAGGGCGTTAGAAGCCTATACGGGTGTGGAAAAGCAGTACGGCTTCAGCTCGCTTCCAATGGAAACCGGCGATATGGGACTGTATGACAGAAGGGATTTCATAAATATGTTCAGGAAGGCAATCAGCGACATGAACCTGCTGCGCCAGCCAAAGTCGGCGGCCTACTATCAGTACAGCATGCAGGCTTACCTGGATTTTATGTACAGACGGTAAAGGGGATTCTGCATTTGTGTAAAATATTACGAAAAAAGAGCGGGAAAGCAATTGGTCACCAAATTGTTCTCCCGCCTTTTTACTGAAAAAAATGGCAGGTGAAGCCCATATCCGCTGTTTGCACATCTTAAAAAAAGGTGGTATGATTAGGCGTGGAGGTGGGTTATGGATTTCGGAATGCCGTTTTTAATAGAAACCTGTTCTCAAAAGGAATGTATCAGCCTTTGCAGCTGCCTTGGCCTGCAGTTCATTGAGTGGAACATGAACTTCCCGCAGTGCCAGCCGGAAAACTTTCAGGCGGAGATGCTGCGCGAGGCAGGGGAGAGGGAAAACATTTATTATACGCTGCATCTGGAGGAAAATATCAATTTCAGCGATTTCAACCGGAGAGTGCGGAGGGCGTATCTGGACACGGCGCTGGAGAGCATTGAGCTGGCTGAGAAAATCGGAGCTCCTTTGATTAACATGCATCTGGCCAGGGGGATTTTCATTACGCTGCCGGATAAAAGGCGCTACCTGTTTGAGGAATACAGTGAAATTTACCATGAAAATATGCAAAAATTCCGTAAGGAATGCGAACGCGCAATCGGGGACGCCGATATTAAAATCGCGGTGGAAAATACGGACGGCTTTGCGCCCTACGAGCAGGAGATAATCGAGGAGCTTCTTAAAAGTCCCTGCTTCGGGCTGACGCTGGATATCGGGCACAGCCATGCGGCGAAGAATGTGGATATTCCCTTTTATGAAAAAAACAGGGGCAGACTGATTCATATGCACGCCCACGACGCTGCGGGAGCGAAATGCCATCTGGCTTTCGGGGACGGGGAAATCGATTTGCGGCAGAGGCTTCTGATGGCGAAAGAGGCCGGGGCAAGAGTGGTGCTCGAGACAAAGACAGTGGAAGCACTGGGAAAGACCAGAAGATACATGGAGGAGAATTTTCAGGATTTATGCTGACGGACATCAGACTTGCAGCACAGCAGAGCTGCGGGGTATTGCCTCTCGCCGGGGCTGCAGTCGGTAAGTGCCGCCTGGCTCGTTGCTTCAAAAAATGAAAGGAGACCGGATATATGTTGGAATTTAAGTATGACACACAGCTTTTAATTGAAGGAGAGGATTTGGACGAGGATGCCATTTCCGAATATTTTACGGAGCATTTTAAGGGAGACTGCCTGCTGGCGGTGGGAGATGAGGAACTGATTAAGATTCATTTTCACACCAATGAGCCCTGGCAGGTGCTGGAATACTGCGCTTCCCTGGGGGAAATTTATGATATCGTGGTGGAGGATATGGACAGACAGTCCAGAGGCCTTAAGGGATAACCATACAGTATTTTGGACAGAAGGGTGAGAAGCATGACATTAGAGGAACTAAAGACAGGAGAATCGGCGGTTATTGACGTGGTAGGCGGCGAAGGGGAGCTGCGGCAGCACTTCCTGGATATGGGAGTCATACCCGGAGCGGAGGTGACGCTGATTAAGCTGGCGCCTATGGGAGACCCCATGGAGCTTCGTATCCACGGATATGAGCTGACCTTACGTCTGGCGGACGCCGCAAAGATTCAAATACACAGAGTAAAAGCATCGCAGCAGTTTCAGGCAGGCGTACAGAAAAATAACGGCAAAAGCGGGAACAGCAGCAAAAAGGAGCACCCCGGATATAAGGCCCATCCCGGATACGGCGAGATTGGCGAGCATAAAAAGAACGGAAGGGAATCGGGCGCGGTTCCGGTAAACGACGGACAGGTTCTTTCCTTTGCCCTTGCGGGAAACCAGAACTGCGGCAAGACGACTTTATTTAACCAGCTTACGGGCTCCAACCAGCACGTGGGAAATTTTCCCGGCGTGACCGTGGACAGAAAGAGCGGGCAGATAAAGGGAAAGGCGGACACGCTGGTTACCGATTTGCCCGGTATTTATTCCCTTTCGCCCTATACCAGCGAGGAAATCGTTTCCAGACAGTTTATTATCGGGGAAAAACCCAAAGGAATTATCAATATTGTGGACGCTACCAATATCGAGAGGAATCTCTACCTGACCATGCAGCTTATGGAACTGGATATTCCCATGGTGCTGGCTCTTAATATGATGGACGAGGTTCGGGGAAACGGCGGCTCTGTCTATATCAACGCCATGGAGGAAGCCCTCGGGATTCCGGTGGTTCCCATTTCTGCGGCAAAAAATGAAGGCATCAACGAGCTGATAAATCACGCCCTGCATGTGGCGCTGTATCAGGAGACGCCCGGAAGGAACGACTTCTGCGGTTCGGAGGATAACGGAGGGGCGGTGCACAGATGTCTCCATGCGGTGATGCACTTAATAGAAAAGCATGCAAAAAACGCGGATATTCCCATAAGGTTCGCAGCCACGAAGCTGACGGAGGGAGACGGGAGGGTTCTTAATGCGCTTTCGCTGTCGGAGCCTGAAAAGCAGGTGCTGGAGCAGATTATCTGCCAGATGGAGAAAGAGCGGGGACTTGACCGCGCCGCGGCCATTGCGGATATGAGATTTTCCTTTATCAAAAAGCTGGTGGACCAGTGCGTGGTAAAGCCGAAAGAGAGCAGGGAAAGTAAGAGAAGCAAAGCCATTGACAGCGTTCTGACCGGAAAATATACGGCAATCCCGGCCTTTGTGGGGATTATAGCAATCATTTTTTATCTGACCTTCAATGTAATCGGCGCATGGCTTCAGGGAATACTGGAAACGGGAATCGAGGCGTTTACGGGAGCCATTGCGGCATGGATGGAAAATGCAAGCGTAAACGAGGCTTTGCGCTCCCTTGTGGTGGACGGCATTATGAACGGGGTAGGAAGCGTCTTAAGCTTTCTTCCGATTATCGTGACGCTCTTTTTCTTTTTGTCGCTTCTGGAGGATACCGGCTATATGGCGAGGGTGGCGTTCGTGATGGATAAGCTTCTCCGGAAAATCGGGCTTTCAGGGAGAAGCATTGTGCCGATGCTGATTGGATTCGGCTGTTCGGTGCCGGGGGTCATGTCCAGCAGGACGCTTCCCTCGGAGAGAGACAGAAAGCTGACGATTTTACTGGTTCCTTTTATGAGCTGTACGGCAAAACTGCCGATTTACGGATTTTTTACCGCTACATTTTTTCCCGGGTACAGCGGACTGATTATGGTTTTGCTGTATTTCGGAGGGATTGCCGTAGGAATTATCACGGCTTTGATTTCAAAGAAAACCGTCTTTAAAGGGGAGGCGGTGCCTTTTGTGATGGAGCTTCCCAATTACCGTATGCCGGGCGCGAAAAACGTGGCGCTGCTTTTGTGGGATAAGGCGAAGGACTTTCTGCAGAGGGCCTTCACCGTTATACTGATGGCGACAATTGTTATCTGGTTCTTACAGACCTTTGATTTGCGCCTGAATATGGTGACGGATTCGGGCGAGAGTATCCTTGCCCTTGCGGCAGGCTTTATCGCACCGGTTTTTGAACCCCTTGGATTCGGGGACTACAGAATATCCACGGCCCTTATTTCCGGCTTTATGGCAAAGGAAAGCGTGGTGTCAACCCTGACGATTCTGTTTGGAAACGCGGGAATTACGCAGGTGCTGTCCCCGGCTGCCGCAGCTTCCCTTCTGACGTTCTGCCTGCTCTATACCCCCTGCGTGGCGGCCATTGCTTCGATTAAAAGAGAGCTGGGCGGCAAGTGGGCGCTGGGAATCGTGGCATTGCAGTGCGGGATTGCCTGGGTTTGCGCGTTTATAGTACATTTTGCGGCGATAATAGCCGGATAGTACGAAGCCATACAGCCCTTGCCGGGTTGATTTTTTGATAAGTTTATAAGCCTTCGGGGGATTTTACCAAAAGGCAAAATCCCCCGGACAAATAGCTCCCAAAGGGGGAGCGGGCTTTTTCTAGGCCAGAAATGTAATTATGCTTTCTTTATTTTCGGCCGCTTCTTTGACAAATTTCTTCAGTTCATCAAAGTATTCCCATACATATTCAAAAAAATCCGCTTCGTCTTCCCCTGATATTACGGGATAGATTTCGTTGTCTGTCATATCCTGTATGTGGAAATTTTCACGGAAACGGGATTCGTCCCAGACTGCGAGGGCGTCGTTTAAGGATTTTACCGTTTCAGCGGGGATGAGTCTGGCGGGGCCGTAGCCCATATCCTCGTCGTTAACCGGTTCGCCGCCTAAAACTAGCTGCCCTGAAATATTGCCGTCGGGGATATCCCACACGCATCCCGTTAAAATATAGTGGATTGCATGCCATGTCTTGTCGATGGAGATAAGTTTTTCACCGGCTTCGTCTCCAAATAATAAATCGTTGGCCTCTCCGTCCCGGACGCGGCTGACGGTATCTTCGTCTGCACGAAGATAGTATCCTATCATACTCATAAATTTTCCTCCTTAAAAATCAGTGGTCTTTCTGTAAAACTATATGGTATTATTCTAACATAGTGAAAAGCGTGAACGCACGTTTTTTTTGTCTTAATGTCTGTTATAATACTGTTTTAATGAACTTGAGAGTGAAAAGTTCTATAGCAAAAAATAACCCTTTCATATAGGTTTATG
>CAMSTM010000121.1 GCA_947063675.1 uncultured Lachnospiraceae bacterium | reverse complement strand
AAAAAAAGAAGGCAATGCTAAGCGCGGTGAGTTTACCACGGTACACGGAATTATAAACACGCCGGTATTTATGAATGTAGGGACGGTTGCCGCCATTAAAGGGGCGGTTTCCACAGAGGATTTGGAGCAAATCCGTACCCAGGTGGAGCTTTCCAATACTTATCATCTCCACGTAAGGCCCGGAGAGCAGATTATCAAACAGCTTGGCGGTCTGCACAAATTTATGTCATGGGACAAGCCGATTCTCACCGATTCCGGCGGGTTTCAGGTGTTTTCCCTGGCAAAGCTGCGCAGGATTAAGGAGGAAGGGGTTTATTTTAATTCTCATATAGACGGGCGTAAGATTTTTATGGGGCCGGAACAGAGCATGCAGATTCAGTCTGCCCTTGCGTCCACTATTGCCATGGCCTTTGACGAATGCCCCTCAAGCCTTGCGGAGAGGGCCTATGTGCAGGCATCCGTGGAGCGCACCACCAGATGGTTGGAGCGCTGCAAAGCGGAAATGGCGCGCTTAAACGGACTGGAGGATACCATCAACAGGAACCAGCTTTTGTTCGGGATTAATCAGGGGGCTGTTTTTGCGGATATCAGAATTGAGCATGCAAAGCAGATTGCTCAGCTTTCCCTTGACGGCTATGCCATCGGAGGTCTGGCGGTGGGAGAGAGCCATGAGGAAATGTATTATATTATAGAAGAGACGGTTCCGCATCTGCCGGGGGATAAGCCGGTTTACCTGATGGGAGTGGGAACTCCCGCCAATATTCTGGAAGGGGTGGAGAGAGGAATCGACTTCTTTGACTGCGTTTACCCCAGCAGAAACGGACGGCACGGGCATCTGTACACGAATCACGGAAAGATTAATCTTTTCAATGCAAAATACGAGCTGGATGAGCGGCCAATTGAGGAGGGCTGTAACTGCCCCGCCTGCCGCAGATATTCAAGGGCTTACATCAGACATTTGCTGAAAGCAAAGGAAATGCTGGGGATGCGTCTTTGCGTACTCCATAATCTGTATTTTTACAATACCATGATGGAGGAAATACGCGACGCTCTTGATAACGACGAATTTGCGGCATATAAAAAGAGGAAGCTGGAGGGGATGATGCAGGGGGAGGAATGAAATCCCTTCTGACAGCGAGAACTTTTTTCCGAAATCAGAGAATTGACTTCCAATGGCAAAAATTAAAAAAAGCTTGTTTTTAAGGGGTGAATTGTGTATTATATTCTGTAAGCTTATTTAGTTAGGCAAAACTGAATTTTGGAGGAAATATAATGGGTATCTTATTGACAGCGGAGGCTGGCGCTGCCGCAGGCGGCGGAATTGTAATGGTAGTGTATCTGGTTCTTATTTTCGGATTTCTTTATTTTTTCATGATTCGCCCACAGAAGAAAGAACAAAAGAAAATGGCCGCTATGTTATCATCTCTTGAGGTAGGCGACTGTGTGCTTACCAGCAGCGGTTTTTACGGAATCGTTATAGACATTACGGACGACACATTGATTGTAGAGTTTGGCAATAACAAAAATTGCCGTATTCCCATGCAGAAAACTGCGATAGCGCAGGTTGAAAAAGCAGACGCAGAATAAAATGGAAACAGACACGCTGTGCCTGTGTATTGTATGAGAGATAAGGCGCAGAAAATGCGCCTTATTTAATGTGATAAGGAGGGACCCGCAAAGCGGGAGGATGCCTTATCACCCGGCAGACGCCGGCGGGCGGGAGCCCGCATGGAATGCGTCTGCTCCAAAAATGTGGCAGGAGGGACAAAAATGAATTTAAATATTGTATGCATTCCCGGCGACGGAATCGGGCCGGAAATCGTGGCGGAAGCCAAAAAGGTACTGGATAAGGTGGCCGGCGTTTACGGGCATGAGATGAACTTTCAGGATGTACTGATGGGTGGCGCGTCCATAGACGCATACGGCGTGCCTCTTACGGAGGAGACGATTGCCGCGGCGAAGTCGGCGGACGCGGTGCTGATGGGCTCTATCGGCGGGAACACGGTAACGTCTCCCTGGTATAAGCTGCCTCCCAATCTCCGTCCTGAGGCGGGGCTTTTGGGAATCCGTAAGGCATTGAACCTGTTTGCCAATTTGAGGCCGGCGGTTCTGTACGAGGAGCTGGCGGACGCATGCCCCTTAAAAAAGGAAATCAGCAGCGCCGGATTTGATATGATGATTATGAGGGAGCTTACAGGAGGGCTTTATTTCGGAGAGCGCCATACCACAGAGGAAAACGGAGTCCGCAAGGCGGTTGACACTCTTACCTATGATGAAAACGAAATTCGCCGGATTGCGGTTAAGGGCTTTGATATTGCCATGAAACGCCGCAAAAAGGTTACCAGCGTGGACAAAGCCAACGTTCTGGATTCCTCCCGCCTCTGGAGAAAGGTGGTGGAGGAGGTGGCTGCGGATTATCCCGAGGTTACTCTGGAGCATATGCTGGTGGACAACTGCGCCATGCAGCTTGTAAAAGACCCGGCGCAGTTTGACGTAATTCTGACGGAAAACATGTTTGGAGATATTCTTTCCGACGAGGCAAGTATGGTAACCGGTTCTATCGGAATGCTGGCTTCCGCTTCCTTAAACGACAGTAAGTTTGGTCTGTATGAGCCGAGCCACGGTTCAGCGCCCGACATTGCGGGAAAGGGAATTGCCAATCCAATCGCAACGATTCTTTCCGCGGCTATGATGCTGCGCTATTCCTTTGACCTGGACAGGGAGGCGGACGCTGTGGAAGCCGCGGTAAAGGAGATTTTGAAAAAAGGCTACCGCACCGTTGACATTATGTCGGAAGGCTGCACGCAGGTAAGCTGTACAGAGATGGGTGATTTGTTGGCAGATGAAATCAAATGAGAAATCCAAAGCAGTAACGATTGCATGGTACGTTTTATTCGCGGCGATGGCGATTTATTACGGATGGCGTCTGTTTGCGTTAACGCCATGGTATGACGAGCTGTATACCTACTATTATTTTATCAGCAGAGGGCCGGTTTACGCGGCCATTCACTGGCCTCTGCCCAACAATCATGTAGGCTATTCGGTGCTGTCCGCTTTTCTTGATTTTTTCGGAAATTCCTATATTGGCCTTCGGGGCGTATCCTATCTTAGCGCGCTGGCAAACATGATTCTGGTTTACAGATTAGGCGGAAGATATCTGAAGGGCCAGGCGCCTCTCAACACGGTAATTCTGTATGTATCCGTGGGGCTGGTAAACCAGATGGCCGTTCAGGGGAGAGGCTATACATTGGGGATTACCTGCTGCCTTTTGGCATGGCGGAGCATGGCGGCTGTCTGTGAGGAAGAAAAGCCGAAAAAAAAGTATTACCTTATTTATATTCTGTCTCTGGCGCTTGGCCTTTATACCGTTTCCAGCAATGTGTACTGGGTGATTCCCCTGTGCCTTGCGGGGGGAGGATTTCTTCTGATAAGGTCGCTTGGGGAAGCGGCAGATTTTTCTGAAAACAGGAAGCCGTATATTTTCCTGAAAACCGGAAGCGGAAAGAAATTAATCAGGCTGATAGCAGCCTCCTTATGCGCAGCTTTTTTGACAGTGATACTTTATGCTTCTATCTGGGTGTCCATTGGCTCCAATCTTCTGGTAAAGGATGCGGAGAGCCCCTGGTACGGCATGGGGCATATCAAAATGATTTTAAGCGCCCCCTTTGCGGCAATGGGCCGGGGCATGGAGTATATGCTGGCTACCCCTTATATTCAGAGCGAGGAGCGGGCGGGATTTTTCGGGCGGCTGCTCGCATGGCTTGGAACGCTGGCGGATTATTATTACCATTCGCTTTCCCTGCCGGTTATTCTGGTTTTTGCGGCGGGCAGCGTTTACCTGATTTTTAAGGCGGTGAGAAACCTCAAAAAGGGCAGTGACCGGAATCTTTTGCTATACTTATTTCTGATTATCGGGATTTTGCTGGCGCCGGTTATCCTGCTGATACAGTGCAAGCGTCCTTATTACCGGGTATTTACCTACGGGGGCATTTTGCTGGCTTTTATGCTGGGGGTGCTTCTATCCGATATCGCTGACTTTTTTTCGAAAAAGATGAAAGAAGACAGGAAGCGGGAACTGATTTCAGGGGCTGTATGTATTGCCGTACTGGCGTTTGGAGTAAAATGCCTTGCCTCCCCGGGATATAACGAGCAGTACGGAATAAGAGAGCATGAGATAGAGCTGGCCTTTGCAGCGGCGGAGATGGAAAATTATGAAAATTTCTGCGTGACCGACTGCAATCAGGAGTATCTGCTGTATTTTCTCTACGGCATACGGTGCGAAAACAGAGAAATAGAGGGGGCGGACGTGGTACTTCTGGATAAAAGAATGTGCCGGCCGGAGTTTGACGAGATGGTATGGGAATTTTATCATTATTATGATACAATTCCATGGGATTATATTGAGCGGAACCTGACGAAGGTTTATGGTAATAACGATTACGTTCTATATGTGAAATGACAGGAGGAGAAGATGAAAAGTGACAATGTAAAAACAGGGATGCAGCAGGCACCCCACAGAAGTCTTTTTAACGCGCTGGGGTTCACCGAGGAGGAGATGAAAAAGCCTATGGTTGGTATTGTCAGCTCCTACAATGAGATTGTGCCGGGGCATATGAATCTGGACAAAATTGTAAATGCGGTAAAGCTGGGCGTTGCCGAGGCCGGCGGCGTGCCGGTGGTATTTCCGGCAATTGCGGTCTGCGACGGAATTGCCATGGGACATATCGGTATGAAATATTCCCTTGTGACAAGAGATTTGATTGCGGATTCCACGGAGAGCATGGCTCTTGCCCATCAGTTTGACGCTCTTGTAATGGTTCCCAACTGTGATAAAAACGTGCCGGGACTTCTGATGGCAGCGGCGAGAATCAACGTTCCTACCGTGTTTGTGTCCGGCGGTCCCATGCTTGCGGGAAGGGTGAAAGGGCATAAAACCAGTCTTTCTTCCATGTTTGAGGCGGTGGGCTCCCACGCGGCAGGCACGATGACGGAGGAGGATGTAAGAGAATTTGAGGAAAAGGCATGTCCTACCTGCGGCTCCTGCTCCGGCATGTATACCGCCAATTCCATGAACTGCCTGACGGAGGCGTTGGGAATGGGGCTTCGAGGAAACGGCACGATTCCGGCGGTTTATTCTGAGAGAATCAAGCTGGCGAAGCATGCCGGAATGGCGGTGATGGAGATGTACCGGAAGGATATCCGTCCCAGGGATATCATGACAAAAGAGGCTGTTTTAAATGCGCTTACGGTGGATATGGCTCTTGGATGCTCTACCAACTCCATGCTTCATCTGCCGGCAATTGCCCATGAGGTGGGATTTGACTTTGACATTGCCTTTGCAAATGAAATCAGCGAAAAAACGCCCAACCTTTGCCACCTTGCGCCGGCCGGCCCTACCTATATGGAGGACTTAAACGAAGCCGGCGGCGTCTACGCTGTTATGAGAGAGCTGAAAGAGGCGGGGCTTTTGAATACGGATTGTATGACCGTTTCCGGCAAAACCATCGGAGAAGCGGTAGAAGGGGCGGTAAATAAGGATACGGAGGTTATAAGGCCTCTTGACAATCCCTATTCCGCAACCGGCGGCCTTGCGGTGCTGAAAGGAAACCTTGCTCCCGACGGCAGCGTGGTAAAGCGTTCCGCCGTAGTGTCTGAAATGATGGTGCATGAAGGTCCGGCCAGGGTTTTTGACTGCGAAGAGGACGCAATCTCCTCCATCAAGGGCGGAAAGATTGCGGCAGGGGATGTGGTGGTTATCCGTTATGAAGGCCCTAAGGGAGGCCCCGGCATGCGGGAGATGTTAAACCCCACCTCGGCCATTGCCGGTATGGGGCTTGGCTCCAGCGTGGCTCTGATTACGGACGGCCGTTTTTCCGGCGCTTCCCGGGGCGCTTCTATCGGGCATGTTTCACCGGAGGCAGCAGTGGGCGGACCCATTGCCCTTGTGGAGGAAGGCGATATCATCAGCATTAATATCCCGGAAATGAAGCTTGAGGTGAAAGTTTCCGATGAGGAAATGGCGGAAAGAAGGTCAAAATGGCAGCCGAGAGAGCCCGAGGTTACGACAGGCTATCTCGCCAGATACAGGGAAATGGTTACCAGCGGAAACCGGGGAGCAATTCTTGAAATCCCGAGAAGCGGAAAGTAAGGAGGGCGGATAAATGCAGCTTACAGGTGCGGAAATTATAGTTGAATGCCTGAAGGAACAGGGGGTTGACACTGTTTTCGGATATCCCGGCGGTACAATCTTAAATGTTTACGACGCTTTATATAAACACAGCAGTGAGATTCATCATATTTTAACTTCCCATGAGCAGGGGGCCTCCCATGCGGCGGACGGCTATGCGAGGGCAACCGGAAAGGTGGGCGTGTGTCTGGCCACCAGCGGTCCCGGAGCCACCAATCTGGTGACGGGGATTGCCACGGCTTATATGGATTCCATTCCGGTGGTTGCAATTACCTGTAATGTGAATCTGCCGCTGCTTGGAAAGGATTCTTTTCAGGAGGTGGACATTGCCGGCGTTACCATGCCGATTACCAAGCACAATTATATTGTGAAGGATGTGACCAGGCTTGCGGACACCGTCAGAAAGGCTTTTGCCATTGCCATGGAAGGACGTCCGGGGCCGGTGCTGGTGGATATCACAAAGGACGTGACAGCCAATACCTGCGAATACACAAAGGAAGCGCCCCTTTCCCTGAAATCCGCCTGTAAATATACCCCGGAGGATATTCAGAAGGTGGTATCCCTTATGAAGGAGTCGAAACGTCCCTTCATTTATGTTGGCGGCGGCGCGGTAATCTCCGGCGCATCCGGGGAAGTAAGAGAGCTGTCCCGGCTGATGGACGCGCCGGTCTGCGATACGTTGATGGCGAAGGGCGTTATGGACGGCCGTGATGAGCGGTATACGGGGATGATTGGCATGCACGGAACCAAGGCATCCAATCTGGGGGTAAGCGAATGTGACCTTCTGGTGGCTTTGGGAGCCAGATTTTCCGACCGTGTCGTGGGTAATGCGGCAATGTTTGCCTCCAGAGCAAGGGTAATCCACATCGATGTGGACGCGGCGGAGATTAACAAGAATATCAGGACGACGGCGTCGGCTGTGGGGGACTTAAAGGAAATTCTTACCCTGATTAACAAAGAGCTTCCTCAGATGGAACATAAAGAGTGGTGCGCGCATATAAAGGAATTAAAGGAAAAATATCCGCTGAACTATGACGACTCGTCTCTGTCCTGCCCTTATATCATGGAGGAAATCGACAGGGTAACGGAAGGCGGCGCAATCATCACCACCGACGTGGGGCAGCATCAGATGTGGGCGGCCCAGTATTATAAATACTCCGAGCCCAGAACCTTTTTATCCTCCGGAGGCCTTGGAACCATGGGTTATGGTCTTGGGGCATGTATCGGCGCCAAAATGGGGAAACCGGATAAGGTATGCATCAATATTGCGGGGGACGGGTGCTTTCGAATGAACATGAACGAACTCGCCACCGCTTCCAGATATCAGATTCCCATTATCGAGGTGGTAATCAACAATCACGTTCTGGGAATGGTACGCCAGTGGCAGACCCTGTTTTACGAGAAACGGTATTCCCAGACAGTGCTGGACGACGGCGTTGATTTCTGCATGGTGGCGAATGGGCTCGGATGCGAGGCGATTCGGGTTACCCGGAAGGAAGAAGTGGCGGACGCCCTCCGGCGGGCCATTGAAATGAAAAAGCCGGTTCTGATTGAATGCGTGATACCAGAGGATGACAAGGTATTTCCCATGGTGCCTGCGGGCGCGCCTATCAGCGAGGTTTTTGACGCAACGGATTTGGAAGAGAGCAAATGAGAAAATGAAAAAAACTGTTTTAAAAGGATTGGGTATTGGCTTTTTTATCATATTATTGTCTTTGCTTGCCATGTATTTAGGGCTTGCCCGTTATTATTCCGACGGGTTTTCCTATGCCACATGGATTAACGGAATTTACTGTACCGGCAAAGACGTTGACGAGGTCAATGACGAGCTTTTGAAACAATGCGACTATGCCGGACTTACCATCATCGACAGTGATGGTAAGTCTTATGTTATTTCCGCAAAGGATGTGAACCTGAGCGTTGACTTTAAGGGAGCGTTAACGCTGTTTCTTAAGCAGCAGAATCCCTATCTGTGGATTGACAATCTGCTGGGAGGGAAAAAGGACAGAAAGCTTTGGCCTGACGTCTGGTATGATAAGGATGTCTATGAGGGAATTGTAAGCGGCTTCCCCTTTCTTTCGGCAGATGCTTCCGGTCAGGGAAGGCTTGAAATTTTAAAGGGAGACGAGGGATATTATCTGTTGAACGAGCGGATGCATATCCTGAATGAAGCGAGAACCAGAGAGCTGATTCAGAATGCTTTTGAAGGCCTTGAGCCTGTTGTTGATTTGGAGGCTTCGGGGTGTTATGAAGACCTTCCGATGACATCTGAAATGTTGGAGACGATTTTACTGTGGGAAAAGCTGAGGGAGTATCAGGACTGCGGTATTGTCTATCAGTTCGGCGAGGAGAGCTATCCTGTTGACGCCGGGGTTGTCTGCGATTTTCTGCTTATGGACGACGCGGGAAATTTTGTTTTTGACAACGACGGCAATCTCTGTACGGACAATAACAAGGTTTATGAGTTTATAGACCGCCTTGCGGACGAATATGATACCGTAGGGGGGAGCCGCCAGTTCCATGCCACCAGAGGCGACATCGTCACCGTGGAGGGCGGTATTTACGGTAACAAAATTGACAGGGAGGCGGAGAAAGCCTATCTGCTGCCGGCGTTTCTTGAAAAAAGAAAGGAAATTCACGAGCCGGTCTACACGCAAACTGCGCTCCGTCAGGGAAAGGACGATATCGGCGACACTTACATAGAAGTGGATATGACCAACCAGATGATGTACTATTATGAAGCCGGGGAGCTGAAAATAGAGACCCCGGTGGTGACAGGGAACACAAGCCTGCGCCGGGGAACCCCATCCGGCACCAATTACGTCTACAACAAACAGAGAAACAGGGTGCTGCGGGGAGAGGATTACGCGTCGCCGGTAAAATACTGGATTCCCGTAAAAGGGGCAATCGGAATTCACGATGCCTCCTGGCGGAGCACCTATGGCGGTCAAATCTATATAAGAAACGGTTCCCACGGCTGTATTAACACCCCGTTAGAGCAGGTTTCCCAGCTTTACGACATGGTGGAAATCGGGACGCCCTGCGTAATGTTTTACTAAAGCAGTTGACTAAAGCGTTAAAGTTGTTTAAAATGTTTTGAAGTACATGTGGTAAGGAGGAGAGAGAAGTGTCCAGAGTATATAATTTTTCGGCAGGCCCGGCCGTTCTGCCTGAGGAAGTATTAAAAGAAGCGGCGGATGAAATGCTTGATTATAAAGGCAGCGGCATGTCTGTGATGGAGATGAGCCACCGCTCAAAGGTTTATGATACCATTATAAAAGAAGCGGAAGCAGACTTAAGAGAGCTTATGAAAATACCTGATAATTATAAGGTTCTGTTTTTACAGGGAGGAGCCAGCCAGCAGTTTGCCATGATTCCCATGAACCTCATGAAAAACCGCAAGGCGGCTTATATTGTAACCGGACAGTGGGCGAAGAAGGCTTATCAGGAGGCTAAGATTTACGGGGAAGCCGTTGAGGTTGCATCTTCCGCGGATAAGACCTTTTCTTATATCCCGGATTGTCAGGACCTTCCTGTTCCGGAGGACGCCGATTATGTATATATCTGTGAAAACAACACCATCTACGGCACGAAATTCAAAACTCTGCCCGATACCAAGGGCCATACACTGGTGGCGGACGTTTCCTCCTGCTTTTTGTCGGAGCCGGTGGATGTGGCAAAGTACGGCGTAATTTACGGCGGCGTCCAGAAAAACATCGGTCCTGCCGGTGTGGTAATTGTGATTATCAGGGAGGATTTGATTTCTGAGGACACCCTGCCCGGGACGCCCACCATGCTGAAATACAAAACCCATGCCGACGCGGATTCCCTTTACAATACGCCTCCGGCCTACGGCATTTATATCTGCGGCAAGGTCTTTAAATGGTTAAAGAAGCAGGGCGGCCTTTCGGCTATGAAGGAGTACAATGAGAAAAAGGCAAAAATCCTGTACGATTTTCTTGATGAGAGCGCTCTGTTTAAAGGCACGGTTCGTAAGGAGGATCGTTCCCTTATGAATGTTCCCTTTGTTACCGGAAGCGATGAACTGGACGCAAAATTTGTGAAAGAAGCAAAGGAAGCCGGATTTGAGAATTTAAAGGGCCATCGGTCCGTAGGCGGTATGCGGGCAAGCATTTATAACGCAATGCCCATTGAAGGCGTTGAGAAACTGGTTGAATTTATGCGGGAATTTGAGAAAAATAATTAACGGCAGCAGCGGGACCGGAATAGGAGATTAAGATGTTTCAATATTATTGTTTAAATCCAATTGCTCAGGTGGGACTTGAGCGGTTTACGGAAGAATTCGCACAGACGGAAAATGTGAACGAGGCGGAGGGGATTCTGGTAAGAAGCGCCGCCATGCATGAGATGGAGTTGTCGGATAACCTTCTGGCAGTGGCCAGAGCGGGAGCCGGCGTCAACAATATTCCTCTTGACAAATGCGCGGAAAAGGGAATTGTGGTATTTAACACCCCCGGCGCCAATGCAAACGGCGTAAAGGAACTTGTGATTGCCGGAATGCTCCTTGCGTCAAGAGATATCATCGGCGGGATTAACTGGGTGGAGGAGTCCAAAGACAATGCGGATATTGCCAAAGCTGCCGAGAAGGAAAAGAAGCGCTTTGCCGGGACGGAGGTTCAGGATAAGAAGCTGGGAATTATCGGACTTGGGGCAATCGGCGTGAAGGTTGCCAACGTAGCGAAGCATATGGGTATGGAGGTCTACGGCTATGACCCCTATGTTTCGGTGGACGCCGCCTGGAACTTAAGCCGCGACGTAAAGCATGTGCTTCATGTGGAGGATATTTACGCCAACTGCGATATTATCACTATCCATGTGCCCTTGCTGGACTCCACCAGAGGCATGATTGACCGGGAAGCAATCGAAAAGATGAAAGACGGGGTGATTCTTCTTAACTTTGCAAGAGACGTTCTTGTGAAGGAGGAGGATGTTTTGGAGGGCATCAGGGCCGGAAAAATCCGCAGATATGTGTCCGATTTCCCCAATCCCGTGACGGTAGGACAGGAGAACTGTATCGTGATTCCCCATCTGGGGGCGTCCACCGAGGAGTCGGAGGAAAACTGCGCCAGAATGGCGGTCAGGGAAATGATGGAGTACCTGAAAAACGGAAATATTTCAGCGATCTGCTCCACATTTACCAGAAATATCCGGCGCTTTACCGGCTTGACAACGATTTCAACGGCT
>CAMSTM010000120.1 GCA_947063675.1 uncultured Lachnospiraceae bacterium | reverse complement strand
GGGCGGCTATCTGGAAATGTTCCTGCAAAGTCTCCATGCATAAAAGGTGTCTGTATATTTGTCATAAACGATATAGTGGGGCCGGTTGCCGATGCCGTTAAATTCCTGCGTGGGAACAAAAACAGGATGTCCGCCCGCATTTATTTCTTTTTCCATAACCAGAATCCGGTTTTTTTCTGTATCGTCAATCAAATAAACAAAACCGTCGCTTGCCAGCGTATGCCCCATGGAAATATCCCCTGTCATCACCAGCCATTCGTAGAGCGGGTCGGTTAAATTATCATGGTAAATCACCTGGTTATTGTAACAGTCCACAATAAAGTAGGTATCCTCCACCTTTGTAATATAGGTGGGAACGCTTAAAGTGGGAAAGGGATTGTTCGGTATGGCATTTAAAAGAGAGCGGTCAAAGGAGAGCCGTTCCGACTCCGCAAGGAAATTTTCCGGCACATAGGGAGATTCCGGCTCCGGTCTTTTACGGCCGCAGGCGGTGAGAAGGATTCCCGTAAATAAGACAAACAGGGACAATTTTATTTTTTTTATGGCATTTGGTTTTATCTGTATTGTATTCATATTCCTATTATAATTTTTTTGCTGTTAATATACAACTTATTTTGAAGCTAATTTTCAGAATGAGGGAGGGGAGTTAATTTAGAACAGGTGCTTTTGTGCAGGCAGCGTTTAAAGCATTCCGCACCATCCATCAAACATTTCACATCATATCCGTTACCGGAATCCTCCAAACAGCCGAAAAAATAAAAAAATGTTTAAAGTTGAAGGGGAGGTAACGACAATGCGTCATGTATATATTCGCATAATTATAAGTCTGATTTGGCTGGCAGCGGTTTTCGTAAGCGGCATCTCCGGCAATCTGGAGAACGCCGCGCTCTATGTGGTTCCCGGCTTAGTAATTTTGTATTCCGCCTATGCGGCGTGGAAAAAGGAGAAAGACAGCAGAAAGGACAGTTAAAAGGAAACCGGAGCTGTGAGCAGAGGGAGAATACATGATTCGCATTGCAATCTGTGACGATGAAAAATACATGTCCGACCATATCCGGCAAATGACGGCGGATTTTTTTCGCAGAAAAAACATGGAGGCGGATATCCGGCAGTTTTCCGGCGGAGAGGAACTGCTGCGATACGACAGGCAGATAGACATTCTGTTTCTGGATATTCAGATGAAGGGGATGGACGGCATGGAAACCGCAAGGAGGCTGCGGGAGCGCAGGTTCCGGGGATTTTTGATTTTTATAACGGTTCTTGGAGAAATGGTATTTCAGTCCTTTGAGGTACAGGCCTATGATTATCTGTTAAAACCGGTTGACGAAAAGCATTTTGAAAAGACGATGGAGCGCCTTGTGGCTGCCATGCGCAGCGCGAGCGAGGCCAGCCTGCTTATCCAAAAGGGCTTTGAAAGCCGCATTATTTCTCTGGAGGATATTATTTGCTGCGAAATTATCGACCGGAAAATCCATCTGAATCTGGCGTCGGGAGAGGTCGTCGATTATTATGAACGGATTGAAAATCTGGAAACAAAGCTGGACGGCAGGTTTTTCAGGTGCCACAGAAGCTACCTGATTAACCTGAAATATTTAAAAAGCTATAAAAACGGGACGGCATACATGGAAGGCGGTAAGGCGGTGCCCGTATCGCGGCTGCGGAGCCGGGAGTTTTCCGGCGTTATTTTACAGTATATGAAAAATATGTAGTTTTTTACGGTTTGTATGGCAGATAATTTATAATTACCCTTTTTTGTGTTATATGGTATAATCAGGAGGTACGCTAATGTGCGTACAGGCCGTAAGCGTTCTCCTGTCTGTGTCAGGTGACTTTTGCGGCATGGAGATTAAAAAGTATTTTTGAGGGAGAGGTTATGGCAAAGCATACGGCAATCAGAGAAAACAGGGAGTTCCGCGTCCTGTCGGCAGTGGGTATCGTTTTAGTTGTGGCGGGACATTTGGGGTACAATCTTTTTGATATCGGAGAATTATTTCCTTATTATTCTTTTCATGTGTTTATCTTTCTGTTTGTTTCGGGCTATTTTTATAAGGAAGAATCCGAGGACAACATTGGAAAATATCTTCTGAGGAAATGCCGGACATTGCTTTTGCCGTATTTCGTATGGAACCTTTTTTACGGGATTCTGACTGATTTTCTGCACGGGAGCGGATTTTCCATCGGGGAGCCGCTGTCCCTGAAAACCCTGTTTCTGTCGCCGTTCCTTGACGGGCATCAGTTTTTATATAATTTCCCCGCATGGTTTGTTCCGGCTCTTTTTATGATTGAGGTCTTAAACGTGACCGCGCGAAAAATACTTTTCCTGCTCCGGCTCGACTATGAGTGGCTGATATTTGCAGGCTGCCTGATTGCAGGCATGGCAACGGTGTATCTTGCGGCGGGCGGCCATGTGTGGGGCTGGTACAAGATGCCGGGAAGGCTTTTGTTCATGATGCCGGGTTTCCAGCTCGGGCGAATCTACCGGGTGAAGCTGGAGGAGAAGGATACCCTTTCAGACGGGCCCTACTTTCTGATAGTGATGGCGGTGCAGATTCTGATTACCATACTCTGCGCCGGGCTGAATTTCAGCGCCGTATGGGTCAGCAGCTTTGCCAACGGTCCGGTAGTGCCGTACCTTACAATGATAACCGGCATTGCCTTCTGGCTGCGGGTGTCAAAGATTCTAAGCAAGAACATGTATCTTTCAGGAAAACTGGCTTACATAGGAAGAAATACTTATTCCATCATGATGCATCACATAGCCTGTTTTATGCTGGTGAAGGGCTTTTTTTACCTGTGCAGCCTGTACACGCCTCTGTGCAGTGAGTTTGACAGCGTAATGTTTTTCAGTGAAATTAATTTTCTTTATCTGGCGGGCGGCTCCGAGGCCGGCAAGTGGCTTTACCTGTTTGCGGGAATCGGTCTGCCTCTTGTGATTGCAAATGTGGGGCGATGGGTGTGGAGGAGCCTTAAGCCTGTTTTTGGAAAAGCTTCCCAACTTTCCCGATAATCAGGCAGATAGCGAGGGCGATAAGATAAATGATAATGCCGCCTGCGATTCTGCTTATTTCCGGGAAAAAGTAATTGACAAAAAAGACATATCCGTGCTATTCTGATTACACTTACCGCTGACGAATTTCAACTAAATGAAGTATGAATTATAAACAGGTGACTGTCTATGGGAAAACCATGGGCAGTTTTTTTGTGCCGCAAAAGGCGGCGGAACGAAAGGAAAAGAAAAATGAGAAAAAAAGAAGCGAAATCATATAACAAAATGAAAATCCGCAGATTTGCCGGACGGTGTGCGGCTGTTGCTGCGGCAGTATGCCTTCTGGCGGGTACGGTATTAACGGTATATGGAGAGGAAAGGAATGAGACTGGCGGTGGCTCCGGTAAAAAAGTGGTGGCCACCAATATTTATCACAGGCATCTGGGAAATCCCGATGTTTCCGGCGGCTGCTACAGGCTGGAAATAGAGCATAAACACAAGGGAGATGAACAAAACGGCGGCGAATGCTTCCAAACAGAGGTTCCGCATGTGCATCAGGGAGATGCGGCATCCGGCGGCGGCTGTTACGGGAAGGGGATTCCCCATGTGCACCAGGACGGCTGTTATGAATCTCATGCGCATAACGACGGTTGTTTTCAAACCATAAAATGTGATGAAATCTATACGCAGGTAACGCCTTACGACACTACCGAGGACGAGTGCCAAAGCCATGGGATAACTGCCTTTGTTCTGGCAGATTCCGTGGTTGTCCACAGCGTCTGCGGCAGGGAGCCGTCGAATGTCACGGTAAAATATTGTCAGGCCTGTAATCAATACCAGAATACCTGGCATTCAGACAGGCAAAAGCTGTGTCCATATGATGAGGGGGATATCGATTATGACAGCCTTATCTGCGGAAAAGACGGGGACGACGCTGTGGACGGCTACGAGAAAGACTGTGGTTTTGACGACGGCGCTGTGGAATCCTATGAAAAAAGCTGCGATAAGACTGTAGACGGCTATGGATTAAACTGCGGGTTTGCGGAGGATACGCCTGTGGGAAGGCTGATTCTTACCAGTGAAACGGCAAAGGAGGGAGAGAAGGTTCAGATTACTGCCAGGATGGAGGACTTATCTTTCGGAAGTCTGATTCCTGACAGCAATCCCTTCACATGGAGGGACGCCGAAGGAAATGTGATTGGAAACGGCAGTCTTGTGGAGGTTGCGGAAAACGGAAATTATTCTGTGACATTGAATCTGATAAATAAGGATGTGGACGAATCCGGGCTTCACAGCAGTATTTTTGTGGACGGCATTAATAAGGAAGAACTGTGGCCGACGCCTCAGCCGCAGAAAACGCCGGAGGCTTCCCCGAACCCGGACGCAGGAAAGGACGACGGCAAAGATGATAATAAGGATAATGGAAAAGACGACGGCGATAAAGATGAAGGAGACGGTGACGATGGAAATGAAGATAACGGAGGAGGAGATGAAAATGACGGTTCCGGCGGCAGCGGCGGAGGAGATGATAGCAATACGGCTGTAAAACAAAAGCAGAATGAGACGCCAGAGAAAATTCCTTCCGGTGAAAAAACCGAAGGTGGCAACAGCACGTTTACCGGAAGCCTCAAGAAGAAAAACGCCGGGGAAAATGCCGGTCAGAGTCCGTCTCCTTCCATTGGTCCTAAAAAACAGTTACGGGTGAAAAAGGAAACCGTTTCAGTGGACGCAAGGGAAAACGAAGCGGCTCAGGAAGCTTCCGTACAGGTTCAGCAGTCAAAAAAGAGAAGCAGCATTTTTGATTTTCCGGCAGTAAGAGTCATTACGATAACAACTGGCTCTTTGCTGCTGCTTGCGGGAATCCTGTTTTTGCTGGCATATCTGCGCCGCAGCGTGAAAATCTACAATGGCGACGGCGAAGGAAAGCTGCATTATTTAGGCCGCTGCCTGATACACCGGGAGGAGGACGTGTATTTCCTTGCCATCAGTGATGAAATGGTGGAAAAATCCTATACCAACAGATACTGCATAAAGCCGGGGCTTTTCAGGATAGGAAAAGATGAGGATGAGGAGCTTGTGGTATATAAGGAAACGAAAAAAGCCGTGGTTCCCTTAAGCCGCGAGATGATAGTGATGCTGTAACGCAGAGTTTTCGGAGGGCCTGTATAGAGCCGGATTCGGTAACTGTGAAGCTAAAGACGGAATCGCTGTTTGTTTCCTGTGAGATTTCTCGAAAAAGCCTTGATTTTGTATAATGAACGTGATAGACTCGTAGTGTTCAAAAATGAATGCATATTTATGCAAGAGGAGGAAGGATTTATGAAAAAATTAATTGCGCTCTTGCTTGCTGCAGTAATGACTATGAGTCTTTTGACAGCCTGCGGCGGCAATGACGGGGCAAAGACAGAGGAGACAGAAACAGACGCTGCCGGAGCAGAGAATGAAGCGGACAGCGCAGATGCTGCCGGAGCAGAGAACGAGGCGAATGATGCCGACGCTGCCGGAGCGGAAAATGCAGAGGATGCCGCAGATGCGGAAAGCGAGGCTGACGCGGAAGGAGCAGAAGGCGGGGAAGTATCGGAAGCCCTTGCCGACGGCGTGCTGACGGTAGGAACCAATGCGGAATTTCCACCCTTTGAGTATGTGGACGACAACGGCGAGCCGGACGGCTTTGACGTGGCTCTGATTAAGGCAATCGGCGAGAAGCTTGGCGTGGAAGTGGTTGTTGAAAACATGGAGTTTGATTCTCTTGTAGCGGCAATCGGAAGCAAGATTGACGTTGCAATTGCCGGCATGACCGTTACCGATGAGAGAAAGGAATCCGTTGATTTTTCAGACGCTTACTATGATGCGGTTCAGTATGTGATTGTTCCGGACGGTTCCGATATTGCTTCCGCTGCTGATTTGGTGGGCAAGGCAATCGGCGTTCAGATGGGCACCACAGGCGATTTTATTGCAACCGACGATGTGGAAGGCTCCGAGGTATCCAGATACAACAAGGGTGTGGACGCTGTCAACGATTTGATTAACGGAAGAGTTGACTGTGTGATTATCGATAAGAACCCGGCGCTGGTATTCGAGAGCACCTTCGAGGGTCAGGTGAAGGCAATTCCCGGAGAACAGTTTGAGTTTGGCGTTGAGGAATATGCAATTGCCATTCCCAAGGGAGACGCGGCGCTGCTTTCCCAGGTGAATAAGGCTCTGGAGGAAATCAAGGCTGACGGTACTTTTGACGAACTGGTAAAGCAGTATATTGAGAATTAATGTAATGAAATCAGGGGATAGCATATTGGCGGAAGTGTCACACATGCTATCCTCTTTTGGGAGAGAAAGGGATTTGGGATATGCAGGAATGGTTGGAAAAGACAGGCAGTCTGTTTGAGCGGGCGTTTATTTCCGGCGACAGGTGGAAGCTTTATATTGAAGGTCTGGGAGTTACCGTGGAAATTGCATTTTTTGCCGCAATTCTCGGTCTGATTATCGGAACGATTGTGGCGCTCATGAAAATGACCACCACAAGGAGCGGCAAAAAGACGATTCGGGCGAGAATTGCAAATGCGTACATAGACATTATCAGGGGAACGCCCTCGGTGCTGCAGCTCCTTATTATGTGGTTTATCGTCATGAAAAGCTGCAAAAACGGCATTCTGGTGGCAGTATTGTCTTTCGGAATTAACAGCGGCGCTTATGTTGCGGAAATTGTGCGCGCGGGGATTCTTGCGGTGGACAAAGGCCAGACGGAGGCCGGGCGTTCCTTAGGGCTTTCCAAAACCCAGACCATGATTTACATTGTCATTCCCCAGGCAATCAAAAATGTGCTTCCGCCTATCGGAAACGAGTTTATCGTTCTTTTAAAGGAAACGGCAATTGTGGGATATGTGAGCCTGACGGATTTAACCAGAACGGCAAATCAGATTTCTTCCAGAATTTACGAGCCTTTCATGCCGCTGATTGGTGCGGCGGTTATTTATTTTGTCATTATTAAAATATTGACGATTCTGTTGGATAAGCTGGAGAGGAGGCTGCGCAAAGGTGATAATCGTTAAGGATTTGCATAAGGAATTTGAGGACAACCACGTACTGCGGGGAGTAAACTATCACGTGCATCAGGGAGAGAAGATAGTAATCGTAGGTCCCTCCGGCTCGGGAAAGAGTACCTTTCTCCGGTGCCTGAATCTGCTTGAGACGCCTACCAGCGGAGAAATCTGGTTTGACGGGCAGCTTATCACGGACCCGAAAGTAAATATTGATAAAGTAAGGGAGCACATGGGGATGGTGTTCCAGAATTTCAACCTGTTTAATAATCTTTCCATCATGGACAATATTACCCTTGCTCCTGTAAAACTGAAACTGATGAGCAGGGAGGAGGCAGGCGAAAATGCCTTAAAGCTCCTTGCGAGAGTAGGGCTTACGGATAAGGCGGACGCCTATCCCAGCCAGCTTTCCGGCGGACAGAAGCAGAGAATTGCAATTGTCCGTTCCCTTGCCATGAATCCCAGAGTGATGCTTTTTGACGAGCCCACCTCAGCCCTTGACCCGGAAATGGTCGGAGAAGTGCTGGACGTTATGAAGGAGCTGGCGGAAACCGGTATGACAATGGTGGTGGTAACCCACGAGATGGGCTTTGCCAGGGAAGTGGGAACCAAAGTTCTGTTTATGGACGAAGGCGTTATCATGGAGGAAAATACGCCGGAAGGATTCTTCGGAAGCCCGAAATGCGACAGACTGAAGGATTTTCTGTCGAAGGTGCTGTAGGGCGAGACAACAGAAAATAACCCGCTGGATATGTGAGGCATATATATTCATTTCCCGCTGTCCGTTACCGGAATCATCGAACTCATCAGATAAAAGGGCATTCCGAACACCATAAAATACACATATCGAAACTCTGTCGCCACAGGCGTGGCAATCAGTACTGTCAGAAGTATGGCCACGCCCGGCAGATAGAGAATCAGTTTCTTTTTTTCCTGTCGTATAATCACATTCCCGATACAGAAAATCATTACCCAGCAGGCCACGCCCATGCTCCATAAGGTGCCGTAAAGGGGAACCATGCCGCTGAGCTTGATGGAAATCTCCTTGGCTTTCACCACCAGGGGGCCGCGGATGAGCGGGGTGTGGGAAACTCCGAGGCTGGTAGCGCTGATGCCCTCGGCTTCGGCAACCAGATAGAAGTAATCGGGATACCAGTACCCGTAGGTCTGATTGATATAGGCGGTCATATAGTCGCCCGGGTAGCGAAGCCCCAGCTTTGCCCAGAGCTTTAAAAATTCGCCCTTATGTTCCGTCAGATAGTCCAGATTCCCGGCACGCACCAGATTTTTGATGTTATCCGCATAGTGGGGGTCATAAAGCTTTTTGATATAGGTGAGGTCAACCACCTTTTCGATTAATTCCAGTTCTTCCTCCGCAAGCGGACGGTCGTTGCAGATAACCGCCGTGATTTGCTGGATAGGAATGGAAAGGGATTCCGCAAAATCCGGAGGCGTCACGTGGAAAGCGTTCATAACCGGATATTTGATAATCACTGCTGTCAGCAGAATGCCGAACAATGCGGGAAACATGGTCTTTGCCTTTTTTCGGAAACAGAAAAGCAGGAAAGGAAAGCATAAAAGAAAGGCGTACCATCCGTTAGAGCGGAACAGGCACAGCATCAGGCCGGTCACGGTAAAAACACAAAGGGCAGGGAGGTTTTTGGAGTCCGGGGAATCCGCACCGGAACCATTCTTTTCAGGGGATTTGTCAAAAAGCAGCCGGAAAAGGGAGCATCCAAACAGCATTACCGCGGCGGCAAAGGGAATGTCCTTCCAGATGGTCACGGAAAATACGGCGTGATAGGGAATCAGTGCGTAAAACAACGCGGCGAAAAGGCAGACGGCGGGCCTTACGAGAAAACGCCTCAGGGTGCTTATAAAATAGGAAACACTTCCCGCAAGAAGGCACATCTGGAAAAAAGTGTAAAGGGAAAGAGCCACCAGCATGCTTCCGGTAAGCCGGTAGCCGATATTATAAATGAGCCCAATCAACAGGGTATGCACCCAGGGATGGTGGTTGCTGTAGGGAATAAGCCCCAGCACCTGCTCAAACTGGTTGACGCTGTCAGGCGTCATGATTCCCGGATATTGGTAGAGAAAATAGGGAAGCCAGCAGAACATACACAAAAGGAAAGCGCATAAGCCTGTATGCTTATAATAGAAGGAATACAGTTTTGGGGAAAGAGAGGTCCGGGGAGAGGGATTCTCCTTTGAAAGGCATCCGGGAGCTGCAATTTGCCTCTGCGGACCCGGGATGCCGTCTGAAAAAAGAATTCTGGTCGCGCCGGCCTTATCCGCGGTAAAGGAAAATAAAAATTTCAGCAGGTAATAAAAAAGAAACAGGTAGCCGCTAAGGGCGGAGATAATAATTCCCGTTCGGAATAAGGGGTTGGTGAGGGTTTCTATATAGCGGGGATAGTCCACGGACATATAGAAAGCGGAAAAAAACACCGAAATTACGGCACAGGTACGAGTATAGGCGCGGTTTTGAAAAAAACCGGCCTTTTCTGCCCTTTCATCTGCCGTGCGGAAAAAAAGAAAGCAGAGCAGAAAGAATATGAGAGTAAAGATATTTCCCGGCTCCATATGACTTGCTTTCATAATCGCCCAAGAGGAGAAGAAACTCTGGGCGGCGTATATAAGAATCCTATGCGGCTTTATTTTCATAGCAATATCTCCTGTTCGGATGAACAAAATTGTGGTAAAATCGTTAATGCACTAATATGAAAATAATAATTGATAGCGGCAGGTATGTCAACCGGAAAGAAGAGGAGAAAGTGGAAATATGGCAACATTCAGTCTGTGTATGATAGTGAAAAATGAAGAAAAGGTTCTGGCGAGATGTCTTGACAGTATTTGTGATTTGATGGACGAGATTATTATTGTGGATACCGGCTCCGGTGACAGGACGAAGGAAATTGCGGGACGGTATACGGACAGGGTATATGATTTTGAATGGACGGGCAGCTTTTCGGACGCCAGGAATTTTTCTTTTTCTCTGGCGGGCTGCGATTATATTTACTGCGCCGATGCGGACGAGGTACTTGACGGGGAAAACAGAGAAAAGCTTCGTATATTAAAGGAAACGATTCTGCCGCAGGTGGAGATTGTCCAGATGTATTACGGGAACCAGCTCTGCCACGGGACGGTTTACAATTTTGACAGGGAGCTTCGTCCCAGGCTGTTTAAACGGCTGCGGACCTTTGAGTGGATAGAGCCGGTGCATGAGACGGTACGGCTCCTTCCGGTGGTCTTTGACAGCGATATTGAAATCACCCATATGCCGGAGAAGAGCCATACCTCCAGGGATTTGCAGATTTTTGAGAGAATAATCGCAGGAGGGGAAAGGCTCTCGAAGCGTCTTGCCAATATGTATGCGAAAGAGCTTCTCATTTCCGGGGAGACGGAATCCCTTAAGAGGGCGGAAACATATTTTACATATGTGGCGGACGGAGGGGAAACGGAGGAGGAGCAGATGAAGGAGGCTGTATGTGTGGTGGTCAGGGCAGCCAGGCTTCGGGGCGATTATCTGAAAATGTACCGTTACGCCATGAAGGATATTGCAGGCGACGGGGTGAGCGAGGTCTGCTTTGAGCTGGGCGAATACTATTTTGGCAGACAGGAATATGAGGAGGCAGCCGTCTGGTTTTATAATGCCGCCTATGAGACCCAGAGCATATTGAACGCCCGCCGGGGAGGGGATATGGCGATTCTGCGCCTTGCGGACTGCTATGAGGCCATGGGCATTGCAGAGCAGGCGGAAGATTACCGGGCCCAGGCGGCGGCATGGCGTCTGCCGGAGTAGGCTCCGGGGAAGAAAGGAGCCGGGGGCTTCTGTAAAAAAGGAAAAAATCAGGCTTGTGCAATCTATACAAATGCGATAACTGAAATTCGTTGAAAATGTAGAAATGGAATAAAGTACTTGCATTGGAAAAATTTTTATGATATCTTAAATACATAAAATGAAAACGTTACCGGTAATAAAACCGGTAACAATTTAAAAGGAGGATGTTATGGCAAAAAGAGTAATTTCAGTACTTTTGGCTACAGTAATGACAGTATCACTGCTTGTCGGCTGTGGCGGCTCGGGAGATTCGGGCAGTTCTGACGCAGGCACAGGCACGGACACGGAGAATGCTTCCGGCTCTTCTGATGCGGCTGAAGATTCCGGTTCGGCAGCATCAGGCGACTACAAGGGAACGGTTCGTTTCCTCAATTTCAAACCCGAAGTTTCTGATGCAATGCAGGAAGTAGCGGCAGCTTACACTGCTGAGACCGGCGTTAACATTCAGATTGAAACAGCGGCTTCAGGACAGTATGAGTCCACACTGACCGCAAGAATGGACAGCTCCGAAGCGCCTGCTATTTTCGTAGTTGAGACTGCAACCGCACTTGCTACATGGAAAGATTACTGCAGGGATTTGTCCGATACAGACCTTTATGCTTCCGTAACAAACAAGGCGTATACCTATGAGGCAGACGGAAAAGTCTCCGGACTTGTAT
>CAMSTM010000119.1 GCA_947063675.1 uncultured Lachnospiraceae bacterium | reverse complement strand
GTGGTAAAGCTTCCCGCCAAAACAGACACCTCCGGACAAAAGCCTGAATTTGTAAAACCCAGTTACAGTGCCGACGAATTAAAGGAATTTAAAAATAATGAGGAAATCTCCCAGCTTCTTTTTGTTGCGGAGCAGTATATAGGAAAGCCTTTAAGTCCTTCCGAAATCAATACCATCCTTTTCTTTTCCGACAGGCTTGGCTTTTCGGAGGATTTAATTGATTATCTGATTCAATACTGTGTCGATAAAGGGAAGAAGGATTTCCGATACATAGAAAAGGTTGCCATAAGCTGGGCACAGGAGAATATTACCACTCCAAAGCAGGCGGCAAAGCTTGCAGGTAAATATGACAAAACAGTTTATACTATCATGAAATCCCTTGGAAAGTCAGGAACACCAACGAAAATCGAGGCCGACTTTGCCAGCAAATGGATGAAGGAATACGGGTTTTCACAGGATATTATTTCGGAAGCCTGCTCCCGGACCGTCATGGCTACGGACAAGCACCGTTTTGAATATGCAGACAGTATTCTCACCAGCTGGCACAAAAAAAATGTCCGCAGCAAAGCGGATATCAGACAGTTGGACGACGCTTACGCTAAAAATAAAAGCAGCTTGAAGCCTCAGGGAAATGCTGCAGGAGCTTTTAATCAGTTTATGCATACCGACTATGACTTTGAAGCCCTCGAACAGGAAATTCTGAGTAATTAGTGACGATACATAAGGAGAACGACAGTGGCGCTAACGAACTCTCAGTATGATGCTATCATGCGGGAATACGAAGACAGACAAAGCAGAAACCGACATCTTTTGGAAGAGCGCAAGGCGTATATTTTTGAGCATGTAGAGGGATACCGCGAGCTATCGGATTCCGTTGCGTCTCTTTCTGTTACCCAGGGGAAAAAGCTGCTTTCCGGCGACGACTCTGCGCTAAAGGATTTGAGAGACGCCATAAGCCGGCTTATCTCAAAAAAACAGCTCCTTCTTGCCAAAGCAGGATACCCTTCCGATTATCTTTCCGGCATCTACAGCTGCCCGGACTGTAGGGATACAGGTTATATAAACGGGCAGAAATGCCATTGCTTTAAACAGGCTGTCATTCATCTCCTTTATGAACAGTCCGGTATCAGCGATGTGCTGGAAAAAGAAAATTTCAACACCCTGTCTTTTGAATACTACCAGGGAGAAGATTTGGAACGCTTTCAAAAGACAGTGTCCGAATGCAGAAAATTCATAGAAACCTTTGATTCTGACTACCATAATTTATTTTTTTATGGTACAGTAGGTACAGGCAAATCTTTTTTGTCCGGCTGTATCGCTAAAGAATTAATAGAAAACGGACACTCCGTTATCTATTTCAGTGCGGCCGGTCTCTTTGAAATTTTATCCAAAAATATATTCGATTATAAAAATAAAGATAATACTGTGGATTCCTGTGAAAATCTAAGTGATTGTGATTTGCTCATCATTGATGATTTGGGAACGGAATTCACTAAAAATATAGCGCCCTCTGTTTTATTTTCTCTCTTAAATGAACGTCATCTTAACAAGCGCTCTACTCTGATTTCTACTAATTTATCTTTGGAGGACGTGCGGAACCGTTATTCGGACAGGGTTTTTTCCCGAATAACCAGTCATTACAACCTGTGTAAATTTACCGGACCTGATATCCGGATGCTGCAAAAAAGACTTCAAAACAGAAAGTGAGGTACTTTTTATGTCTCAACGTGAAGAAAAAAGAAACCTGGAAACAATACCCGTCGGCTCCCTTGGAATGATTCCCCTTGAAGGATGCAAAACTCTCGGGGAAAAAGTGGACAACTACCTTGTAAGATGGCGTACTGCCCGTGAGAGCGAGCACAAGGAAAGCCTTGCTTTTGCCGGATATCAGAGAGATTCCTACATTTTAAAGGCAAAGGTTCCGCGTTTTGGCTCCGGAGAAGCCAAGGGAATGATTTTAGAATCCGTCCGTGGAACCGACCTCTATCTGCTTGTGGATGTTACCAACTACAGCCTGACTTATCCTCTGTGCGGTCATCTCAATCATATGTCGCCGGACGACCACTATCAGGATTTAAAAAGAATCATCGCTGCCGTAGGGGGAAAGGCCAGACGTATTACCGTAATAATGCCTTATCTGTATGAAAGCAGACAGCATAAAAGAACCGCCAGGGAATCTCTTGACTGCGCTCTTGCCCTTCAGGAAATGGTTGATATGGGAGTTGACAATATCATTACCTTTGACGCCCATGACCCCAGGGTACAGAATGCAATTCCTCTGCACGGATTTGAGACTGTCCAGCCCGCTTATCAGTTTATTAAGGGCCTGCTAAAGCATGTTCCCGACCTGAATATTGATTCCGATCATATGATGGTTATCAGCCCCGACGAGGGCGGTATGTCCCGCGCTATTTATATTGCAAACGTTTTGGGACTGGATATGGGAATGTTTTATAAGAGACGGGACTATACCCGTATCATAAACGGACGCAATCCCATTGTCGCCCATGAATTTCTCGGAACCTCTGTTGAGGGCAAGGATATGGTGATTATCGACGATATGATTTCCTCCGGTGAAAGCGTTCTGGAGGTTGCCACCGCTCTTAAGGAAAGAAAGGCAAACAAGATTTTCATCTGCGCAACTTTCGGCCTGTTTACCAGCGGCCTTGAGAAATTTGATAAAATGTACGAAAGCGGCATTATCGACAGGGTTCTGACCACCAATCTGGTTTACCAGACGCCGGAGCTTCTTGAACGCGAGTGGTATATTGACTGCGATATGAGTAAGTATATTGCCTATATTATCGATACGTTGAACCATGATGCCTCTATCAGCGATTTGCTCAATCCCAATGAACGGATTCAGAGTGCGATTGCCAGGTATAAGAAGGGGGTTTATGCGGATTAGGGTGTCTGGATAATGTGTTCTTTCAGGTAACGTTCAGGGAGGGAGATGTTTCTTTGTCGGCACGCTCTCGCTCTATAAAAACGCAGCAGTACCAGGCTCGAAAATACCTCGCCAGGTGCTGGCGTTTTTATAAGGCCTCCTTCAGAAACATTTCCCTCCTGAACTGTGTACTGGAAGGCTCTACATATATAGTTCCGCAATGATTTTAAATAGCCTTGTAAACATACAGGCTATATGGCGATTTCTTGTGGGTGTAACTCCCAATCAATGCAAGGCCTGCTTCCTTATCATTACTCAGTTCGATTCTGGAAAAAATATACCTTCCCCCAAGCGCTTTAAAAGCGTCTGTATCGATATAAATTTCATTATCCGTCACGTGGTAATCCCGGGTAGCGCTGACGATGGAAATATCTGTCCCTGAGTACAGGCTGGCTCTTGCTCCCCAGGTGTCAAAGTATTCTCTGCTCTCCCCCACCCGCTCAAGAGCCGGCGCAATTATTTTGCGGAAGGCTTCCTTATAATCCTGAGAATAAAATCCCAGATAACCGTCTAAGGTTGCAATTCCGTTATACTCCAGAATCGCCGGATAAAATCCGTACGCGGCCGACCACTCACCCCCGTAACCGATATCTGCTTTTGCCTCCTCAAACAATTCTTCGGAATAAAACTCCCCGAAACCAAGCTGGTTTGAAGGCGCGCCTTTTGCAAGGCGATAGACCTGGTCAAAGCAGGTATGGTACAAATCATTATAACGGGTGTTTGTCAGCACGATAAGAAGCAGCGCCGCAACAGCCAGCAGATTGGCTGCGGCTTTCATCGCCTTTTTATGGCTGCGGCTTTCATACATCCGTTTCAAAACCAGGAAAAATGCCGCATACCACAAAAACGGGCTGAAAAATACCGTCCGGTTAAACTGCCAGCCGGTAAGCGGCGGACACAGCTTTTCCACCAGTCCCCTGAAGCCTTCCCAATAATAAATCCCGTAAACCGCACTGTTGAAAACGATTACCAGCATCAGCAGATTATATAAATCATGAAAAATACCTTTGCTGTTTTTACTCCCGAGATAGCATATATTCAGATAAAAAAAGTACAAAATGCAAACCGGCAGTACCAGATATGTATGCACGCTCTCCGCATGGAACATTCCCTTTGCAAACACTTCACCGATTGTCCTTATTATCTCTCCCGCCGTGAAACTTCCCGCTTCCATGGTGGTGCGGATAGTCGCTTCATCTCCAAGAAGCATTGTGCCGAACAGCCTGTATTCACAGGCAATGCACCCCGCTGAAAGAATGCAGATAGCCAGAAGAAGCCTTCCCGGAAATTTTTTGTCCCTTATCCACGGCCAGAGGAACGCAAGAGCCATATAAGCAAGGATAAAAAGCCCGAAATAGGAAAAATAGGAGAGCAGCGGATAAAAAAACAAAAAAACGTACCATTTGATTTTTGGTTCCCTGCAGACTCTGAGGGAAAGCCATAGGGCAAGTGGAATGGACGCAAAAGGGATTCCAAAGGCCGGAAACACATTGAGCGCGCCGTAGGCCAGTCCCAGAACCCACACCAGAGGCTTATACTCCTCGTAATTTTCCCCGCAGACATCCTTTGCAAGCAGAATACAGGAAAAAACCGCTATGACTATTTTGAGCAGATACCCGATAACATAAGCCGGGTAAGCCGGTAAAATCATATATAAAACCGTGTACAGGGAAAACTCCGACGGAAGCACGTCTCTGCTGATACCTCCGAGAAAGGGCACATCTTTCCCGTGACTAAAAAAAGTACCCGTATCCTTCATCATCTGAAACTGCGGGATGAACAAATCCAGATTGTCGTGAACCGCTATCACACTTTTTTCTCCGCAGATAAAAAACACAAGCCCCGCAAACAGCAGGAAGCCTGCCGTAATTACCAGATACCACCGTGAAATTAATTTTTTCAATTATATTGCCCTCTCTTGCCGTAATATTATCAATGTCCAGGTCTGTAACCGATACCGACCTGGACATCTCGTCTTTACATTTCCTGTCTTTTGCGTTCTTCCTTCTCACATACCAGCGTCAGGCGGTACTCAAAATCCCGCCGGTTTTTCAGAGCCATGTTCGATAAAATAAGCCCCGCAAAAAAAGACTGAATCGCCGCCATCATAACAAAGCCGCAGACAATCAGCGTCGGGAATTTCAGTACCAGTCCTGTTGCAAAATACTCCATCAGTACCGGGATAAAGAAAAGAACCGCCGCCGCCGCCAGCACCAGCGCCAGGATACTGAAAAATCCAAAGGGCTTGTAATCCCGGTAAAGCCTGAAAATCATGCCAAGAACCTTAAAGCCGTCGGAATAGGTGTTTAATTTCGACTCGCTCCCCTCCGGCCTGTCCCTGTACTCCACAACCACGTTTTCAATCTGCATGTGGTTGTAAACCCCGTGGATTGTCATTTCCGTTTCAATTTCAAATCCCTTCGAGAGCACCGGAAAGGTTTTTACAAATCCATAGCTGAACGCCCGGAAGCCTGTCATGATATCCTTGATTTCACAGCCAAACAGACGGTTGATGCTGGCCCTCACCAGGGAATTGCCCATATTGTGGAAGGGCCGTTTGTTCTCCTCAAAATAGGTGGAAGAAAGCCTGTCTCCCACTACCATATCCGCATTGTGATGAAGAACCTTGTCCACCATGGCGGGCGCAAATTCCATGGGATAGGTGTCGTCGCCGTCCACCATGATATAGCACTGTGCGTCTATTTCACGGAACATACGCCGGATGACGTTGCCTTTTCCCTGCAGATACTCTTTCCGTACGACTGCTCCTTCCTTACTGGCAATTTCCCCTGTTTTGTCCGTGGAATTGTTGTCATATACATAAATTACTGCCTCCGGCAGGGCCTGCCTGCTGTCCCTTATTACCTTGGCAATGGTTTTTTCTTCATTATAGCATGGAATCAAAACTGCAATTTTATCCATTTTCATTTTCCTCTTTCTGTCCAAAGCCGCTTTCGCCGGCCCCGCTGTTCTTTGTTATTTTATCAGAGTTTACACGGGAAGTCCAGCTATTGCCAAAAACCCTCTTATCCCTTATACTATTAAGAGTTTGAATATTACCTGAAAGGAAACGTCATTTACCATGATTCGATTTATCTTAGTCGCCACATTCGTCATTTTGTTCCTCATTTTCAGTATTCCCCTTTTAATCGCGGAATGGATTATCGGCAAGTTTAATATGGACCTCAAAAGCAGAAGCTCCCTTGCCATTGTAAACTGGGCCTTCAGGGTGGTCCTTTTCATTGCCGGAACGACTGTCATCGTAAAAGGGGAGGAAAACGTGCCAAAAGACGAGCCTGTTCTCTACATAGGGAATCATAGAAGTTACTTCGATATCCTAATCACTTATGTCCGTGTTCCGCGCCCTACCGGTTATATCGCCAAAAAAGAAATGCTCAGATATCCTTCGCTGGTAAACTGGATGAAAAATCTCCACTGCCTGTTTCTTGACAGAAACGATTTAAAGCAGGGCCTGAAAATCATCCTGACCGCCATCGATAAGGTAAAGTCCGGTATTTCCATCTGTATATTCCCGGAGGGCACCAGAAACAAAGTAAACCACACATTTATGGAATTTCACGAGGGGAGCTTTAAGATTGCGTCAAAAACAGGATGCCCTATTATTCCCATGACCATTTATAACTCCGCAGATATTTTTGAGGACCATCTTCCCAAAATCAGGAAAACCAAAGTAATTCTTGAATACGGCAGACCCATCTATATCAAAGAGCTTCCAAAGCAGGAGCAGAAGCGAATCGGCGCTTATACCCAGAATATCATAAAAGAATCTTATTTTAAGATAAAAGAAGAAGCAGGTTTTTAGTTACCTGCTTTCTTTTTGCAAAAATTCTACTACTTTTTCAAAGTGCATCCCATGGGAAGCCTTTACCAGTATGGTATCGCCTTTTTTAAGCAGACCCGGAAGCTCTGAAAGCATTTCATCTCTGCCCTCAAAATAATAAACCTCCGCCCCTTTTTCTTTTCTGCTGCTTAACGCTCCCTCGTACATATTTTTTGAAAGCCTGCCCACGCAAATCAAAACATCGATTTCTTTCTCCTGCGCATAAGCTCCGACTTCGGCGTGAAGTTCTTCTTCCTTCTCTCCCAGCTCAAACATATCCCCAAGAATTGCCACCTTTCTTCCCTGTGCCAGAATAAGGATCCCCACAGCCGCCCGCATGGATTCCGGATTGGCGTTATAACATCCGTCTATCAAAGTGTAGCCGGACAGAGTCACTACATTACCCCGTCCGCTTACTTCTTCCACCTCTGCAATCCCTCTTTTTACTTCCTCCGCTGTAAGGGCAAGCTGCATACCCACGCCTGCTGCCGCCAGCGCGTTTAAAACCATATGACCGCCCGGAAGCGGAATTTCCGCCGGAAAGATTTCCATCGGCTGATTCTCCAGCTTTATATGAAGCATGGCATGAGAGCCAAACAATCCCCGCCCCGTCACGCCGCTGGCATAGATTTCATTCGAGGGATTCAGTCCGAAATGCACCGCCTTGTGACTGCCCTTCTGCTGAATATTTGCAAGAAGATTGTCGTCGCCATTCACAAAAACATAGCCCTCAGGATTCATAAAATCAAAGATTTCCGATTTTGCCTTAAATATCCCCTCCCGGCTTCCCAGATTCTCCAGATGGCACCTGCCGATATTCGTCATCACACAGATATCCGGCCTTGCTATCTTACTCAAACGATGCATCTCCCCGAAATCGCTGATGCCCATTTCAAGGACGGCAACCTCATGCTCCTCTCTTATGGAAAGCACCGTAAGGGGAAGACCGATTTCATTATTAAAATTCCCGATGGTTTTAAGAACCTTATACTTAACGGAAAGAACGGCCGCAATAAATTCCTTGGTACTGGTTTTCCCCACGCTTCCCGTAATCCCCACCACCCTGACATTCAGCTGCTTTCTGTAATACTCCGCAATCTCCTTCAAAGCCTGAAAGGAATCCTTTACAAGAATACAGGGAACCTCACAATTTTCCGGCAGATCCTCGCAGACGACCCCGAGAGCCCCCTTCTTTGCCACATCAGATATAAAGGAATGTCCGTCAACCTTTTCTCCCCTCGTGGCAATAAAAACTCCGCCTCTCTCCACCTTCCGCGAATCAATCACCACACAGGAAGCCTCTGTTTCCCTTTGCTGAGCATCCCATTCAAAGCTGCCCATATTATATAAAGTTCCGCTGCAAGCCTCCGCTATATTCATCAAAGTCAAATTTTTCATAAAATTTCCCGCTTTCAATCACTTATTTACAGCGCATTCCTCATAATCTCCTCGCAAAGCTCCCCGAACCCGATTCCCACAGCGGCGGCCTCCTGGGGCAGCAAAGAGGTAGGCGTCATCCCCGGAAGCGTATTTGCCTCCAGACAAAATACCTCCCCCGCCTCATTCATCATAAAGTCCATTCTTGCATAGTTCTTTAACCGGAGCACGCAAAACACCTGCTCTGCATATCTCTGAATTTCTTTCGTTTTCTCCGGCGAAATCTGCGCCGGGCAGGTTTCCACCGTAGCGCCGGGCTGATACTTGTTTTTATAATCATAAAATCCGTCTATCGGCGCAATCTCGATTACCGGCAGCGCCTTCCCGGCCATAACGCCCACCGAAAATTCCCGGCCTTCAATATACTGCTCCACAAGAGCTTCTTTATCGTACTTAAACGCTTCTTCAAGCGCCTTTTCATAATCCTCCTCTGTCCTTGCAATACTGACCCCGACGCTGGAACCGCCGCAGCATGCCTTTACAATACAGGGGAAAGAAATCTCTTTTCCGGCTTCTGCGTGTTTTGCGTAATCCTCCTTCTTAACGCATACGCTGGCAGGCGTGGGAATCCCATGATAAAAAAACAGTTCCTTGGAGAGTCCCTTATCCATGGCAAGAGCGGAGCTCACATAGTCCGTTCCCGTGTATCTGATTCCCATAAGGTCAAAGCATGCCTGCACCTTACCGTTTTCTCCGTTCTCCCCGTGCAGCGCAAGAAACACCACATCCGCCGCCTGACAAAGCTTTATCACATTAGGGCCGAAGAAGTTTTTCTCCCCGTCGGGGCGCATGGCTTTAATCTGCCCGATATCGGGATTTTCTTCCGTGACCAGTCCCATATCCTTTGCCCAGTCCCTGTCAAGTCCAAACACACCCGACATATCCGAATCGTTCTTCCGCTCATCTTCGTACCCCAGATAAACATCCAGAAGAATTGCGTCATGTCCCTTTTCCTTTAACGCCCGGTAAATCATGGCGCCAGAGCTTAAAGACACGTCTCTTTCCGTACTGATTCCGCCCGCTAACACTACAACTTTCATACTTTTCCTCGTTTCCCGCATCTGCCTGCAGCACCCTGGAAAATCCTGCTTTCCTGTCCGCAAATTTCCCCGGCTGCCGCTTTGATTTCTCAATTATTTTACATCCCCGTTTTATCCGGCAAAAGAGAATTTACTGCCTCTCGCCTTGCAAAAAATGCTCGACTGAACTGCGCCGAGCATTTCTGCTTTTTTCTATTATACAGTTTTCTCATGATGAGGTAAAGAGAAAGTGTCGTCCGCATAGACAATTTTACCTTCTATTATGGTACACAGTGCTTTTGTCTCGACTTTTAGTGGAGAACCGTCAAAAATAACGACATCCGCATCTTTTCCAATCTCCAGAGAACCCACCCTGTGGTCCGTCCGGCATATTTGTGCCGGATAAATGGTGATGGCCTTTAAGGCCTCCATCTCGTCAAGCCCTGATTTCACCGCCAGCCCGGCGCAGACAGGGAGCGACTGGATAAGGGATACCGGATGGTCTGTGGTGATTGCCGTCTTTACGCCGGCCCTGTTTAAGATTCCGATGGTTTTAAACGCCATATTCTGAACCTCTATCTTATTCCGGCTTGCCAAATCCGGCCCAACAATTGCCGGAAATCCTGCTTTTTTGATGACCTCCGCAATCAGATGGCCCTCGCTGCAATGGTCGAGAGTCATATCAAGGTCAAACTCCTTTGCAATGCGGATTGCGGTCTGAATATCATCCGCCCGGTGCACATGGGCTTTCAACGGAATCTTCCTCTCAAACACGGGAATCCAGCATTCATATCTGAAATCTTCATCCTCGGGTTTCATTCCCGCGCGCTTTTTCTTAAAATACTGCCTTGCCTTAAACAGCTCCTCCCGAAGCATTGCTGCAATTGCCATTCTGGTGGCCGGGGATGTTCCCTGCCCGGAATAATTCACCTTTGGATTTTCCCCGAAAGCGACCTTCATGGCCGCCGGGGCAAGCACAATAAGCTCGTCAATGCTTCTTCCATGCGTCTTTACAAAGGAAAAGGTTCCGCCCACCACATTGGCGCTGCCCGGCCCTATCATGGCGGAGGTGATTCCCGCCTTAAGGGCGTCGTCAAATGCCGCGTCCATTGGATTAATTGCATCTATGGAGCGGAGATAAGGAGTGATTGGATTTACCGTCTCATTACAGTCGTCCCCTTCCATTCCCTTTTTTTCCTCAGTGATTCCCATATGACAGTGAGCCTCGATAAGCCCAGGCATCACCAGATAGCCGAGAGCGTTAATTACCTCCGCCTCTTCCGGCAAAGGAAAAGGGGCTCCATCTGTCATAGGCCCCAGTTCCTTTATTTTCCCGTTTTCAATGCAAAGATATCCCTTTTCCCAGACAAAGCCCGCCATGGTCAGTATTTTACCGCCAACAATATATAACATAATTATAAACCTTCCTGTTATGCCGCCGGAGCAGCAGAAACAATTGACTAAATCTGCAAAGTATCTCAGCTCAGCTTGGTCATAGGATTAACCGGCTCGCCGTCTTTGGTCAGCTTAAAGTATACATTGGTTCCCTCCACGCTGAAATACTTCGTGGGAGCGGCAACTTCCGCAATCACATCGCCTGTCGCCACATAGCTTCCCTCTGACACAAGAATATTGGTGAGCTGCCCGTAGGTAACCTCATAGCCGCCGCCTAATTCCATGGTAACACCGTTTCCAATCTGCGGGTCGGAAAATACGGAAATCACTTTTCCCGCGGAAGCGGCGGTAATCAAATCGCCCTGATTTGCCTGGATAATAATTGCCGGATTATACTTATACTGTTGAAGCGTGGGGAAATACACAGTCTTGTCCATGCTGTAATTTACCAGAATATTTCCCACAACAGGCCAGATTAATGTGTCTGAATCACTGAAGGTAAGCGCTGGCTGCATGGCAGTTGAAAGAGCGGGCGTACCCTCGCCGGCTTCTTCCTCCGGCTGTTCTCCCGTTTCATTTCCGCCGCTTTTGGATTCGGCGCTTTCGTTTTCCGCGGCAGCGCCTTGTCCCGCACTGTCCTTTTCATCGGCTTTTTTGTCGCCGGCTTCACCCTTTGCGCCGTCCGACATGCTTGCACTGTCAGATTCATCCGGGTTTTCCACCTTCTGAGAATTGGTTTCCTGAAAATACGGGTCGTAGTCCAAATCGTTGGTGGATATCTCCTGACGCACGCTTTCCGCAAGCGTCCCTTCGTTTTCTCCGGCTCTGCCCGTACTGCCGTTTTCAATTGCGCTTAAATCCACTACATATTCTTCATCTTTATTTTTTCCGTCCCTCCCAAGCCACAGTCCGGTAGCGGTAAGAGAACCTAAAACAAGTACTGCTGAAGCAACCATAAGAAACCTTTCTTTTGCAAGGCCTTTTCTTCTATTTCTTCTCATCTTT
>CAMSTM010000118.1 GCA_947063675.1 uncultured Lachnospiraceae bacterium | reverse complement strand
ATGGCAACTTCAACGTAAACGTTGTTTTTGCTGCTTTCAAAATACATGATATCCTCATAGAGAGGAGTTTTGCTTTTGTTTAAGTAGGAGACAAATTCCTTGATTCCTCCCTCATAGTGAAATTCCCGCTCTATAGGTTTGGAGCCTTCCTCCACTCTCATATCCCTTAAAATAATGCGGATGCCTTTTGTGAGGAAAGCCATCTCGCGGAGCCTTTGCTTTAAAATATCAAATTCAAATTCAACCGTTTCCTGGAAAACAGTGGCGTCCGGCTTAAAGGTTACTTTCGTGCCCGTCCTGTCAGGCTCACACTCGCCAATCACCTTTAAGGGATAGCATACATGTCCCTTTTCATATCTCTGCTTATATATTTTTCCGTCCGTACATATTTCCACTTCGAGCCAGTCTGATAAAGCGTTTACCACGGAAGCGCCCACGCCATGCAGTCCGCCGGACACCTTGTATCCGCCGCCGCCGAACTTGCCGCCGGCATGAAGCACGGTAAATACAACCTCTACCGCCGGGAGACCGGCTTTATGGTTGATTCCAACAGGGATTCCTCTTCCGTTATCGGTTACAACTACAGAATTATCTTTATTAATAACAACTGTTATTTTATCACAGAAACCGGCAAGCGCTTCATCAATGGAATTATCTACGATTTCATACACAAGATGATGGAGCCCCCTGCTGGAGGTGGTACCTATATACATACCGGGCCTTTTTCTTACCGCTTCAAGTCCCTCCAATATTTGAATCTGGTCTGCTCCATATTCGAATTTATCCATAATTTTCCTTTCTGTCTTACGCAAGCTTTGTAATTTCCTTTGCAGTGCCGCTGGTCACTTCAAAGATTCTGTTTATCTTAAATCTGTTATTTATAAATTCATCTAAACCTGTACAGGTAATAATCGTCTGAATATCCCCTATACTGTTTAAAAGATAATTCTGCCTGCTGCTGTCAAGCTCTGAAAGAACATCATCCAAAAGAAGAACAGGCGTATCCCCCGTTATTTTTTTTACCAGTTCAATTTCCGATAATTTGAGGGAAAGCGCCGCCGTTCTCTGCTGACCCTGAGAACCGAACCGGCGGATATCTATTCCGTTTACAATAAATGTAAAATCATCCCTGTGGGGACCTGTACCTGTTACTTTTGAATGAATATCCTTTTCCTGATTTTCTTTCATTCTTTTTTCAAAATCTTCAATTAAAACATCAGGCTCATATTTAATAACTAACTCTTCCTTTCCTCCTGAGAGCCTGCTATGTATTTCCCTGATAATATCGCAAAGCTGTCCCGCAAAAAGTTCTCTTCTTTCTATTATCTTGCTTCCGAAGGAGACAAGCTGCGAGTCCCATATATCCAGAGTTTCTTTCAGTTCAGGGTGAAAGTATAAGTCTTTGAGAAGTTTATTTCTCTGATTAATTATCTTGTTATAGTGATTCAGGTTATAGAGATAAAAATTATCTAACTGGCAGAGTTCCATGTCGGCAAATCTTCTTCTCTCCGAAGGGCCCTCTTTGATAATTGCAAGGTCTTCAGGGGAAAAGAATACAACGTTTAAAAGCCCGATAAGCTCCGACGCTTTTTTTATTTTCTGTTTGTCGATTGCGATTCCTTTTGATTTATTTTTGCGAAGATGCATATCGACCCTGTATTCCACATTTTCCTTTTCAAGACAGGTTCTTATATGCGCCTCCTCCTTGTCAAAATTAATGACCTCTTTATCCTTGCTTCCCTTATGGGATTTGGTTGTAGCCGATATATAAATTGCCTCCAGTATATTTGTTTTGCCCTGGGCGTTATCACCGTATAAAATATTGGTCCCCGTGTCAAAATTGATATTCAGCTCTTTATAATTTCTGAAATCAGCCAGTTCAAGAGATTTTATGACCATATGAAAGTTTTCCCTTCAGCCTTTCTGAACCTAAACGGTAATCTTAATCTGATTTCCGTTAAATTCAACGATATCTCCTTCATGCAGTTTTTTGCCCCGCTGAATCTCAACCTGCCCGTTTACCTTTACAAGCCCATCCTTTATGGCAAATTTTGCATCCACTCCCGACTGAGAAAGACCGGCGGCCTTAAGCGCCTGCCCCAGCTTGATATAATCATCCCTTAATTTCAGTGTTTCCATTTTTTTCCTCATTTAAACAGTGGTGAAGTTAACCGGAAGTATCAGATAAATATAACTCGCCTCCGCGTCTCTTATAAAACAGGGCGCTTTCGGATTTACAAGATAAATATCTATCTGCTCGCTGTCAATTACCCTCAGCGCGTCAATCATAAACTTGGGATTGAATCCTATCATGATGTCCTTTCCCTGCTTTACGATATCAATGTCCTCATTCATACTTCCTATTGTGGAATTAATCTTAAGCTCCATCATATCGTCCGTAATGCTGATAATGATAGGTTTCTTATCTCCTTCCTTTACAAGGAGGGTAGCTCTGTCAATACATTCTAACAGTTCTTTTTTCTTAACAGTAACCTTTGTCTCATAATCGCTGGAGAGCATCTGGTCTATTTTGAAATATTCACCCTCTATCAGCCTTGAAACCACAATGGTTTTATCGAACTCAAAGACAATATGCTTTCCGGTAAAGAAAATATTTACATCCCTGTCAACGTCGTCGGAAAGGATTTTGCTCACCTCATTCAAGGTTTTTCCCGGAACAACTACCTTTCTGGAAGGATAAATATTCTTGAGGCTTATTTTGCGGATGGAAATCCTGTGACCGTCAAGGGAAGCTATTCTCAAAGTATCTCCGTTGATATCAAACAATTCTCCCGTCATAAGCTTGTTATTGTCGTTGTCCGCTATGGAAAAAATCGTCTGCCGCACAATCTCCTTCAAAGAAAACTGAGAAAGCACTATGGAATCGATTCTTTCGATAGAAGGCAGATAGGAAAAATCCTCTCCTGATTTGCCTATGATGGTAAATTTTGCCTTTTCACAGGTGATATTTGTCTTAAATGAAGAATCCGTTTCTATTGTCACTATATTGTCGGGAAGCTTTCTTACGATATCCAGCAAAATTTTGGCATCTAAAGCAATCTGTCCTTTTTCCATGATATTTCCTTCTATGGAAGTCTGGATACCAAGCTCCATATCGTTGGCAATCAGGTTGATTTCTCTTCCTGTCGCGTCGATTAAAATACATTCCAGAATAGACATGGTTGTTTTGCTTGGAACAGCCTTTGAAACAATTTGTACTCCGCTTAACAGGTTTGCTTTGCTGCATACTAATTTCATTTGTGTATCGGTTTCCTTTCTTAAAAATCATTGCCGGGTTTTGGAGTTCGTAATTATTTATATATAATGAATTCAGTAGTAAGAATAATAATAACTGTCAATATGTGTATAACCTATTTAATTATACTATTTTTCAGCTTAAAAAGAAATGTAAAACGTGTGGATAAGTAAATTTTATTTAAGGATAACTCTGAACTTATTCACAAAGAGAAAAATGCATGTCCCTTTAAACGGAATTAATTTTCTTTTTTATGTTTTCAATTCTGTTGTTAAGCTCTTCGTCTTTCAGAATTTCATCCGTTATCTTTTCGATACCGTGGATAACTGTGGTATGGTCCTTTTTACCTAAGGATTTTCCTATACTTTGAAGAGATTCCTCTGTCAGGTGCCGGCAGAGATACATGCAAATCTGCCTTGGCTGTACATATTCTGAATTTCTTCTTTTGGATAAAATATCTTCCGGTGAAATATTAAAGTGCTCCGCCACGATGTCTATTATCAGCTTTGGAGTTACCTTCCTTTTGGCGTTGGGAGATATGATATCCTTTAAGGCCTCCTCTACATTATCAAGAGTAATATCCACCTTATTTAATTTGGAAAAGGCGATTACTTTGTTAAAAGCGCCTTCCAGCTCCCTGATATTGGACTTCACATTGGTTGCTATGTACTGAAAAACTTCTTCGTTGATGTTCCGGTTGCAGTTTTCGGCATTTTTTTTGAGGATTGCCATTCGTGTCTCATAATCCGGCGGCTGTATATCGGCAAGGAGACCCCATTCAAAACGGGAACGGAATCTTTCATCTAAGGTTCCCATCTCCTTGGGGGGCTTGTCCGAGGAAAGAATAATCTGCTTTCCGGCGGAATGAAGCACGTTAAAGGTATGGAAAAATTCTTCCTGCGTGCTTTCCTTTCCTATTATAAATTGTACGTCGTCGAGCAAAAGGACGTCCACTGTTCTGTACTTTTCTCTTAATTTGTTCATTTTGGCGGCGTTACCGCTTCGGATGGATTCTATTACCTCGTTGGTAAACTGCTCGGACGTAACATAAAGCACCTTCATATCCTGATTGTTGTCCAGAATGAAATGGCCGATTGAGTGCATGAGGTGGGTTTTGCCAAGTCCGGCTCCTCCATATAAATAAAGAGGATTATAAACCTCTCCGGGAGATTCTGCCACGGCCAGAGAAGCGGAATGAGCAAATTTGTTGTTGCCGCCCACTACGAAGGTATCAAATCTGTATTTCGGAGTTAAATTTGCATTTTCATATTTGATATTGTAAATGCCCGACGAAGAGGTTTCTTCTCCGGCGTCCTTTTCAAGTACAAATGAAATATCATAGGTATTATTCATCATCTCTGATATCGTTACCTGAAAATAACTTTTATACTTGGAAGAAATATATTTAAGTGAGTGAGCCTGGTCCGACGGAATCATAATTGTTACGATATTGTCTATTTCACTGTGAAATATAAGGGGCTTCACCCATGTATTGTAGGAGATATCTGACAGTTCGTATTCGTTTCTGATTGTATCTTTAATTAAATCCCACTTTTCCTTGATTGAATCCATTATATTCCCCCTGAAATATAGTAAACGGTAAATTACCCCTATATATCTTAATATAAAATCCCTAAAATATCAAATTTTTTTTGGATTATGCGCTCGCATTAAACTTTAAATGGATTGATAAAAGTAATGAACAGTTTACACATGATTTATCCACATGTTATCCACAACATGTGGATAGAATTGTTGCGGCAGTATTTGTGTCTATATTTTGTGGTTTTCAATTTTTAAAAGTAACTAAATGTTGATGTGGGAAAAATAACGATTTTTAAAGCCTTTTTTTATAGTTTTTTACTTGACGTAAGCGTCCTGATTTTATATAATCACTTATGATATTTTCAAAATTATTGTTTATAGCTAAATATTTGTCTGCCTTTCGAGGATTGAGTAAAGGAGGTGCATTAACATGAAAATGACTTATCAGCCGAAGAAAAGACATAGAGCCAAGGTTCATGGTTTCAGAGCCAGGATGAGTACTGCTGGCGGAAGAAAAGTTCTGGCAGCCAGAAGAGCAAAAGGAAGAAAAAGATTATCAGCATAGGCCGCGCAATGTGGCCTTTTTTTCTACGTGGATATTTATTCTGATAACGGAAAAGTAAAATGAAATATAAATTTTCGGAATCTTTGAAAAAAAACTGCGATTTCCAGTATGTTTACAGGAACGGCAAATCTTATGCCAACAAATATTTAGTAATGTATATTTTGGAAAATCATGGGGAAAAAAACAGACTGGGAATAAGTGTCAGCAAAAAAGTAGGAAACAGTGTCGTAAGGCACAGGGTTACAAGATTAGTAAGGGAAAGTTACAGACTACATGAAAATATATTTAATAGTGGTTTAGATATAGTAGTCATAGCCAGAAACAGTGCTTCCCGCATTACTTATGCGGAAACAGAAAGCGCTTTATTACATCTTGCGAAGCTTCATCATATTTTAATTGGTGTTGATACGGATGAAGTAATAAAAAAATAAAATGAAAAAAATATTGATTTTATTGATTAAATTTTATAGAAAGTATTTATCTTCTTTGAAACACACAAAATGTCCTTATTTTCCCACCTGTTCGGAATATGGGCTTGAGGCTGTGGAAAAGTACGGAGCCTTAAAGGGCGGGTTGCTTGCCGCGTGGAGAATAATAAGATGCAATCCTTTTTCAAAAGGAGGTTACGACCCTGTACCATAGTAATTGATAGAATCAGAAAACAGGAGGAAGTAAATTGACGGGAATAGTTTTGACTCAGTATGACGGTTTAATAATAGGTCCTATTGCCAAAATACTTGGTTATTTGATGGAGGGGATTTTTTTCTTTCTGGATTTAATAGGAATTCCCAACGTAGGTTTATCTATTATTTTATTTACAATTGTCATTTATTTGCTGATGATGCCTCTGACAATTAAGCAGCAGAAGTTTTCCAAGCTTTCGGCAAAGATGAATCCGGAGGTTCAGGCGATTCAGGCAAAATACAAAGGTAAAAAAGATAATGATTCCATGATGGCAATGAATGCGGAAACACAGGCTGTGTATGCGAAATATGGGGTTTCCCCCAGCGGAAGCTGTGTTCAGATGCTTATCCAGATGCCTATTTTGTTTGCTCTTTACCGTGTTATTTATGCAATGCCCGCTTATGTAAATAAAATAAAGGAAGCGTTTTTTCCTCTGGTTACCAATTTAATTGCACAGACGGGAAGCAGAGAATTTATTGAAGCCTTTAAAAATTCCGCCATGTATGCAAAGCAGTTCACAAACGAGGCTTTTGTTGAAGGAGTTGTAGAAAACACTTACGTTCAGAATACTTATATTGATGTTTTGAATAAAGCTTCCACTACGGAATTTTTAAGTATAGCGGACAAGTTCCCTTCTCTTGCAGGCGATGTGGAACATACGTTATCTTTTTTAAATGAGTATAATAATTTTCTGGGAATAAATATCGGAAATTCTCCCTCTTATATGGTAAGCGAGGCATGGAATTCTCCTGACGGTATCAAGTGGCTGCTTGTAATTGCGGCATTTATTATTCCTGTTTTATCAGCGGTTACTCAGTGGATTAACGTCAAGCTTATGCCGCAGGTTGATAACGGTAATCAGGATAATCAGCAAAATACCATGGCACAGTCCATGAAAATGATGAATACCATGATGCCTGTTATGTCGGCGGTCTTCTGCTACACGCTGCCGGCAGGTATGGGACTTTACTGGATAGCCGGTTCTGTGGTGAGAAGTATTCAGCAGGTGGTAATTAATAAGCACATTGACAAGATGGATATTGATGAGCTTATAAAAAAGAACACCGAGAAAAGAAACAAAAAGCTTGAAAAAGCGGGCATTGACCCTAAGACTCTGAACAGAAACGCTACTTTAAATACCAGAAATATGAGTACAGGAAAACCGTCAATGTCATCTAAGGCAAAGGCAGCTCCTTTAAGCCAGAATGAAAGAGATGAAGCTGTAAAGAAATCAACTGAATATTATAATAAAAATGCCAAACCGGGGAGTCTTGCTTCTAAAGCAAATATGGTGAGACAGTATAATGAGAAAAATAATAAATAGGGGGTATTGTTATGGAATACATTGAAATTACAGCAAAAACAGTAAACGACGCAATTACAGAAGCATGTCAGAAATTTACAATCACAAGCGATAAGCTGGATTACGAAGTTGTGGAGGAGGGTTCTTCAGGTTTTCTTGGTATCGGTTCAAAGCCGGCTGTAATTAAAGCAAGGGTTAAATGTTCTTCAGTTCAGGAGAAGACTGCCGATTTCCTTAAGGATGTGTTTGATGCCATGAATCTGGTGGTGAATATGGATATTAAATATGATGAGGAAAGCAGGCATTTAAACATAGACTTAAGCGGAGAAGAAATGGGAATTTTAATCGGTAAGAGAGGGCAGACCCTTGATTCCCTGCAATACCTTGTATCTTTGGTGGTAAATAAAGGCTCTGAAGAATATGTAAGGGTAAAAGTAGATACGGAGGATTACCGCAAGAGAAGGAAAGAAACTCTGGAAAATCTTGCAAAGAATATTGCCTATAAGGTTAAGAGAACAAAGCGCTCCGTTTCCTTAGAGCCGATGAATCCTTACGAGAGGAGAATTATCCATTCTGCTTTGCAGAACGACAGATATGTTACCACTCACAGCGAGGGAGAAGAGCCTTTCAGAAGAGTAGTGGTTACCTTGAAGAGACAGTAAAATATTTTTAATATTTTATCTTATTAAAAATGTTGGGGAAATCCCCCAACATTTTTTTAAAATAAGCTGACCCGCAAAGCGCGGCAGCGTTTGTCAGAATTGGAGTTTTTATGAAAAGAGATACAATTGCCGCCATTGCAACTGCCATGAGTAATTCCGGTATAGGAATTATAAGAGTAAGCGGAGACGATTCAATTGATATTGTTGACTGTATTTACAGAGATAAAAATAATAACAGAGTTTTAAAGGAATATAAAAAAAATACGATTCATTACGGATTTATCTATGAAGGAGAAGAATTGACGGATGAGGTTATGGTTTCCGTTATGAAAAAACCGCACAGCTTTACTGCCGAGGATACCGTAGAAATTAACTGCCATGGCGGCGTGCTTGTTATGAAGCACATATTGGAGCTTGTTATAAAAAACGGAGCAAGGCTGGCGGAGCCCGGAGAATTTACAAAAAGAGCTTTTTTAAACGGAAGAATAGATTTATCGGAAGCGGAAGCCGTTATGGATGTCATTTCTTCAAAAAACGATATGGCTTTGAAAAATTCCGTCAGACAGCTGAAAGGTTCCGTCCATAAGAAAATTGTCGAATATCGTAAAATAATTCTTCATGAAATTGCATTTATTGAATCGGCATTGGACGACCCTGAGCATATTAGTCTGGATAATTATCCGAAAGATTTAAGCTTGAAAATAGATTTTTTAATTGAAGATATAGAAAAATTATTGTGTTTATCTGAAAATGGAAAGATAATAAAAGAAGGTATTAAAACAGTTATCGTGGGAAAGCCAAATGCAGGCAAATCTTCCTTATTAAATATACTTGCGGGAGAGGACAGAGCGATTGTTACCGATATTGCCGGTACTACGAGGGATATTATTGAGGAGGATATTTTGATTGATAATATTCATCTTCATATGGTAGATACTGCGGGTATTCGTTTTACAGATGATGTTATAGAAAAAATTGGCGTTGATAAGGCAAAAAAATATTTGAAAGAAGCTGATTTGATTGTCTATGTAGTTGATTCTTCTGTTCCTTTGGATGAAAGTGATTTTGAAATAATGGATATGATACAGGAAAGAAAATGTATTATATTGTTTAATAAATCTGATTTGAATTCTGAAATTTTTCTGGAGGATTTTGAGAGACAATTTAAAGACAGACAGGGGGATGCCATTATAATAAGGACTTCTACCAGAGAGAATACCGGTATAGATGATTTTGAGGATGCAGTTAAAAAATTATTTTTTACAGGGAGTATATCATCGGATAGTGAAATTATGATTACCAGTTTAAGGCATAAGGAGTCTTTAGAGGAATCCCTGGAAAGTTTAACTCATGTAAAATCAAGTCTTGAAGATAATATGCCGGAGGATTTCTATTCTATTGATTTGATGGACGCTTATGCAAGTCTTGGGAAAATTACAGGAGAAGAAGTGGGAGAAGATTTGATTAATGAGATTTTTTCAAAGTTTTGTATGGGAAAGTAACGGCTCTTATTTTATAGGTTTTGAATATTTATTGTCCAGGAGATTTTAAGAGATGTTAAAAGGTATGGAAAATAATGTGGATATTTGTGTGGTTGGCGCCGGACATGCGGGATGCGAGGCGGCTCTTGCCTGCGCAAGGCTTGGACTTAAAACTGTAATATTTACTGTGAGTGTGGACAGTATTGCATTGATGCCCTGCAATCCTAACATAGGAGGGTCTTCTAAAGGTCACCTTGTGAGGGAAGTGGATGCCCTTGGCGGAGAGATGGGGAAAAATATAGATAAGACTTTTATTCAGTCAAAGATGCTTAATGTTTCAAAAGGCCCGGCGGTTCATTCTCTCCGTGCTCAGGCGGACAAGGCGGAATACAGCCGGATGATGAGAAAGGTTCTTGAAAATCAGGAAAATCTCACAGTAAAGCAGGCGGAGGTTTGTGAACTTCTCTGGGAGGAAATTAAGGATTCTAAAGAAAAAGAATGTGAAAGCAGATTTTTAAAAAAGATTACCGGGGTTAAAACATTTACAGGTATTATTTATAATTGCAAGGCGGTTGTTTTATGTACCGGGACCTATTTAAAAGCCAGATGTCTGTGCGGCGAGGCTATTACTTATACGGGACCTAACGGTCTTCAGGCGGCAAATCATTTGACGGATTCTCTTTTATCTATGGGTATTGAAATGAGACGTTTTAAAACGGGAACGCCGGCAAGGATGGATAAGAGAAGCATTGATTTTTCTAAAATGGAAGAACAGTTTGGAGATGAGAAAGTAGTTCCTTTTTCTTTTTCAACTAATCCTGAAGATGTCCAGATAAATCAGGTATCCTGTTTTCTTACTTATACTAATGAAAAAACTCACGAAATTATCAGAAATAACCTGGACAGGTCTCCGATTTATGCAGGTATCATTGAAGGAACAGGTCCAAGATATTGTCCTTCTATTGAAGATAAGGTGGTAAAGTTTTCGGATAAAGAAAGACATCAGGTTTTTATCGAGCCGGAGGGATTACATACAAATGAAATGTATGTGGGAGGAATGTCTTCATCTTTGCCGGAAGATGTGCAGACAGCAATGTATCGGACTGTTCCGGGACTGGAAAATTGTGAAATAGTCAGAAATGCTTATGCAATAGAATATGATTGTATCGATGCAAGGCAGCTTTATCCTACGCTGAGGTTTAAAGATATTGAAGGATTATATAGCGGGGGACAGTTTAACGGAAGCAGCGGTTATGAGGAAGCGGCGGCCCAGGGTCTTCTGGCAGGAATTAACGCGGCTATGTCGGTTTTTGGAAAGGAGGAAATTATTATTGACAGGTCGGAAGGTTATATAGGAGTTTTGATTGATGACCTGGTTACAAAGGATAATTTCGAGCCTTACCGCATGATGACTTCAAGAGCAGAATACAGATTGCTGCTTCGTCAGGATAATGCAGACCTTCGGCTTACGGAAAAGGGATACAGAGTCGGTCTTGTTTCAGAAGAACGATATGATTATGTGGAAAATAAGAAAAAGCAGATTAAAGAGGAAATTCAGAGATTAAAAAATGTAAAGGTAGGCGCTGCTAAAAATAATCAGCTTTTTCTGGAAAAACACGGAAGTTCCAAGTTGAATACGGGTTCAAATCTTGCTGAATTGTTATGCAGGCCGGAGCTTAATTATGAAGTATTGAGTGAACTGGATTCAGAGAGAAAAGAGCTTTCGCCTGATGTAATTGAACAGGTAGAAATAGAAATAAAATATGAGGGATATATTGAAAGACAGCTTCGCCAGGTAGAACAGTTTAAAAAAATGGAAAAGAAGAAAATCCCTTTTTTTCTCGATTATGATGATGTACCAAGCCTGCGGCTTGAGGCAAGACAAAAATTAAAATTATTCCATCCTGTTTCTGTTGGACAGGCTTCCCGTATTTCAGGAGTTTCCCCGGCTGATATTTCTGTCCTGCTTATTTATCTGGAACAATATCGTAGAAATAAGGAGAATAGTAAATAAATTATGGACAATTCGATAAGTGATAGAAATGTAGAAAAATTAAAACAAGGGTTGGAGAGCTTTCAACTGGTTGTAGACGATGAAAAAATAAATCAGTTTCTTCTATATTATAATGTGTTAATAGAATGGAATTCTTTTATGAATCTTACCACTATAACAGATTTTGAAGAGGTTGTGTTGAAACATTTTATAGACAGCATTTCACTTATTAAAGCAATGCCAGATTTATCAGAAAAAAAATATAAGTTAATTGATATAGGAACGGGAGCCGG
>CAMSTM010000117.1 GCA_947063675.1 uncultured Lachnospiraceae bacterium | reverse complement strand
TTCGCGGCTTGCCGAAGCGAATGAAGGTAATGTGGAGCTCCAGACAATCTATGCGAATGGTCTGGTTAACCTGAGCAGTGAGCAGGAGCTGCCGGAGCTAAAAGAGACGGTAGAGGAACTTTCGCGGCTTGCCGAAGCGAATGAAGGTAATGTGGAGCTCCAGATAGAATATGCGAAGGGTCTGTTTAACCTGAGCTGTGAGCAGGAGCTGCTGGAGATGAAAGAGACGGTAGAGGAGCTGGCGCGGCTGGCCGAAGCGAATAGGGAGAATGCCCAAATTCAGGCAATATATACAGAGGCAATGGATATACTTAGCTCGGAATGAAAGTTATAAATCCTTAAAAATCTTATATTTGTTAAATATTGAGAAGGCTTTGAATGAAACAATCTGATATTAATAAAAATAGAGGCAGAAATCGTATGTGTTTCGTGCCTCTATTTTTTTGGTGTATATTCATCGTCCAGAGAATTATTTTTGGCATCGCCCACTACATTTATCTGAAATTTTCATCAAATGACCACCCATAAACATATCTTTTTTCAGGTTTATTTCCTATTATTGTGAGTGTATTTTCGAAATGGTTTTTATTATGATATATACAGGATTTAAATTATAGTGTTTCTCTGCTTTTGTCCGAAGTTTTAGAAAATTGGTGCGTTTCGATGGGAGCGGAATCCATATATTGGGAAATTACATCTTTCAGATGTTGCAGCTCTTTCAGGGATTTTTCAGTATTTTTATATTCTGTCAGAAAGATTTTCCGCTGGGTTTCCATTTCCTGATAGTCCCTACGTACATCATCAGGATTGACTTTGGAAGGCTCAAGCCCGAAGCGTTTCAATTCATTTTTGGCGCCGTCGTAGAGAATCAGTTTTGATTCATATTTTCTGAAAACGGATTCTTTATTCTGGGCTTTTGTGTATCTGGTATGGAAGGGGCGGTTCTCGGCATACTGTTCCGCATATTTCAGAATCAGCGCATGGCGGCGGAGCTTCTTTTCCAGCGAAACAGTTTTGGTTTTGGCCGTTGAAGACTGCTCTGAAAGGGTGGCAAGCCGTGTTTCAAGTTCTTCCATGGAGTGTAATCCCAGCTGCTCCATGGAGGCGTATGCCTGTGCGGCAAGTTTGAGATTTTGTTTGTCGGCCCATTTCTGCAGGGCGGCATTATTGGCGTATTTTTCATCGGCGGAGGTATCGATGATATTATGGATTCCTCTGGAATGGAGCATTTTATTAGCAAGTTCCTGTCCTTTGTTTTCTATCCGCTCCCGGATGCGCTCTTTTGTATAATCCTTTCCCAGAGTTTTTTCCCGGCCGCGGACAAAGTATTTCTGGCCCTGGGGGCGGAATTTGATGTATTTACCTGAATTATGGAAGCCTGAGTTTTCAATGTCATAGCCTTTTGACGCCATGATTTCCAGAAATTTTTCATAGGTGGAGGCCTTTTTTATGGAGTCATTGATATCCGCTCTTACCTGATATTTCCATGAATGATTATTTTGGTTTTCCATCCATTCTTTATAAGATTTCCCTTTTCTGTTGGAATCGGGGATGACGGACAGGTTGTGGTCACGGCACAGGTTGTCGCTGAGCTTCCGTATATTGTAGTAGGTTTGTTTGCAGTCATGGTATTTTTTATGGTCAATGTTATCAGCAGCGCAGAAAATTATATGGTTATGTATGTGTCCTTTATCAATGTGTGTGGACACAATATAAGAATATTTATTTTGAAGAAGTTTCTCAGCAAGCTCGTTTCCTATCTGATGGGCTTCTTCATAGCTTACCTCTCCGGGGAAAAAAGACTGGATAAGATGGTAAGCTTTATTTTTGTCAGCCCGGCTGGTTTTGGACAGGGCGAATTCAAAATCAAAAGAGGCTGTCTGGGGGCTGCATCCGCAGGAGGAAATCAGGATGGAATCATCTGTTTTATCAGGGTCGCATATGTAGTCTACTGCTTTATTAACGGTTGCTGTGATAGCATGGATTTTTGTGTATGCCATATTTTTTCCATGAGCTCCTTTACTTCGTCGATGTCATCTTTATATATGTTTCCGGTAGTGTTTATGCGTCTGGCGATTTGGTTTAAGTTATTTCCGATTCTGGCAAGGGCGGAGTTGTATTCCTGAAGGTGGGAGTAGTCTACTTCATATACGTATCCATATAGTATCAGGTGGCGGATGAAAGCGGATTTGCTCTGCATCCCGGATTGGAGAAATTTGCGTTCGAGGATATATTTCTCGTCATCGTTTAAGAAGATTTTCAGTTCATTTGTCCTTGTACGGTTTGGCATGGGTATGGTTCCTTTCCTGATTTTGAAGGTGGTGTGTGTTGGTTTTAATTTGTAAAAAGGGGGTCAGGGGGATTTCCCCCTGTTTATCAAAATGCTGGGCTTTCCCGTGAGGGGGAGTTCAGTATTTTGTGGCCTGTGTGGGAACACAGGCAGTGCTTGCTATTCTGGTAAGCGGTAGAAAAAGAAGAGAAATCGCCAGTAAAAAAAGCTGCTAAAGGAGCTCCGGGGATATTCGGAACTACGATAGCAGCTAAAAATTTTTAATAGATTTATCCAAAATTATTTTATCAGCAGAAAAGGTGTGAGTCAAGGAGGGATTGCTGCTTATTTAAGGGGTTTATTTATTGTATTTGTTTCACTCCGGTTTTCTGCTTTGCCGAAAAGAAGGAGGCTTTTTCAGAAAGGTTCCCCCAGAGGGGAAGTTACTTTTTTTACAATAGGAGCACTTGAAAAGTTAATTTACGCAGGGAAGGGGGTGAAGTATGTTAGACAATGCATTTCAGAGACGCAAAGAGATTGAGCGTATGCTTCTGTCAGGGAAAAAATTAACGGTTCCGGAGCTGATGCAGAGGTATGGCGTTGGGAAAAAGGCCATAAGGCGGGATTTTGAAATCATAAATGAGGAGCTTCCGTTAATGAGCAAGCAGGGGTATGGCGGGGGATTTTATCTTATGAAAGGTCCCGGCAGGTTTCAAAATTCCATGACGCAGGAGCAGCTGAAATGTTTAAGGGAAGTTGCAGAGATTTGTTCGGAAAGCCAGAAGGAAATAATCCGGCTTATTATAAAGGAGTTCGGCCCGTATTTAAGTGAAAATAAATGAGCGCTGTCATTCTTATAAAGCATATAAATCCACTGATACGATAGCCGGTGTATTATATGTTTTTTGGGCTGACAGGCCCCAAAAGATTTATCCAATGTACATTGACAATTTCATAGGTTAATGCATACAGGACGTGTGGGATATGCGGAGCCACTATGCGGACACGCGGAGAGAAGCCTGTTTCTGTTTTCGGATGGAGGTGTATACGAGGAAATATTGAAAAATAGTATTGAAGTTAAGGCGGGGAGCGGTAAGATGTCGGGCAAAATGTGTAGCAGTTACACGGGGCGATGAGGCATATTTTTGATAATGATACTTCCGGAGGAATCCGGTCAGTTTAAGTGACGGTGCAAGACCGATGTGGGCAGTGTAATGAGCTGTCACCTGTATGGATTTTTATATCTTTCAATAAAAGCATATACCATTATGGAATATGTTTTTATTGGAAGATATGCCAAAACGCAGTAAGGGAAAAAAAATTGTCTTAAGGAAGGAGGTCAGGGATGGAAGCGAAAGTTAAAAAGAGTGATTTCATCAGATATGATGAAGGAGCGGAAAGATATTCAATGAGTAAGCACAGTTTTATGAAACTGGCGCAGGAAGCTCATGCGGTGTATAAGATTAACCGTATTACCCTTGTGAGTGTGTCAATTTTTGAAGAATATCTGGAATCTTTTCATGTATAGGTTTGGACAGTACAGAGGTGACAAATTGTTGTATATCAAAAAATGATTGACTTTTTGATATACAAGTAGTATGATATTAGTGAGATTATGAAAGGCAGGTGATGGCGGGTGGCAAGGACGGGCAGACCGAGATTGGAAAACCCGAGAAGTGAAGGCGTTTTTATCCGCCTCACGAAAGGCGAGCATACAGACATAACAGAATATGCCAGCAATCATAATCTGACCATAACACAGACACTCGTTCAGGGATTTAACAAACTGCGTGAGCAGGAAGAAAAGGAAAAGAACGGGTAATGGCATTTGTGACCTCTTTCTGTTTAAAAAGGAAGGTGGTGCATCATGTCAAAATCACGGAAAGATTTAAAAGGCAGAGTATTAAGGAAGGGTGAGAGCCAAAGGAAAAGCGACAAAAGGTATATCTACCAATACACTGACCCAAGCGGGAAAAGACACGTTGTATATGCGAATGACCTGATGGAGTTAAGGGAGAAGGAAAAAGCTCTTGTTCGTGACCAGCTTGACGGTCTGGAAAGCTATTGCAGCGGAAAGACAACATTAAACTACGCTTTTGACAGGTACATATCAACAAAGTATGACTTAAAGGAACATACAAGGGTAAATTACAAGTATATGTATGACCATTATGTCAGGGACACGTTCGGAAAAAGGATTATTAATGATATAAAATATTCCGATGTGAGATTTTTTTACTACTCACTGTTGAACGAAATGGGATTGCAGGCAAATACGCTGGATAATATCCATACTGTTTTGCACCCAACCTTTCAGATGGCGGTCAGGGATGATGTGATACGTAATAATCCGGCAAGTGGTGTAATGGCAGAGATAAAGAAGAAAGACGGGAAGAATAAAGGCATCAGGCATGCACTTACGTTGGAACAGCAGAGGGCATTTTTGAACTACATAGCTGAGAGCCCGGTGTATTGTCATTGGCTGCCGTTATTCACAGCTCTTTTCGGAACCGGATGCCGCATCGGAGAAATGATAGGTCTGCGTTGGGAGGATTTAGACTACGATAATAAGACTATCAGTATTAATCATGCAGCGATTTACCGGGTAATGGAGAATGGGAAAAGTGAATTTCATATCTCCACACCCAAAACTAATGCCGGGGTGCGTATCATACCGATGATGGAAGCTGTTGAGAAGGCTTTTCGGGATGAGTATGAAGCGCAGAAAGAAAGCGGTTTTAATGTACAGGTTGTTGATGGGATGAGTGGTTTTATCTTCTGCAATAAGGATGGAATTATTCATAAGCCGAATGTAATCAACCATGCAATTAAACGGATATATGAAGCCTACAACGCGGAAGAAATTATTAAGGCAAAACGGGAGGGCAGACGCCCGGTATTGATTCCCCATTTTTCATGTCACCACATCAGGCACACATTTTGCACGAGGTTTTGTGAAAATGAAACAAATCTCAAGGTGATTCAGAGTATCATGGGACATGCAAATATAGAAACCACGATGGATATATATGCAGAGGCAACAGATACGAAGAAAATGGAAGCAATTAAAGCTCTGGAAAAGAATAGTGATATTTTTTAGGAAGAAGTCCTTGGGAGGGGCGATTCCTGAAATGTACCTGACATCAAAAGAAAGAAAATACATCAAAAAGATATCAAATTCATGGACTTTGGTGGACTAGTGTGGATTGATGTTATATGGTGAAAACCAAGTGAATAAGCGCAGTTGCTCTTATTTGGACTAAGGTGGATTGACTGCGTGACTGTTCCCGACGATGAAAACGCCTGGCGGTTCCGACAGCAGTAAAAAGGCTGAGAATCCGGCATCCGCAGAGGAAAAAACCTCTGAGAAGATTGACTTCTCAAACGTCAAAATTGAGCCTCTTTTTGAGGAAACCGTAGATTTTGAGACCTTTAGCAAGTCCGATTTCCGGGCGGTAAAGATTGAAGCCTGCGAGGCAGTTCCAAAAAGCAAGAAGCTTTTAATGTTTACGTTAAATGACGGAACAGAGAAAAAGCGCACGATATTAAGCGGGATTCACGAGTATTACGAGCCGGAGGAGCTGATTGGAAAGACCGCGATTGCCATCGTAAATCTGCCTCCAAGAAAGATGATGGGAATTGATTCCGAAGGGATGCTGATTTCCGCGGTACATGAGGAAAATGGCCGGGAAGGCCTGCATCTTTTACTGGTGGACGACCACATTCCGGCGGGAGCGAAGCTGTATTAAAATTTTATATGAAGCATAGATTCTAAGCAGGGTATGGCAGGGGCACTTTTCTAAAAAACAGTTTTAGGGAAGTGTCCTTGCATTAAATTCATGAACATTTGGGGGAAAGTGATATGAAGATTTCGGCAATTTTACGGTGTATTGGCCTGGCTTTTCTCTGGTTTGTCTTATTACAGACTTCTGCTATATTATCCTTTCAAAATACATATATCGTAATGATTATGCCTGCTTTGATAATGGGTCTGATTGCTTTATATATAAACAGGAAAAACGGATATATAAATTTTGCTCCCGGAAAAAATACACGGCTCCAGATAATACTGTCTATCCTGACCGGAATCGGACTCTCTTTTTTTAATGCGGTTAGTCTGGTGCAGCTGATATTGAACGGAAGATGGGAAACGGCGGAAGTGGTTAATGCTAATATTTTATTTCTTTCCATAATGTCAATCTTCTCAGCAATTGCAGAAGAAATCTTATTCAGGGGGATTCTTCAGAACATCTGCCGGCCCCATTTTGGCACCGTATTTACAATAATCATACCGACAGCGCTCTTTATGGTTTTTCACCTGGCTCCCGAAAGGATGCTCCATACTTTTGTCGGCGGGCTTTATCAGCTTAAAAACAGGCATTCTGGCTGCGGCGGGAGCGATGACGGTAATCGGTTTATTTATGCTTATCTGCCTGAAAATAATTTTTGACAGAAAGTTTGTGAAACGGTAGATATGTGCAAAAGGTGATTATACTCTACTTAATCTTTGTTAAAATGAAAGATTAAGTAAAATATAATTGTTTTATCTGTTAATTTGTTTGAGTGACAATGTTAAACCTTACTTAATGTTTATCAAAGAATAAGATTAAGTAAAAAATAAGGAGTTTAAAATGCTGACAGGACGTGAGAAAGAAATAGAATTACTGGATTCAGTATTACAGGATAATAAATCACATTTTGTGGCAGTATACGGGCGGAGGAGAGTCGGGAAAACATTTTTAATACGGGAATTTTTTGGCTATCGTTTTACATTTCAGCATGCAGGTCTGTCGGAGAGCGGAATAAAGGAGCAATTATTTGCGTTTTTATCTTCTTTAAAAGAGGCAGGCGGCGTTGTGGCACGCAGGCCGGTGAACTGGCTGGAAGCATTTGAAGGGCTTAAAGACCTGATAAGGCAGTCAAAGGAAAAAAGAAAAGTGATTTTTATTGATGAGCTATCCTGGATGGATACGCAGAAAAGCGACCTTCTTGCAGCCATAGAAAACTTCTGGAACGGCTTCGCTTCGGCGAGAAAAGATGTAATACTGATTGTATGCGCGTCGGCCACGTCATGGATGTTATCTAAAGTGGTTCACAATAAAGGCGGTTTATATAACCGGTTAACAGAACAGATTCATTTGCAGACTTTCACGCTGAAAGAATGCGAGGAGTATGTCAGGGCAGCCGGCCTGGCATTGAACAGAAATCAGATTTTACAGTATTATATGATTTTCGGCGGCGTTCCCTATTACTGGGGATTTTTAAAGAAAGGTCTCAGCCTTCCGCAAAATATTGACAATACATTGTTTGCAGGGAATGCGCCTTTAAAAGAAGAATTTAAATATCTGTATGCGTCTGCGTTTAAGCATCCGGCCGTCTATGTAAAGATAATTGAAACACTGGGACGGAAGAAGGCCGGAATGACAAGGGAAGAACTGATAAATGCCTCCGGCATTACAAATTCGGGCGACCTGACGTTGAAATTGGAGGAATTGGAGAGCTGCGGCTTTATAAGGCGGTATTATGCTGTAGGGATGAAAAAGAAAAATGCGGTGTATCAGCTGATTGACTGCTTTACATTGTTTCATTTCAAATTTTTAGAAAATATTCCTGCCGATACCCGTTTTTGGTCGAATCAAATCAATACGCCGGCAGTAAATGCCTGGATGGGACTTGCATTTGAAAGAGTATGCATGGAACATATAGAACAGATTAAAATGAAGCTGGGAATATCAGGCGTGTATACGGAAGTAAATTCCTGGTACTGCAAGGCGGACCCGGATAAAGGGATATTTGGCTCGCAGATAGACTTGTTAATCATAAGAAAAGACCAGGTAATAAATTTATGTGAGATGAAATATTCCGGTTCGGAGTATACCGTAACGGAAAAGGTGGACAGAAGTATCAGAAACAAGATTAATGATTTGGTACTGATGACAGGGACAAAGTATGCAGTCTATCCGACGCTGGTCACGACTTATGGGCTGGTGGGGAATTCTTACGCAGAAAATATCCAGTCGGTAATCACGCTTGACGATTTGTTCGCAATGTGAATTATATACCCGCAAGGGAGAATAAATGAAAATGCTCTGACAGAAACTAAAGCCTGCTATCCCTTTATCAGAGAGGATTGCCGAAAGTAACGGGGAAGATATTTAAAGTATCTTCCTCATAAACATTTCCATTGGCTGCTCAAACGGCGTGCCGTTCATCAAAAGGGCTCCGCAGTCGATATAACCTGTTTTTCTGTACAAATGCTGCGCGCTTTCGTCCACCTGTGTTGACAGGAGAACCATTTTATAGCCCTGCGCCTTCATATCTTCCTCCCATAATTTCAGTGCCTGCGACCCGATTCCTTTCTTTCTGTGCGTTTCCGCCACATAAATGAGATTGAGAAAGGGAAGATTGTCCCATAAAACGGAATAGTGCAGAAGCCCTGCGCGCCTGCCGTTATCCCATATGATATATCCGGTTTTTGTACAGACACGATTTTTATACTGTAATTCATTTACGTGAGAATCAATTCCCATCACAAAATCCCTGTCGGTCATCTGCATATATTTCAAATCCATTTTTTCACCCCTGTAAATACCGGTTTGCCTGAAACTCTCCCTCATGGGATTCTGTAAAATATTATAGCATAAATCAGCGGTGTATGTCAGCGGGAAATCGGCCCGGAAAAATTGATGATGAAAAATTTGCTTAATGGAATGGACTATGACATAATAAAGTCACAGAAAAGAGGGAGACGATGGAACAATATTCAAAGAAAGAAGCAGGAAAAATGCTGTGCCGTTATCATAACCTTGATGGTGCGGAAGCGCTGTCCGGGAAAAGCGGCGCAGAGAAGATAATGCGGCGGATTCACAGTATCCAGTACGACCCATTAAACGTGGCGGCAAGGAACGCCGATTTGGTACTGCAGGCAAGGGTTGCGGATTACAGGGAAGAAATTCTTTATCATCTGTTATATCAGGAGAATACGCTGGTTGACGGATTCGACAAGGAAATGTGTATTTACGAGGCCGGGGATTTCCCGCGTTTCGGATTGGTAAGGAAGGAAAACCAGAAGCGCACGGTTTCCACTCTGAAATACCGCAATCAGACGGGGGTGATGGATATACTGGACGATGTCAGGGCTTTTGTGGCAGGAAACGGCAGGACGGGAACGAAGGATATTTCCATCGGAGAAGTGCGGGAAAGCCGGTGGGGGCATAAGAAATTATCCAGCGCGGCGCTTGACTACCTGTTTAACAGCGGTGAACTGTGTGTGGCGGATAAACACGGGACGCAGAAGTATTTTGATTTGACGGAGCGGGTGTTGGGAGAACGGAGCCGGGTATGCGCGCCTGACATGACAATAGAAGAATTTCTGGAATGGTATACGGAGAGAAGAATTCAGAGCGTAGGCTTTCTGTGGAACAAAAGAGGAGGAGGCTGGCAGGGGCATTTCCTTGGTGAAAACGAGGTGCGGAGCGCCGCCATTCAAAGACTGGCTGAAAAAAACAGAGTCCGGGAAATACAGGTGGAGGGAATCGGGGAACCTTTTTATGTCTCAGAGGATTTTTATGAGTGCCTGAAGTATCAGCCGTCAGAGAGCTATGCCAGATTTCTTGCGCCTCTGGACAATATGATGTGGGACAGGAATATGCTGGAGGTGCTGTTTGATTTTTCATACCGGTGGGAAGTGTATACTCCTGCGGCCAAAAGAAAATTCGGCTATTATGTGCTGCCGGTATTATATAACGGGCGGTTTGTTGCGCGGTTTGAGCCGCAGCCGGTTCGCCGGGCGGGAGAATTTGTCATTAAAAGCTGGTGGTGGGAGCCGGGCATCAGGCCGGACGATGAAATGAGGGAAACGATTGCAGGAGAGACGGCTCGCTTTGCGGAATTCCTTCAGGCGGATAATTCGCCGGAAAATCTTACTCTGATTTTAGAAAAATAGTCATTTTTTAAAGCTTCGGCGGCAACGGTTACAGCTCTCTTTTTTGTGCAGGAATAGAGAGGAAAAGTTTAAAAATAAGTCTTATAATAATAAAAACAAACCCAGGTCTGGAAAGCACAATGTGTGCGGATAAGGAGGCAGCCCGTGGAATGGGTCGATAAATTAAACCAGAGCATGAATTATATTGAGGAACATTTGACAGGAGAAATTGATTATGAACAGCTTGGACGGATTGCCTGCTGCTCCGCCTATCACTATCAGAGGATGTTTACGTATATGGCGGGCATCTCTCTGGCAGAGTATATCCGAAGAAGAAAAATGTCTTTGGCAGCGGTAGAGTTGCAGGGCGGAAATGAACGGGTTATCGATATTGCAGAAAAGTACGGCTACCGTTCTCCGACGGCATTTAACAGAGCGTTCCAGTCTTTTCACGGGATAGCCCCGTCGGCTGTGAAAGGCGGAGGCGTACCAGTGAAATCTTTTTCTCCCATTGTGTTTAAAATTGCTGTGAAAGGAGCGACAGAAATGAATTATCGAATTGAGACAAAAGAAGCATTCCGCATTATTGGCGTGTCTGCGCCGCTTGATAAGGAAATCGAAAATAATTTTAAGGTTGTGCCGGCGATGTGGCAGGAGGCGTCTGTAAACGGAACAATACAGAAGCTGGCAGGAATGATGGATACGCCGCCAATGGGGCTTTTAGGCGTGAGCGCCTGTAGTGACGAGGAACAATGGAAATATTTTATTGCTGTTTCCAGTACAAAGGCAAGGGGGGAATTTGAAGAATATACCGTGCCTGCATCTACCTGGGCAATCTTTTCCGGAACGGGAACAAACCAGTCGGTACAGGAATTGGAACGGCGCATTATAACAGAGTGGCTTCCCGCCTCCGGGTATGAATATGCCAACGCCCCCGATATTGAGGTTTACCTGAATCCGGACCCGCAGAACGCGCAGTATGAGGTGTGGATACCTGTGAAAAACAATCCCTGCATAAAATAGTTCCTGGAAAAGGAACTGCCGGCGGCGGAAACTGCAGGGAAAGTCAGTTAAAATATTTTCATTATTTCGAAGTTTTCCCGACTTATTTACCGCATAATCCATTTTCGTGAATTTACACCCGATTTGCGCTTGCAAAACATATCTTACTTATGTATAATTTCAAAAGGTATGCATGAGATATGAGTACAAATTCTCTGGAAAGTTTGCAAATGCAGAAAAATGTGATGCGGAAATGAGGGAAAATATGGAAAAAATATTGATTGTTGACGATAGCCTTTTGCAGGCGGCTCAGTTGAAAAAAATTTTGGAAAACGACTATGATATCACGCTCGCTCACACGGCGGACGAAGGACTGGCTCTGGCCGGTTCAGGCGATTATTCCCTGATTTTGCTGGATGTGATTATGCCGGGAATGGACGGGTTTACATTGCTGAAAAAACTGCAGGAAGAAGTCATTACGCAGAGTGTCCCGGTCATATTGATTACAAGCCTTTCCGATATCGAAAACGAGGAGCGCGGGCTTACGTTAGGCGCGGTGGATTATATCACCAAACCGTTCCATCCATTGATTGTAAGGGCCGGGAAAGCTAATAAGGAAATGATAGATTATATCCG
>CAMSTM010000116.1 GCA_947063675.1 uncultured Lachnospiraceae bacterium | reverse complement strand
TATCTTTTTCGCTTCTCGTTTCAGAAGCAAATACAGGATTTCCATTCCCATCAAATGGCTTACCAATCAGAAAAACGGCATACCCGCTTATATCCTGATTGATATGACCACCCAGAACACGGAATGCGTAAAGCTTTCGGAGGGGATTCGCTACTCAAAAGGGGAATACTTTAACAGAAACCTGTACAGACATTTGAGGTTCCGTTTCCCTGCCTATATCTTTGACGACCAGGTTTTCTTCGAGATAGACGAGGAGGGGACGCCTTACTGGGTATGTCCCGTCAAGAAATTCAATATCGGCCTTTTCGGCGGGCAGACCATAGGCCGGGTGGTTTTGTGCAACGCTCAGACGGGAGAGTGCGTGGACTATGCGGTGGAGGATGTGCCAAACTGGATTGACAAGGTTTATTCCGCGGAGCTTTTGATTAACCTGTACGATTATTCGGGACTTTTAAAGCACGGCTACTGGAATTCTCTTCTGGGACAGAAAGACTGTCTGCAGTCCACCAACGGATACAATTATATTGCGTTAGAGGACGACGTGTGGGTGTATACCGGAATCACCAGCGTCAGCGGAGACCAGTCCAATGTGGGATTTGTCCTGATGAACCAGAGAACCATGGAAACCCGCTCCTACAAAGTGGAGGGTGCGATTGAGGACTCGGCCATGTCCTCGGCGGAAGGGCAGGTACAGAACCTGGGGTACCGCGCGACTTTCCCGCTGCTTTTGAACATTGCGGACGAGCCTACCTATTTTATGGCTCTTAAGGACGGCGCGGGGCTTGTGAAAAAATATGCGATGGTAAACGTGCAGAAATACCAGTGGGTGGCTATCGGGGATACGGTTCAGGAATGTGAAAAGAACTATACCCAGCTCCTTAGCACCAACGGCATTGTGAGCGATATCGTCGGCACGGGAAAGAGCGTTACCGGAAAAATAGAAAGCATTTCTCCGGTGGTTCTTGAGGGAAATACCCATTATTATATCTGCCTGGAAAATCAGGAAGATATCTTTGACATCAATATGGCCGACCCGCAGTTGATAAAGATAGTAAAATATAAGGTGGGGGACAGTATTACGATTCAGTATGCGGAAGGCTACGGACTGAACGAGGTTATTGACTTTTTGCCATAATATAGGTAAAATCAGGAATTGAAGCGGTACAGAGGACAAAAGTCCGGTATGTGCGCGGCAAAGTTACTGACTTGCGGAAAGAAAACATGCGCAGAGAGCCTTGCGCAGAAATGAGGGAAAAATGGCAGTACCATATAATCACAGAGAAGTGGAGACAAAATGGCAGGAAATCTGGGACGATGAAAAGGCGTTTCAGACCTCTGAAGACTACTCCAAACCAAAATATTACGCACTGGTTGAATTTCCCTATCCTTCGGGACAGGGACTGCATGTAGGCCATCCACGGCCCTATACGGCGCTTGATATTGTGGCGAGAAAAAGAAGAATGCAGGGTTATAACGTCCTTTATCCCATGGGATGGGACGCGTTCGGACTCCCCACGGAAAATTACGCTATTAAAAACCACATTCATCCCAAAATTGTCACCAAAAACAACGTGGAGCACTTCAAAAACCAGCTCCACTCTCTTGGCTATTCTTTTGACTGGGAGAGGGAAGTAAACACCACTGACCCGGAATACTATAAATGGACGCAGTGGATTTTCTTAAAGCTTTTCCATGCCGGTCTGGCATATAAAGCGGAAATGCCCATCAACTGGTGTACCTCCTGTAAGATAGGACTTGCAAACGAGGAGGTTGTAAACGGCGTCTGCGAGCGCTGCGGTTCCGAGGTGGTCCGAAAGGTAAAGAGCCAGTGGATGCTGAAAATCACTGAATACGCGGACAAGCTTCTGGAAGGGCTTGACATGGTGGATTACGTGGAGCGGGTAAAGGTTTCCCAGAGAAACTGGATTGGGAAATCCACCGGCGCGGAGGTGGACTTTATCTTAAAGGATAAAGAGGACAAAATGACCGTCTACACCACAAGGCCGGATACCCTGTTCGGCGTTACCTATATGGTTATGAGCCCTGAGCATCCGTTTATTGATAAATACCGTTCGGATATCGAAAACTGGGACGAGGTGGTTTCCTACAGGGAAATGGCGGCCAGAAAATCCGATTTCGAGCGGACAGAGCTGGCAAAAGACAAGACAGGCGTTATGCTGAAAGGTCTGTCTGCGTTAAATCCCGTAAACGGAAAGGAAATTCCGGTGTGGATTTCCGATTATGTCCTGATGTCCTACGGCACGGGAGCCATCATGGCGGTACCGGCTCACGACGAGCGCGACTGGGAATTTGCAAAGAAATTCAACATGCCCATTATCGAGGTGGTCGCCGGGAGTCCGGTAGACGTAAATGAAGCCGTGTTTACCGATGTGGAGACGGGAACTCTGGTGAATTCCGATTTCTTAAACGGTCTTTCCGTAACGGAGGCCAAGAAGAAGATTACGGATTTCCTGACGGAAAAGGGAATCGGCCATGCAAAGACCAACTTTAAGCTGCGCGACTGGGTATTTTCCAGACAGCGTTACTGGGGCGAGCCCATTCCCATTGTGAAATGCGAAAAATGCGGTTACGTGCCTGTCCCTGAAAGCGAGCTTCCTCTGGAGCTTCCCGAAGTGGAGAGCTATATGCCTACGGATACGGGGGAATCCCCTCTTGCCTCCATGACGGATTGGGTAAGAACCACCTGTCCAAACTGCGGCGGGCCGGCAGAGAGGGAAACGGACACCATGCCTCAGTGGGCAGGTTCTTCCTGGTATTTCCTGCGTTATATCGACCCTGAGAATAAAGAAGCGCTGGCAAGTAAGGAAGCCCTTGACTACTGGATGCCCGTGGACTGGTATAACGGCGGTATGGAGCATACCACACTGCACCTTCTCTATTCCAGATTCTGGCACAGATTTTTATACGATGAAAAAGTGGTTTCCTGTCCCGAGCCCTATGCAAAGAGAACCTCTCACGGCATGATTTTGGGCTCTAACGGAGAAAAGATGAGCAAATCCCGGGGGAACGTGGTGAACCCTGACGATATTGTGAGAGAATACGGCGCGGACACGCTCCGTACCTATGAAATGTTTATCGGCGCCTTTGAGCTTTCCGCCGCCTGGAGCGAGGACGGCGTGAAGGGCTGCCGCAGATTTCTTGAGAGGGTATGGAAACTGCAGGATATCCTCACACAGGAAGAAGGCTATTCCAAAGATTTGGAAATTAAAATGCACCAGACCATCAAGAAGGTCAGCGGCGACTTCGAGAGCCTGAAATACAATACTGCCATTGCGGCCATGATGGCGCTTATCAATGAATTTTACCGGAAGAATGCGGTTACAAAGGGAGAATTTAAGACCCTGCTTGTGCTGCTTAATCCTGTGGCGCCTCATATCACCGAGGAAATCTGGCAGAAAGCGGGCTTTGAGGGAAGGATTTACCAGAGCGTATGGCCGGAGTATGACGAGGCGAAAACCGTAGAGGCCACCATTGAAATTGCCGTGCAGATTAACGGAAAGACCAGAGCCACCCTTGATATTGCGAGGGAGGAAGAAAAGGACGCCGTGATTGCCAGGGCAAAAGAAGTGATTGCCGAAAAGCTGACCGGAAACATTGTGAAGGAAATTTATGTGCCGGGCAGAATTGTGAATATTGTTATGAAATAAAAAGCAGAGGGCGGCCGGATACCGTGAAAGTGTCCGTCCGCCCTTTTAAATCTCCCTGATGACCGCTTAGCGCGTTTCATCTGCGGGAGCGCATTGCCATTACCTTTTCGATTTTTGCGATTTCGTCAGGCGAAGCGTGTTTCCGAAGTACCGCTACGACAGCGTCGATTTCCTTATCGGAGAAGGAAACCTTCTTTTCCTGTCCCCGTTTGGCAACCGCCATCAGAAAAGGAAGCATCTGCTCTTTTCTCAGATTACTGCTTTCGAAAACGAGAGCCTGAAGAAATTCCAGCTTATAAGGCTCAATATCTTTTAAGGATTCGTCCTGCATCCAATCATTCTGCATGTTGATTTCCTCCAAACATTTCATACATTTGTTTTTGCTCCGGTGTGAGCATATTCATCAGTATGTTCATCAGGTCAAAGCCGCCTGCGCCGCCGGTTTTGCCGCTTTTGTCCGAATCGGCGTTATTTTCAGAGGCGCCTTCTCCCGTCCCCTCGTCGGAGAAGAAAGCGTTCCCGCCTCCGAAGCTGCTCATAAAAGAGGCCGCGTCCGGCATAAAATCCTTCATCATATCCATGGTCTGCGACATTTCTTTGTACATATTCATTCCCTGCTGAATATTTTTTATCTGCTCTAACTGCTTTTTTTCATTCTCCGTGCAGTAAGGGGCAAGCTCCGAGCACATTTTGAAAATATCCGGCGAATCTTCCTTCTGCATGCAGCCGCAGAGAGGATAAGGGTGCTTTCTGAAATAGTCAATGGTGTAGTTTAATTCCAGAAATTTTATATAAACAGCCATTGATTTCTGCATTTGATGATTCATGTAAGGCAAAAGAACCTTTAACATCTGTATATGATTGGTGCAAAAGAGAGTGTCAAATGCAATGACTTTGTTGTGCTCATTTGAATCCATAACTGCTCCTTCCCACCGGTTTTAATATTTTATGTTTTTAAAGTGTCCGATATGCAGAAAAGTAGGCCCTTTTCGGAGCCTACTTTCCAGACATGATAAGAGAAGTCAATCGTTTAGATTAGCATCCGCATCCACAGCCGCTATTGCCGTTGCCGTTTCCGCAGCAGCACAGCAGGAGGATAATCCAGATGAGACTGTCGCAGCATCCGTTATCGGAGTTGCCGCCGAACAGACCGCCGAATCCATTGCCGCCGCATCCGCCGCAGCAGGAAAGTAAAAGGATAATCCAGATGATGGAGTTGCACCCACATCCATTGCTCACATTGCTGGTGCCACATCCGCAGCCAGTAGCTGTTAAATCACTCATGATATTGCCTCCAAAAATTATTTTGTTTTATGGTTTATCATATGTGGGCGGCTTGTATGTGGTTCTATGATTTTGAAAAATATTTTCGGCGGCCCGCAAACGGCGGGCGGCTGTCCGCTTGCCGTTTGGGAGACAGAATGATAAAATAGAAATGCGGCAAAGGTGTTTACACCCCTTACCCTATCTGTTATGATGAAAAAAACAATTACAAATATTTATGGAGGGTCGGTATGAATCAGGTATACGAAAAAGTAGTAAAATGTTATGAGAGCATAAAAGACAGGATTCCCCTGACGCCGAAGGTGGCGCTGGTGCTTGGTTCCGGGCTTGGAAATTATGCGGATACCATGGATGTAAAAGCGGAGATTGATTACAGCGAAATTAAGGATTTTCCGGTATCCACGGTTCCGGGACATGCCGGGAAGTTTATTTTCGGCTATGTGAAGGGCGTACCTGTGGTGTGCATGAAAGGAAGAGTGCATTATTACGAGGGGTATCCGATTTCGGACGTGGTTCTTCCCGCCCGTCTTATGAAAATGATGGGCGCTGAGATACTGTTTCTGACCAATGCCTCCGGCGGGATTAATCCCTCCTTTTCCGCAGGCAGCTTTATGCTCATTAAAGACCATATTTCCTGCTTTGCGCCTAATCCGCTGGTGGGGGCAAATATTGACGAGCTGGGAGTGCGTTTCCCGGATATGAGCAAGGTCTATAACCCGGAGCTTTTGGAAATCATCCGCAAAACGGCAAAAGAGTGCGATATTCCTCTGCACGAAGGTATCTATGTACAGCTTACCGGACCGTCCTTTGAATCTCCGGCGGAAATTAAGATGCTTCGCACCCTGGGCGCGGATGCCGTTGGAATGAGTACGGTAGTGGAAGCCATTGCCGCCAACCATATGGGAATGAAAATATGCGGAATCTCCTGCGTGGCGAATCTGGCTGCCGGAATGACGGACAACCCCCTTACCCATGAAGAAGTACAGGAAGCGTCCAATAACGCGGCTCCGCTTTTCAGGAAGCTGATTACAGAGTCGATTGCGGCATTTGTCTGACAGGGACAAGTTATCATATGATTCGGAGAGATGAGAAATGGATGCATCAAAAATGAACGGCATACCGGTGGCTGAGCTTATCCGCTCAGCCATGGAAGCAAGAAAAAAGGCATATGCTCCTTACTCTGGCTACATGGTGGGGGCGGCGGTGCTGACCAACGAGCTGAGAATTTACACCGGCTGCAACATTGAAAATGCTGCCTATACGCCCACTGTCTGTGCGGAAAGAACTGCCGTATTCAAGGCAGTCAGCGAGGGATGGCGGCGATTTAAGGCAATTGCGGTGGTTGGAAGCCCTGAAGGCGGCATCACTCAGTACGCTTTTCCCTGCGGCGTGTGCAGGCAGGTAATGCGGGAGTTTGCGGACGCCGATAATTTTGTTGTTATCGTGGCAAAAAGCGAGCAGGATTACCAGGCGTTTACTTTAAGGGAGCTTCTGCCGGAGGGATTTGGGCCGGAGAATCTGAATATTTGAAAGAAGAACCAAAAGGGCGGAATCAGATATCCGGTTTATGCTATTTTATGAAAGAAAAGATTTCGGAACGGAGAACGCATGAACATCAGATTTTATAATGCAAAAATCCTCACTATGGAGGAAAATCGGGAAATATTTGAAGGGGAAGTCCATATTCAGGATGAAAAAATCCTCTATGTGGGAGAAAGTCAGGACGGCGCAGGAAACAAAATGGCAGACCCTCTGCCCGACGCCGGAAATCTCTCCGGGAGGCCGGCGCCGGACAGGACAGATAAAGCGCCGGCAGGCGGTCAGGTATGGGACAGGGAAATTGACTGTAAGGGCAATCTCCTGATGCCCGGCTTTAAGGATGCGCATACCCACTCGGGAATGACGCTCCTGCGTTCCTATGCGGACGATTTGCCTCTTAACGAGTGGCTGAACAACAGGATTTTCCCTGTGGAAGCCAAAATGACGGCGGAGGACGTTTATGAACTGTCAAAGCTGGCGATTCTGGAATATCTCACCAGCGGGATTACCGGAGTATTCGACATGTACCTGACGCCGGAATCAATTGCCGATGCCTTTGACGAGATGGGTATGCGGTGTGTGCAGGTGGGAGGTGCGAATAATTTCAGCCAGTCTGTGGAGATGCTGGAGGAGATGTATCAAAAGCTGAACGCCGGAAGCCCTCTGCAGTCCTATATTCTTGGCTTCCACGCAGAGTACACCTGCTCCCGGGAGCTGCTTGAAAGAATCGCCGCTCTGGCACACAAGTATAAGGCTCCGGTTTTTGCCCACCTTGCGGAGACCGAGGGCGAGGTTATCGGCTGTAAGGAGAGGTGCGGCATGACGCCTGTGGCGTTCCTTGACTCTCTTGGGATGTTCGATTACGGCGGAGGCGGATTTCACTGTGTCCACGTGACAAAAGAAGATATCGCTATTATGAAGGAGAAAGGACTCTATGCGGTGACGAATCCGGGCTCTAACAGCAAGCTTGCCAGCGGGATTGCCCCTGTAACGGATTATTTAAAGGCCGGCGTCAGGGTGGCAATCGGAACCGATGGACCGGCCAGCAATAACTGTCTTGATATGTTCCGGGAAATGTTTCTTGTTACTGCGTTAGGGAAGCTTCGGGAAAAGGATGCGGCGGCAGTTGACGCCATGGAAGTGCTGAAAATGGCCACGGTAAACGGCGCCCATGCCATGGGCCTTGCGGACGCGGACATGCTTTCGGAGGGAAAGCTGGCGGATATGGTTATGATTGACCTGCACCAGCCCAATATGCAGCCGATTAACAATATCCCCAAGAACCTTGTGTACAGCGGAAGCAAACAGAACGTGATTATGACGATGGTTCACGGAAAAATCCTTTATGAAAAGGGAGAGTTTTACACAAAAGACGCGCCGGAGGAGATTTACCGGAAAGCAGAAATTATCAGGAACAGGATTATGGGAGAAGTTTAAATGGAATATCTTATTTTTGCGGCGGTAATGCTGGGATTTATTGTGCTTTTTATGGTGAAGGGCTTTCTGGATTACCAAAAATCCCAGAGGGAATTTATCAGAAAGCTGCGCAGCGATTACGGCGTACTGCCGCAAAAGGAATACAAACCGGAGCGGTTTGTAAATATTTCTCACTATTTCTTAAAGCACCGGGAGGGCTTCGTCATCGATGACATCACCTGGAATGACTTAAATATGGATGATGTTTTCAAAAGAATGAACTACACCTGGTCGGCGGCCGGCGAGGAGTATCTGTATTATCTCCTGAGAAAGCCTGTCCTTGCGGAGGAGGAGCTTTTCCATCGGGAGGAAATTATTGAGTTTTTTCAGAATAATCCCGATGAGAGAGTTGCTGTTCAGTACATCTACAGCCGGCTGGGGAGAACAGGAAAGTTTTCTATTTATGACTATCTGGATTATCTGGATGATTTGGGGGAGCGGAGCAATTTCCCCCATTATCTGATGATTGTTTTACTTATCGGGGCGGCTGCGTCGCTTTTTGTCAATCTTCCTGTGGGAATTTTGTTTCTGGCATGTGTGCTGATTTACAATAATATATCCTATTTTAAAATAAAAAACGAAATTGACCCCTATATCGTCAGCTTTGCTTATGTTTTCCGTATTCTTGATACGGTAAAAAAGCTGCTGCCTCACCGTATCCCGGTTCTGGAGGAAGAATTATCCTGTCTGAAAAGCAGCAGCAGTGCCATGAGCGGTTTCAGGCGTGGTTCCTTTCTGCTGATGTCGGGCGGGAGGATGTCAGGCTCCGGCAATCCTCTTGAGATGCTGCTGGATTTTGTGAGAATGGGTTTTCATCTTGACCTCATTAAGTTTAATCAGATGCTTTCGGAAATGCGCAGGCATATCCGGGAGATTGACGGAATGATTACCGTTCTGGGGAAAATCGAGGCCATGATTGCAATAGGCGCGTGGCGGGAATCCCTGGAAAGCTACTGTATTCCGGTATTTGGAGCACAAACGGCAATAAGGACAAGGGGACTGTATCATCCTCTGATTGAAAATCCGGTGAAAAATGACCTGACAACGGATAGAAGCGTGCTCATCACCGGCTCTAATGCGTCGGGGAAATCCACTTTTTTAAAAACGGTGGCGCTGGGCAGCATTTTCGCACAGACAGTCCACACCGTGCTTGCGGACAGCTACGAGGGCGCCATGTGCCGTCCCGTATCCTCCATGAGCCTTCGCGACGATGTTCAGGGCGGCGACAGCTATTATATGGTGGAGATTAAAGCCCTGAAACGGATTCTGGATTTGCTGGAGACAGAAGGGCTTCCCGTCCTTTGCTTTGTGGACGAGGTGCTTCGCGGAACCAATACCATAGAGCGAATTGCGGCGTCCACTCAGATTTTAAAGAGCATTGCAAAGCAAAACAACATGTGTTTTGCAGCTACCCACGATATCGAGCTGACATATCTTCTGGAAAGCTCTTACCATAACTATCACTTTGAAGAAGAAATTGCCGGGAACGATATTTCTTTCAGCTACAAAATTATGGAGGGAAGGGCAAGCACCCGAAACGCCATCAGGCTTTTGGGAATTATGGGGTATGCACCTGATATTATTGAAGAGGCGGAAGCAATGGCAGGCGACATCGCCTTGCAGGGTTATTATTCCGAAATGCGAAGGTAAATTAAGGTGAATGACAAAAACATATCTTGACGGTAAAAAGCCGGAATGCTAAGATATAAGGGTAGTAAAAAATAAGCGGAAAGGCCTGGTGTGAAATGGACAATCTCATTTTATTCTTAAATAGTTTTTTATCTTATCTTCTTGTGATGGCGGTTATTGTGGTTCTTGGCGGAGTTGCGATTTTTATCGGAATTAAGCTCAGAAAGAACAAAAACAAACAACTGGAAGGTGAGAATGCTACCAGAGTTGGCTAAATGCCAGCTCTTTTTCTATAGAAAGGCTGCTATATGAAACAGTTTACGACAATTTTGTGGGATGTTGACCAGACGCTTCTGGATTTTAACAAATCCCAGAGCCATGCGCTGCACGAGAGCTTTCGCGGCTATGACAGGGAGATAACGGAGGACATTGTTCAGTTGTATGCTGCGATTAACGATTCTTTCTGGAAGCGTCATGAGCTTGGGGAGATTTCCAGAGAAAAGCTTCTTCCGGGAAGATTTGAGGCGCTTTTTGCGGAGCTTTCCATCACGGATATTCCGGTAAAGGAGTTTGCCGATACCTATCAGAGGCTGCTCGGGAGCGTTTTCTTTTTCAGGGATAATTCCTATGAGCTTTGCAGCAGGCTGAAAGGCCGGGTGCGGCAGTACGTCATTACCAACGGAGTTTCCGCCACCCAGAGAAACAAGCTCCGGCTGTCAGGTCTCGACAAAATCATGGACGGTATCTTTATTTCAGAGGAGATAGGATACCCCAAACCGCATCCCCTGTATTTTGAGCAATGCTTTCAGAAAATTCCCGATTTTCAAAGGGAAAAGACAATCGTTGTGGGAGACTCCCTTTCCAGCGATATCAGGGGGGCGAATAATGCGGGAGTTTCCTGCTGCTGGTATAACCCGGAAGGAAAAGAAAATACTGCCGGGCTTAAGATTGATTATGAAATCCGTAATCTGTGGGAAATAGAGGAGATATTGTAATGCCAAGAGGCGTCAATCAGAAGATGAAGCTATTGTATCTTCTTAAAATATTGAGTGAAAATACCGACGAGGCGCATCCCCTTTCCACACAGGAGCTGATTGCGCGGCTGTCTTCCTACGGAATCCCGGCGGAGCGGAAAAGCATTTACGATGACATTGAATGCCTGAACAATTTCGGATACGATATTGTTTATGTAAAGGCGCACAAAGGCGGCGGTTATTATATGGCCGGCAGGGAGTTTGAGCTGCCGGAGCTAAAGCTCCTTGTGGATGCCGTACAGGCTTCCCGGTTTATCACGTTGAAGAAGTCACGGCAGCTGATTTCCAAGATAGAGAAGCTGGCCGGCCCATATGAGGGAAAGCAGCTTCAAAGGCAGGTTTTTGTGGCCGGAAGGGTAAAAACGGAAAACGAGAGTATCTACTATAACGTGGATATGATACATAATGCCATACAGGATAACGCGCCGATTACCTTTACCTATCTGGTGTGGAATATGAAAAGGGAGCTGGTTCCCAGGCATCATGGGAAACGGTATCATGTCAGTCCCTGGGCTCTTACCTGGAAGGATGAAAATTATTATCTGGTCGCCTACGACGACAGGGAAGAAAAAATCAAACATTTCCGGGTGGATAAAATGAGCCGTATAAAAGAGCAGGAAGGGGAAGTGCGTAAGGGCGCAGAGTCTTTTGAAAGGTTTGATATAGCGGAATATGCTAACAGAACCTTCGGCATGTTCGGCGGCGAGACGGAAACAGTGACCTTACGTCTCCCGGAAAGTATGATTGGAATCGTGCTTGACCGCTTTGGAAGGGAAATCAGCATACGAAAGCTGGAGGAGGGCGTTGCCGGCGTGAAAATCAAGGTGGCTGTCAGTATGCAGTTCTACGGCTGGCTGACCGGCCTTGGACGGGAGGTCTGTATCCTGACTCCCGAATATGTAAAAAAGGGATACGCCGACTACCTTGGAGAGATTATCAGGAATTATTCTTAAAATAGAACCGGAACAGGAGAATTGAAAATGACTTTAAAGGTTGCAGACAGAATGAAAGATTTCGAAGCGGGAATCTTTCAGGTATTAAATGAAAAAAAAGAAGAAGTGGAGAAAAGCGGAAGAAAGGTGTACAACCTTTCTGTGGGAACGCCGGATTTTCCCACAGAGCCTCATGTGATAGAGGCCGTGGTGGAAGCCGCAAAAAAGCCCGCCAACTACAAATACGCGCTGAAAATGCTCCCCGAGCTTACACAGGCAGTAATTAACCGCTTTGAGAAGCGTTATCATGTCACTTTAAATGAAAGGGAAATCACGGATGTTTACGGTTCTCAGGAGGGAATCACCCATATCGGGCTGTCTCTTTGCAAATCCTGAACCCCTTTCGAACCTCTTC
>CAMSTM010000115.1 GCA_947063675.1 uncultured Lachnospiraceae bacterium | reverse complement strand
TAAAAGAGGGGCATTATGACAAACGAGAGAAATACCAATCTTGATTTGATTAAATCTGTAGCCTGCATCAGCGTAGTCGGACTCCATGCCGTCAGCATGAATAATTATACTCTTTATTATCTATGCGACTGCGGCGTTCCGCTTTTTTTCATGGTCAATGGTTATCTGCTTCTTTCCAGGGAACGGATAAGCTTTCGGTATGTCTTTTACAAGCTTGCCCATATTTTAAAGATTGTGCTTTCCTGGAACTTCCTCATTGCCATTCCCGTCCTTATTTTCAGGCAGAAAATAATTAATCCTTTCCGATTGGCTTTTGACAGCCTTCTGCAGAAAGGATATCTGTGGCACTTCTGGTTCTTCGGCGCCCTGATGATTATTTATTTATTTCTTCCGGTACTCCACCGGCTGATTTATGAAAAAAAGCATTTTCACCGGGCCGTCTGTCTTATCCTTATGGCAGTCTGCCTTTGCATGAGTACTCTTTCCATGGTGAAGGGCTATCCCCTGAGCATGTTTGTTCCACAGCCTCTCCGTCTGTGGACCTGGCTGTTCTACTTTTTATCCGGCGGCCTTTTTGCCTTTGAAAAACAAAGAATACAAAAGCTGTCCCTCCCTGTCCACGGAATATTCCTGCTTATTTTTACTCTGGCCAGCAATGCCTCTGAAAAGAAAGTGGGGCTTTACCTCATACACAGCCGGCTGGCGGAACATTTTTATGACAATCTTTCCTCCATTGTCTGGTACTGCCTGCTGTTTACCTTCCTTCTCCGGCTTCCGGTAAAGGATTCTCTGCGTACATATATCAGCAGTTTCAGCCGCCTGACCATGGGAATTTTCATCATTCACCCCATTCTGCTTTTTGCGCTGAACTCGCTTTTTACCCCTTCGGGAACAGTTGCTGTCCTTTTCTTCTGGCCGGGGCTTACCATAGTGTCTTTTCTCATCAGCTATACCCTTTCCAGAATTCCCGTTGCACGAAAGCTTATCACTTTCAGATAATGACATAAGAGGATTTGGAGGTGAGTACCACCACCTCCACATAAGCCTCTATCATTTTCTCAATTTTCGGCCAGTCATATTCCTGCGTTGGAAAAATATCCCCTTTTTGTTTCACCGCTTTCACAGGCAGGGCGATTCCCGTATTCCATCTGGAATTAAAAGGAACCACCTTTACCTGAATGGTGTCAAGAGCGTTGGCTATGGTGTTGTTCACCATCGCCTTATACCCCTCTAAGGCTTTGTCTCCTCCGCCTCCGTGGGAAATAATCCCGGCCAGCTTTCCATAAAGCTCTGACCGGTAGCTTTCATCCCTCCACCAACGCAGAAAAGTAATCTGCTCCATTTTTTCAAGCAGCATGCACAGCTTTGCCGGTATGGGCGCATAATGGGGGGAGACAAAAAAGAGATAATCCGCCCCGCACGCCTCCTCATAAATCCGGTTAAAGGCGTCGTCCGCCTCACAGCGCTTTTTGCGGTAACACCGTCCGCAGCCGTTACACGGCGTAAGAGATTCTTTACGCAAATCCACAATCCGACAGGAAATACTTTCCCGTGCAAGGACGCCGGAAATCATTTTGCTGACTCGCCAGGAAAAGTTCTCCTCCCCGCTGTGTGCGATATTAGACGCCGATATGCATACTGCTTTCTTTTCCATCCCTTTTCCTGCCTTTTCATTTTTCTTTCGTTTTTAATACCCCAGTCCTCTGTCGATAATTGTACCGTCCAGCGCATTGACGGTCAGCCGGCTCTCATAATGCCCGTCTGATATGTAAGGCTCGCCCATGTCCGGGTATCGCAGGGTTTCTTTTCCGAAGAAATCCCACACCGGAACCATTTGGGCTTCCTCACTGTTCCCCTTTTCCCTAACCCGCATATACCCCAGCCGCACTTCATCGATTTCAAATTCCACCTTTACGTCTGACTCTGCAAAAAAATCTTCATATTTCTTTACTATCATTTCCTGAAAAACATTTTGAATCTCGGAAAAAGGAAGCAGAAATACATACTCCTCCGACGTTTTTTCCACCTCATAGGGATTCCTCCAGTTAAAGGATGCGAACCCGTTTTTGGTATAAACCAGACTCAAATCCTCGTAAACCCAGGGTACATCGTCTTTTCCCTCCAGGGTTCCCCCGGCCTCATGGGTATAGGTAACGGGAATCCCGTCAAGCATTCTTGTAAAATGGAATCCGTACCCCACAGCGTCCACCACCGTTTCGCCGCTCTCGCTTGTTTCGTCAAAGGAAAACGACGTAAGATACTCCTCCCCGTCTATCGCCATATCGGTAAATCCCATGGCCGCCGCGTCCTCCATCGCCTTCTGCCTTGCCTCCTCCACGGAAATTCCCGCGGACTGAATATCCGCTTCGCTTGCGCCAAAGGAAAAATTGCTGTTTTCCTCGTCGTTATATACACTGAAAAAAATATACTTCCAGTCGTCCCTGAAATTATTGTCAAGGCTTACAAAGTAGTTTTCTCCGTCCACTGTCACCCAGCCTGTGAGGTAGTTTTCCGCCCTGTCCTGCGCATCCCCGATATAAGTGACCTCTGCAGGAATCTCCCTGACGGTAACCTCCTCCGGCGCATTTTCCTTAAAAGCTTCCCATTCTGCAATCAGATCATCGTAGGTTTCCCCCTTTTCATATCCAGGAACCAACGGCTTTTTACCGGCTGCCTCCAACTCCGCTTTCTTCTTCCTGTACAGCTCGATTCTCTCCTCAATTTCACCGGCGGTCCAGCCGTTGGACGCCCCCATTGCTTCCATATCCCGCTCCCAGAGCGCTTCCCCCTGAAGCAATACCTGGCTTACCCTGTCATAATCCTCCTGATTAAAAACGCGTCCGGTCACCTTATAGCTCTGAAAGCCCTCGCCCTCGGGAACCACCACCAAAGCGTCCGCCTTTACGCTCACCTGTTCGCTCCCGCCTTCCCAATTAAAACGCTCCGGCGCCTGTACCTGGTCCGCAATGGCTCCCCCACCGGCTGCCTGTTCTTCTCCTTCCGTCTGCAGGGCTTCCCCCCCGTCTCCGGTTTCCTCCTCCTGTTTGGGCAGTACAATTTCCTCCTCCGTCTGGGCGCTGTTCTGACAGCCTGTTGCCAACAGCGATAACGCGCTGGCTAATGCGAATAATAATAGCAGATTTTTTCTTCTCATATCTCTAAGTCGCCTCCTGTTTTTTCTTGAAGCATACGCCCTTTCTCTGTAAAAGGTATTCAGCAAATTGTAAAAATTTTGTAAATATCTGCGCTTTACTCATCCTGCCAGACTACGGATACTCTCGTCCCTTCTCCCGGCCTGCTTTCAATTTTAAGCTCCGCTCCGTGAAGCTGCGCGATTTCGCTGCACAGGGCAAGCCCGAGCCCGCAGCCCCCGGCTTTCCGGCTTCTGGCCTTGTCCACCATGTAGAAGGCTTCCGTCACTCTTGAAATTTCCTCCTCCGGAATTCCGCAGCCCTTATCCTCCACCATAACCTTATTTTCACAGCCGATAAGATAAATGGTATCCCCCTCGGCGCTTGCCTTTGCGCCGTTGTCAATCAGATTCATCAGAAGGCTTTCAAACAAATCACTGTCCACCCGTTTGTTTCCCATGGAACAGGAAACTGCCAGCCTTATTTTTTTCTGTTTTAAATGATGCTCCTCCAGTCTTGCCACACGCTCGAACAGTTCCCCCATGGAAGTCTCCTCCATGGAAATGCTGTCGTTGTCATAGAGCCCCATAAGGCTCATCAGCTTACTGCTGAGACGTTCCAGGCGCCCGCACTCGTCCCTGATATGCCACAGCGCCCGCTCCTGCTGCTCCTTTTTTAATTTCACCTGTAGAAGCGTGTCTGAATATCCGATAATAGACGTCATCGGCGTTTTCAGTTCATGGGTAAGGCTTCCCAGCATCTGCCTGCGCCGCTCGGACACAAGGGAAAGCTCCGTCACCTGATTTTCAATCTGCTCAGCCATGCGGTTAAAGGCTTTTGCCATAACGCCGATTTCATCTCTTGTCCGCACGTCGGCCCGCCGCCCCAGCTCTCCGTTACTGATATCCGCAGCCGCTTTCTGCAGCTCCTTTAAGGGACGCAGCACTCCCGTCGTCAGCAAAAAAATGAGAAGCACCGCCCCAGAGGACGCCCCGGCCCAGATAATCAGCCCGAAATAAATCTGCTCCTTCATATCCTGATACAGGCTGGAGATATCCTTCACAAACAGAAGATTAAAGTCGCTCCCCGTGGCCGGAACTCTGGTTCCGATGATTAAAATATACTGTTCCCCTCTCTTTTGTATGATGCCGTAGCCCTCCTTCCGGTTCCATCTCTCGTCCCCGGGGTTTACAAGCTCAAAGGGCGTTTCGTTACAGATGACCGCATCATTTTCTATTAAAATATATCTGTCCGCACCGTACTTTTTCAAAAGATAATTCACGTAAGCGTTTTTCGTCGCGGCGCCGTGCCCCTCTAAAGGCCCGTATTCCAGCTCCCTTGAAAGCGCATAGGCCGTGGACTCGAGCTGCTGCCTGCCGCTTTCCATTGTTTTTTCCTGATTATACTGGACGGAACGGTATATGATTGCGGCTCCCGAGGCAAGAGTCGCCGCCGACAAAACCGTCACGGTAACCACAGACAGTTTTTTCCAAAGCTTCATTTAATCCAAATCCTCCAGACGATACCCTGTCTTGGATATCGTTCGAATCACATCATGAAAACCCAGCTTCTTGCGGAGCTGGCCGATATGCACATCCACGGTTCTTGTTTCTCCCACATAGTCGGTGCCCCAGATACGGTTTAAAAGCTCCTCTCTGGAAAAGGCCACATTTTTGCTTCCGGCAAGCGTCACCAAAAGCTCGTATTCCATAGGCTTTAGCGCCACCTTCTCTCCCGCCTTCGTCACGCTGTGCTCCTTCAGGTCTATCACCACATCCTGAATCTGTATTTTTTCCCTGCTGCGCCCGGTCCGTTTCAGCACCTTTTCCATCCGCACCAGAAGCTCCAGTATCTCAAAGGGCTTGACGATATAGTCCTCCGCCCCGGCTTTCAGTCCATGAACCTTGGAAAGCACATCGTCCTTTGCGGTCAGATAAATCACCGGAATCCCCGCCGCCTGAAAATCCTCCATCAGCTCAAAGCCGTCTTTTCCCGGCAGCATCACATCCACAAGGGCAAGAGCCACATCTTCGTCCGCCGCTTCCCCGCCCTCTCCTTTGCCGCCGCTTATCATTCCTTTGAGAAAGCGCTCCGCATAAAGCCCGTCCATAATCGGCAGCGCATGATACCCGGCCGCTTCCAGATTCATACAAATCAGCTCCGAAATGGAACTGTCATCTTCTATTACCAGAATTTTCGTTTTCATGACCCCTCTCCCCCGCATACTATATCTATCATATCCTATCACAAAATACGCGCGAAAAAAGCATCAAATTGTAAACATTCAGTATTGCTAAGTAAAAGTTGTTGTGTGATAATAAAAGCTGCAACATATGAAATTATCTGCGAGGTTTTAACATAATGAGTGACAGACAAAATTGGTCCGGGCTGGGGGAACAGTTTAAAGGCGCTCTTGCGGATGCGCTTCAAAGCGGGGATTTCACGCAATTAAACGATCTGGTAACCGGCACCGTGGTCAATACCTTAAACGAGGTGGGCATCAGCTTTACCCAGGGAGCAGACCCGCCGCCGGAAGGCCGGGAGTACTCCGGCGCTTCTTCAAAGGAAGCGGCCGGAGGGGCCTTCCCGCCCTTTGAAAAGGAAAAGCTAAGGCAGCAAAAGCTTCAGCACGACTGGCAGCGGCACATGCAGCGCAGGCAGGAAGAACAGCTCCGGCGCAGACAGGAACAGATGCGGCGGCAGGAGGAGCAGCTCCGGCGGGGAAAGGCGCAGATGCAGAGACAGAAGGAAGCCTTAATGCGCGGCCAAAGCCAGCTAAAAGACAAGCTTGGAAATCTTTCCCTGATTAAATTTAAAAAGGTGGGCAACGTCTCCAATGTTCTTTATCAGGTTTTCGGCGGCATCGGTCTTGGAATCACTTCCTTTATCACGCTGATTCGTATCGGTGCGGTTTTTCTCGGAAACACGCTGCTCTCGCCGGCCGGCTGGATAGTCAATCTTATTTTTCTGGCAATTTTCGGCGGAATGGTGCGCCTTGGCACCAGTCAGGGCAAACGCCTGCGCCGTGCCAGACGCTACATGCAGCTTTGCGGTGATAAAATGTACGGCGAAATCGAGCACCTGGCCGCCAGTATAGGGAAAAGCACCCGCTATGTCACAAGGGATATCCAGAAAATGCTGAGTCTTGGCATGTTCCCGGAAGGCCATCTGGACACCAAAAAGACCTGTTTTATGTTGAATGACAACGTTTACAGACAGTATCTGGAAACCGAAGAGAACCGCAGAAAGCGGGAAGCGGAAAGCCGCGCTGCCGGCAAAGGGGAATTTTCCGGCCAGGCAGAGCGGGCACAGAATGCCAAAGCCCCGCAAACGGCGGGGGAATACCACACGCAGGACGCTTCTTCGAATGCAGACGGTCAGGTATCCGAATTAAACGCCATGGTCAGCGAGGGCATGGAATGTATCCGCAAGCTGCGGGAATTAAACGACAAGATTCCCGGAGAAGTGATTTCCGGCAAGCTGTCCCGTCTTGAAACCCTTTTAAAGGAAATTTTTGAGAGCGTGCGGCAGCATCCCGAACAGATGAGCCGTATGCACAAATTAATGGACTACTATCTTCCCACCACCCTAAAGCTGGTGGAAACCTATGCGGAATTTGATAAAATCAGCTCTCCCGGAGAGGAAATCCTCGCCGCAAAGGCTGAAATAGAGAATACTTTGGACACCATCAATCAGGCGTTTACGGAGCTTTTAAACAACCTGTTCCAGGATGCGGTGTTTGACGCAACCACCGACGCACAGGTTCTGAAAACCATGCTTGCCAGAGAAGGTCTGATGAATGAGATGGAAATGAAAGCAGGAGGTATGAAATGAGTAACTTAGATGAAATGTTAAACGAGGCTCCTTCCCTCACATTTGAGCCCTTTGCCCGGACAGCTGAAGAAAAAAACGAGGTGCTGACAACGCCTGAGGAGACCCCGAAAATCCCTGAAGTGGTTCTCACACCACAGGAACAGAAAATGGTAGACGATTTCGCCTCTCAGATTGATATCACCAACACCCAGCTTGTCATGCAGTACGGCGCGGGCAGCCAGAAAAAAATTGCGGATTTTTCGGAAAGCGCGTTAAATAACGTCCGCACAAAGGATATGGGAGAAATCGGACAGATGCTTGCCAGCGTAGTAAGCGAGCTGAAAGATTTTGACGAGGAGGAAGAAAAAGGATTCCTCGGCATTTTCAAAAAAAGCTCCAATAAGCTGGAAAACATGAAGCTGAAATACAACAAGGCGGAGGCCAACATCAATAAAATCTGCAAGGTGATGGAAGACCATCAGGTAACTCTCCTTAAGGACGCTGCCATGCTGGATAAAATGTATGAGCTGAACCTCAACTACTTCAAGGAGCTGTCCATGTACATCCTTGCCGGCAAGCAGAAGCTCTCGCAGGCCAGAGGCACGGAGCTTACCGCCCTTCTTGCGAAAGCCGAACAGAGCGGCCTCCCCGAGGATACCCAGGCCGCCAACGACTATGCCGCCATGTGCGAGCGTTTCGAGAAAAAGATTTACGATTTGGAGCTCACCAGAACCATCTCCATGCAGATGGCGCCCCAGATTCGCTTAATCCAGAGCAACGACACCGCCATGTCGGAAAAGATTCAGTCCACTCTTGTAAACACCATTCCCCTGTGGAAAAGCCAGATGGTAATCGCCATCGGACTGAATCATTCAGGCGAAGCCGCAAGAGCACAGAAGGAGGTCACCGACATGACCAACGCTCTGCTCAAAAAGAACGCCGAAACCTTAAAGACCGCCACCATTGAAACGGCAAGGGAAAGCGAGCGCGGCATTGTGGACATTGAAACCTTAACCGCCACCAACCAGACGCTTATCAGCACCCTGGATGAGGTTTTGAAGATTCAGGAGGACGGCCGTGCAAAGAGACGGAGCGCCGAGACGGAGCTTTTACGGATTGAGGACGAAATGCGGCAAAAGCTGCTGGCTGTCAGCAGGGCATCGCGGCAGGGTTGACGGCTTAGGCAGCGATTTATGGAACTGCTATAAATTTAATTTGCGGGACGTTCAGGTGTAATCATTTGCCTGAACGTCCCGCTGATTGTCTTACCATCTTCCGTTATTTCCTCTACCTGATATTTTTCGTAAACCTGCACCCCGCAGTTCTGCTCTGCTTCCTAAAATAAATCGGAATGCGTTCCGGTTCGGTCGAGCATTAATTCATCATCTTTGATGCGGTAAATCAGCAGCCAGTCAGGCATAATGTGGCACTCCCGGCAGCCTTTATATTTTCCTGTCAAATTATGGTCTTTGTTCTTATGCGGCAGCACCGCCGGAATCCTCAATGTATTTACAACGCTATAGAGCAAATTCAAATTGAAGCCTCTCTTTTGGCAAAGCTTCAAATCCTTATTAAACTTTGTTGTGGTTGATAATTTTAACATTTTTCCCCATTTCTGCTCTGCTTTTAAGTGCATGACAGAGTTTATGAATGCTGCGCTGCCACAAACTCTTTAGATTAAAAGTTTTAATTTTCACTCTTCCCTCAAAAGCGCATCAAAAAAATCTTCTGTGGCACCTTCATAACGCTGACCCGTTCCACATTCCAGCAATTTATCGCCTTCTTCTATTGCCGCTGCCGTCTCAGCGTTCGGTATTTCGGCAAATCCGGTTAAATTTTCCAGTATTCTGACAACATAAACCATTCTTTCCTCGTCGATTATATCTAATAGCTGTATCGCTCTTTCCCTGTTGCTCATATCCTGCTTTCCTTTCTTTTTCTTCTATTCCGGAATCCCCTTTTACTGTGAAAAAATTATAACACTTGCTTCCATCCTATGCAACTTACTGCTTTCTCACCGATATGTTTTCCAAACCAGGAACGCGCTTCTTTTCTATCACCTGATATTTTTCGTAAACCTGCACCCCGGAAATCCGCTGCAACCGTAAAAATATCCGTACTGCCCTTTCCTTTTCACCAGCATGCCTCCGCATCTCGGGCAGACAAATTCCTCTTCCTCCCCGTCTGCATTCCCCATGCTCCTGGCCCGTCTGCCGGAAGCCGCCGCTTCCATCGCCGCAAGCAGCTTTCCCATCTCCTCATAGCACTTCTGGTTCATCACACAGTCGTTTAACGCTCTGTGCGCGCCCTTTGTTTCTATATTAAAATGGCTGGAAATATCCGTCAGCTTGTAATGGCATAGCTTTGGCAGACACTTTCTGGCCATAAACAGGGTGTCGATATAATCGTTTTTCAGCTCCTTATTCAGGGCATTCCACATGGCGTCATACGCAAAGTTCGTATCAAAGGTGTGGATATTGTGTCCCACAAGAACGCTCTCCCCGATAAATTCCGCAAACCCGGCTATAGCCGTGCCGATATCCGGCGCATCCGCCACCATATCGTCGGTAATCCCGTTTACTGCCGTCGCCCCCGCCGGTATATGCTTTCCCGGATTGACTAACGTGGAGTACTCCTCCGTTATTACATGGTCACAGACCTTTACCGCCGATATCTCGATAATGTCGTCTCTGTCCGGGTTTACCCCCGTGGTCTCCAAATCAAAAACCACATAGTCCTTTAAATAACCGCTTAATCTTTTTCCTTTGTTTCTTGTTTTCATCCTTTTCCTTTACTTTAAAACTTTAATATGTTAAAATTTCACTGTACGAATATATTCTATTGGGAGGCATTTTTATAATGAACAAAAAAATACAGACATCTTCTGTTGACCATCTCTTTGAGGCTGTTTTGTGCCTGAAAAGCAAAGAAGAGTGCTATAGTTTTTTTGAGGATTTGTGCACCGTCAACGAGCTTCTCTCCCTCTCTCAGAGGTATGAGGTTGCATCCATGCTGAAAAAGCACTGTACATACCTTGAAATAGCGGAAAAGACAGGCGCTTCCACAGCCACAATCAGCCGTGTGAACCGCTCCCTGAATTATGGCAATGAAGGCTACGACCTGGTTTTCGGACGTCTGTCGGAAAAACAGTAACTCTTTGATAAACGGATAATCCCGGGGGACTATCCGTTTATGTCAATTAATGTCATGGGGTCAATATATTCGTCGTTCTCCATAATCTGGTAACCAAGCTCCTGATTATCCTTTCCTATTCTGAACAGAATATATCCTTTTCCCAGCACCTCTCCGCTTTTAACAAGCGCCGTACCGCCGTTCCGGTAAATGGACTGATATCCGTTTCCGTGGTCAATAATTACTTTGTTTCCATATGTCTCGTCCGCATCCACGCTTACAACCGTTCCCGTTCCCGTGGTAAGTACGTTTATTCCCGCCTGCGCGCTGAAAATCAGCATCGGATTCCCCTCTGACGCTTCCGTCATGACCGCGGAGCCGCTCAGGGGAAATCCCTTCGGCAGCGCGCTTTCTATTGCCTCCTGCGTCATAGCCTCCTCTGCTTCCGTCTTTTTGCTGACAGCCTCGCTTAAGACCGTCACCTTGCTTGAAAGGGTGGAATTTTCCATGGTAAGCGCTTCGTTTTCATCCGTCAAGTCGTTAATCGTGACTATCTGGTTTATCAGCTCCTGCCTGATATCCTTAATCCTGATGGAATCATAGACAAATTTACAGATAACCGCAACCAGCAAAATAAAAAGTACCGCCGCCGCCGCTTCAACCGCCGCTGAATGTATGGTATGTTTTTTTATTGTGCCGTCTGATTTTTCGGTCACCAGAAGGAGCGCGTATTTTCGTTTTCTTCCGGACTGTTCGCTCATAATCTGCTTGTCACCTCCAGCCAATAATTTTCTGTCGGAGCGGGTGCTGCCGATTCCTGTATAAGATGCAGTAACGCCCACACCCTCCAACGCAATCCATTGTACCATAGGACACCAATTGCCGCAACTTTATTTACTATTTTTGGCAATTTCGGGCTCGAAAATCATCTTTTTTTGTCGTTTTGCACAAATTTACAAAAAGAACCTACGATTCTGGCATTATCTACTTTACTTTTAGGAACAGGTGTGCTATTCTATGTGTGTTGTGTGATTTCTGAATGCAGAATTTCTGCGACATACACTATTTACTTATTTTTTTTGGAGGTATCACGATGAACAAAGGTACAGTAAAATGGTTTAACAACCAAAAAGGCTACGGTTTCATTTCTGACGAGTCTGGCAACGATGTTTTCGTACATTATTCAGGACTTAATATGGAAGGCTTCAAGTCTCTTGAGGAGGGCGCTTCCGTAGAGTTTGATATCGTAAATGGCGAAAAAGGACCTCAGGCCGTAAACGTAACAAAGTTATAATTGGTATTACACGATTTATAACGCATTAATCAGTAACACGATGTGCATCTTCTTAAATATAAATGATTCATTTTATTTAGAACTGGCAATTGTTTTATCGGATTAAGCTAATAAAAGCTGTGTGCAGGCTGTTGAGTACCCGCACATGGCTTTTTTTATAGATAAATTCCCGCATGAAGGCAGGATATTTATAAGAATGGAGGTTACATAAATGGAAGAAAACAGAAACAAGTCAATTAAAGGTATCAAAATACGCTCTTTAAATCTTGGCATGATTTTTGTGGCATGCATTTTGTATCTGCTGCTTATTTACGCCACATTTTATGCTTCGCACTATTTTTCAAATCTTGTCTCTGCAACAGAGCAGTTCGTCACCTGCGAGCACAACGCCGACCTGGTACAGGAATACTCCAATTATCTCACAGAACAGGCAAGGCTCTTTGCCCTGACGGGGAAGTCTGAATATCTTGAGACCTATTTCCGCGAAATACTGGTTGACCAGAACCGGGAAGCGGCAATTGACGCGCTGCGCTCTCACCATGCCGATGACGAGGCTTTTAAACACCCCATAGATAAAACCTACCTGACCGGGCATATCATCACTCATCTGCAT
>CAMSTM010000114.1 GCA_947063675.1 uncultured Lachnospiraceae bacterium | reverse complement strand
ACCGGACGTTATCCGGCATCCTGCCCTGTGAAGCCCGGACTTTCCTCACCTGCTACGTCGCCGCCAGAGGCAGTACCGTAAGCAGCCGCGATTATTTGTCCTACTTGATAAAATCTTCGCAGGAATGGCTCCGTCATTCTCCGCGAAATGACCTGCTTCTCTTAAGCTGCGTCCTCTGCCGCCTCAGCAAAATTCATCTTGCTATACATGGAAACAGCTTCCGCCGATAAACTCCCTGCAAATGGAATTGGCCGGGACGTTCTGGCTGTCAATCCCCTGGAAATACTCAAGGAATTTCAAAAGCCGCTTGGCCTCGTAATATTCCGGTTCCCCTTTCCGTATCCCGAAAAGAAGGGGCTCCACATACTGCTTCAAAACTGCCAGCTCGTAAATCAGCACCGAATTGAACATCTCGTCCGCGCTTTCCTGATAGGGGAAAATATAATTTTCCTCGCCCCTTCTCACCGAAGGCCACATGGCAATGGAATTCCTGGCGCTGGTGCCTCTTGTCCTGGCGTCCCTTGCAATCCTCCGAAGAAGCCGCCCATCGGTGGTGGGAATCCGGTTATGCTCGTCAATGTTCAGGCTGGTGAGGGCGCTGATATAAATTTTAAATTTATTTTCATCCGGCATAAATCTGGTGGTAGCCGGATTTAATCCGTGGATTCCTTCTATTACAAGCACGTCCTCCGGTCCGAGCTTCTTGTAATTGCCGTGATACTCTCTCTTTCCAAGCTTGAAATTGAATCTGGGCAGCTCCACCCGCTCTCCCGCAAGAAGCCTGTTCATATCCTCGTTAAACAGCCTGATATCGATGGCCTCAAGGCACTCGAAATTGTAATCTCCGTTCTCATCCCTGGGGGTCTTTTCCCTGTCAACAAAGTAATCGTCGATTCCGATGGGATGCGGAATCAGCCCGTAGGTTCTAAGCTGGATGGAAAGCCTGTGGGAAAAGGTGGTCTTGCCGGAGGAAGATGGCCCTGCAATCAGCACAAACTTTACGTTGCCCTTCTCCACAATCTTTCTGGCAATCTCGCCAATCCGCCTTTCCTGAATCGCCTCCTGCACCAGAATCATGTCGTTGAGGCCGCCGTTGCAGATGGTATCGTTCAAATCCCCCACGGAATCGATTCCCATCATTTCCCCCCAGGCGGAGGAATCCACAAGGGTTTTGAAAAACTTTTCCCGGGGCTCAAAAAATTCCAGCTTCGTGGGGTTTTCATTTCCCGGAAGAAGCAGCAAAATTCCGCCCTCGTAGAGCGTTACGTCGTAATATTTCAGATATCCCGTGCTGGGAAGCATATATCCGTAATAATAATCATAATACCCGTCCAGACAGTAAATATTGACAAAAGAACTTCTTCTGTACCGGAACAGCTTCACCTTGTCGTCCATTTTATGGGTTCTGAAAATCTCCATGGCGTCGTCAATCGGGTAGGACTTCTTGGTGATTGGCAAATCCGCCTCCACAAGCTCCCGCATCCTTTCCCCGATTTGCCTGACATGCTTTAAGCTGAGCTTTTCATCCATATCCACCTTGCAGTAGTACCCCTGCCCGATGGTAAACTCTATTTTCACCTTTCTGACCTTATCCGCGCCGAGCACATCGTAAACCGCTTTTACAAGTGTCATTTCAGCGGTTCTCACATAGGTCTTGTGCCCCGTATTATCCCGGATAGTCAGAAAAGACAGCTCGCAGTCCTTTTCCGCCTTTTTAATCAGCTCTCTGATTTTGCCGTTTTCTATCACAAGGGCAATCATATCCTCGAACTTCGGCTGATATTCTCTGGCAATTTCTTCAAAGACAGTACCCTTCGGGTACTCCTTCGTAACCCCGTCAATCGTAATCTTTACCATATAGTTTTGCCGCCTCCTTTAAGTATGTTATTTCCGCCGAAAGCTCCGAAAGCCTCTCCCCGGCTCTCCGGCTCCCCGGAGCCGCAAGCAGCGCAGCCTTAAGCTCCCCGTGTTTTTTCCATTCTCTTTTTAAATACTCCCACAATACCGGGTGCCGCTCCGAAAGCAACATGGGGCCGAATCGGTCTGAAAGCTCCGGCGGGATGGGTTCCCTTTCCGGCTTTTGCAGAATTCCCGGCGGGACAGGTTCTTTTTCTTCCGGCTTTTCCTGCCCATCTTCCGGCTCCGTCTCCCTGACCGAAGCGTCCTCCGCCGGCACAGCCTTCATCATGGGATAGAATTTCCCCTCCTCTAAAACCATGTCCTCCCGTAAGACGCGCCACCCCGATTCCCGCAGAAAGCTTCGGAAAGAGGCAATCTCCGACTGGGGCTGCAAAATCAGCTCCCGAAAGCTGTCTGCCTTTGCCAAATCCGCCGCAAGTATCCGCCGCATCAGCGGCCCGCCCATCCCGGCGCAGATAAGGGTGTCCGCCTCTCCTTTACTGTATCCGGCAAGTCCGTCGGAAAGCCGCAGCGTTATGTATTTATCAAGCCCCGCCTCCCGGACATGCGCCGCAGCCTGCATAAGAGGCCCTTTTCTCACGTCCATGGCAAGCGCGCAGGGCGAAATTTTATGCTGAACCAGATAAATGGAAAGCCATCCGTGGTCGCAGCCCAAATCGCAGATGCGGTTTCCTTCCGTCACCATATTCGCCAGAGCCTGCATCCTTGCAGACAAAGTTATCATTTTCGTTGATTTTTCCGTTTTTGCCATTCTTTGTCAGTCCAGATAGTCCTTCAGCTTCCTGCTTCTGCTGGGATGGCGCAGCTTGCGGAGCGCCTTGGCCTCAATCTGCCTGATGCGCTCTCTTGTAACGTTAAACTCCTTGCCCACTTCCTCGAGGGTTCTCGCACGTCCGTCGTCCAGCCCGAAGCGCAGGCGCAGCACCTTCTGCTCCCTCTCCGTAAGCGTTCCGAGCACCTCCACCAGCTGTTCCTTTAAAAGGGTAAAGGCCGCGGCGTCCGCCGGAACAGGCACATTGTCATCCTGTATGAAATCTCCCAGATGGGAATCCTCCTCCTCGCCGATTGGCGTCTCTAAGGACACCGGCTCCTGGGAAATCTTTAAAATTTCTCTCACGCGCTCCACGGGAAGATTCATCTCCTCCGCAATCTCCTCCGGCAGCGGTTCCCTGCCAAGCTCCTGTAAAAGCTGTCTGCTCACACGGATTAATTTATTGATGGTTTCCACCATATGCACGGGAATACGAATCGTCCTGGCCTGGTCGGCAATGGCCCTGGTGATGGCCTGGCGAATCCACCATGTGGCATAGGTGGAAAATTTGAAGCCCTTGCAGTAATCAAACTTCTCAACCGCTTTGATAAGGCCCAGATTCCCCTCCTGAATCAAATCCAGAAAAAGCATGCCCCGGCCAACATATCTTTTGGCAATACTCACCACCAGACGTAAGTTTGCCTCTGCCAGACGCTTTTTCGCATCGTCCCCGGCGTCCAAATCCCTCTGGAGATTTTTGATTTCCGCACGCAGCTCCTCCGCTTCCGCCTCGTCCGCTCCGTCAATTCTCTTTTCGAGAATTGCTATTTTTTCTTTCGCCACCGCGCCCGTTTCCATTTTCTGCGCAAGCTCAATCTCCTCCTCCGCGGTGAGAAGGGGCACCTTTCCTATTTCCTTTAAATACATTCTGACAGGGTCCTCGATACTCACGCCCTCGGGAATGGAGAGGTCGATTTTTTCAACATCCACCTCGTCCTCCTCCGTCAGAATAATCTCCTCGTCGTCTACCTCTTCTTCCTCTGTAATGCGCAGAACGTCCACGCTGTTCTGTTCGAGCACTTCCAGAATCTTATCAAACTGTTCCTCACCTAATGTAATATCATTGAAATAGTCCACAATTTCCTGATATTCCAAAACGTTCTTTTTCTTCCTGGCAACGGCCAGAAGCCCGGCCAGCTTCTCGTCAAACTTTGCCTGTGTGTTTTCATCCATTCCGGTTTTCCGTCCTTCCTAACTTTATAAACATCTCTCTTTTAACACCATTATTGGCCTTAATCCAGTGAAATATGCGTTTTGCTAAGTTCTTCCAATGCTTTTTTGCCCTCAATCACCTGATTTAACGCGGACACGTCCGCTCCCATAAGGCTTCCGAAGTACTCAAGGCTGTTACGCTTCACTGACACCACAATATCGTGAAAGGCTTTTTCCTGTTCCGTGCGGCTTCTCAGAGCGTCAATTTTGGTGTTGAACACAAGAGCCGCCTCTCTCTGCTCCTCCTCATCCTCAAAAAGTCCTACCAGCGCCGCCGGTTCCACATGGCCCTCCTCTAAGCCCTGAAAAAGCTTTTCCGCTATTTTTTTATATAAATCCTCGGTAAAATCCCTCGGAGATATATACTTTTTAATTTTGGGGTAAACTGACGGTTCCTCCACAAGCCATGTAAGAAGGAGCCTCTGCGGTTTCTTTTTGTTGTCCCCTCCGTCCGGTTTCTTCTGAATCCCCGACTTTGGCCGCACCGCCGGCGCAGCCATCCCTGTACGGGCAGCGTAGGCGTAAACCAGCTTCCGCAGGTTCTCAAAGCCGATATGATACCGCTGCGCCACCGCCTCTATATAATTTTCCCTCTCCACTTCCTCGGAAAAGCCGCAGAGCTTTCTTGCGATTTCCCGGTGGAATCTGGTCTTGGATTCCGGGTCGTTTAAGTCATAGTTTCTCTGCAGAATACGAAGCTCAAAGAAAAAGCTGTTTTCCGCCTGCCTGATGCGTTCCTCAAAGGCCTCCCGGCCCAGATTTTTCATGAATTCGTCCGGGTCCTTCCACGGGGCAAGATTTAGGACCCTGCCTGCAAGGCCCGCTTCCTTTAAAATTCCGATTGCGCGAAGCGCCGCCTTCACGCCCGCATCGTCGCTGTCATAGGCCAGAATCACCTCGTCCGCGTAGCGCCGCAGAAGCATTGCCTGCCCTTCGGTAAAGGAGGTTCCAAGGGACGCCACCGCCTGAGTAAAGCCTGCCTGATGCATGGCAATCACATCCATATAGCCCTCGCACAGTATAATGTTGCCCGCACGGGAGCTTTTGGCAAAATTAAGGCCGTAAAGATTCCGGCTCTTGTCAAAAATCATCGTTTCCTGGGAATTTAAGTACTTGGGCTTTCCCTCTCCCATCACCCGGCCCCCGAAACCGATTACCCGGTGGTTGGTATCCTGGATGGGAAACATTACCCGGTTCCAGAACTTGTCCCGGGTTCCGTATTTTTCATCGAATCCCGCAAGCCCCGCCTCGCACAGCAGCTTGTCCGGGTAACCCTTGTTTTTCAGATATTTCGTCAAATCGTCGCTGGTCATATTGGAAAATCCCAGCCCGAACCGGTGTATGGTATCGTCCGTCAGCTCCCGCCCTTTCAGATACCGGTACCCTGCCTGTCCTTTTTCCGAGCGGAGCTGATAGTAAAAATATTTTGCCGCTTCTTTGTTGACCTCAAGGAGCTTTGCGCGCCTGCCCTCCCGCTTTTTCGCCTCCTCGTCAAATTCCGCCTCGGGGAGCTTAACGCCCGCCCTCTCTGCAAGCTGCTTCATGGCCTCGGGGAACGAATAATTTTCGTATTCCATAAGGAAGGTAAAGACATTTCCTCCCGCCCCGCAGCCGAAGCAATGATAAATCTGCTTACTCCCGGACACCGAAAAAGAAGGCGTCTTTTCATTATGAAAAGGGCACAGCCCCAGATAACTGCTTCCCCGCCTTTGCAGCTTTACGTATCCTGAAATGACATCCACAATGTCATTCTTTGTCCTCACTTCTTCCACCAGTTCCTCAGGATAAAACATCTTGCCTATTCCTTTCCACACCAGTATCTGGGAATATAAATGTCCTCGTATCTGGCCACGGCAAATCGGTCCGTCATGGCGCCGATATAATCGCACACCACCCGCTCCCTTGCTTCTCCCCGTTCCGCCAGACGTATAAAATCCTCCGGCAAAAGCTCCAGGTGCCTGCGGTAATAATCATAGAGGGTCTGCACCAGCACCTCCGCTTTCTTTTCCTCGCTTTTTGCCTCCCGGTTCTGGTAAACTCTCTCAAACATAAAACGGCGCAGCTGCGCCATTGCCTTCGCCACCGGCTCCGACATTTGGATATCGTTTTTTTCATAGCTGGTGGTAATCAAATCATGGATAAAGTGGTCCAGCCGCTCTCCTGTGGTATAGCCGATTACCTCTCCGATTTCGGCCGGGACATCGGTTTCCTTTAAAATACCCGCCCTGACAGCGTCGTCCATATCGTGATGAATATATGCGATTTTGTCCGAAAAGCGCACAATTTTCCCCTCCAGCGTAAAGGGATTCCCTTTTGTCTGGTGGTTTTTGATGCCGTCCCGCACCTCTATGGTAAGATTAAGCCCTGCGCCTCTCTTTTCAAGCAAATCCACAGTCCTGACACTCTGCTCGCTGTGGCAGAAGCCGTAGGGGCATACTTCATCCAGGGCTCTCTCCCCCGCATGGCCGAACGGAGTGTGGCCGAGGTCGTGCCCAAGGGCAATGGCCTCCACCAAATCCTCATTCATCCGAAGGGCCTTGGCTATGGTTCTTGCATTCTGGGAGACCTCCAGCGTATGGGTAAGCCTCGTTCTGTAATGGTCCCCCTCCGGCGACATAAATACCTGTGTCTTATCCTTCAGCCGCCTGAAAGATTTGGAATGCAGAATTCTGTCCCTGTCCCTCTGATAAACCGGACGGATATCGCATTGCTCCTCCTCCTTAAGCCTTCCTTTGGAATTTCTGCTGAAAGAAGCGTAGGGACTTAAGTATTCAAGTTCGAACTGTTCCAGATTTTCTCGTATGTTCATTCATGACTCCCGCTTGCGGTGCACAAAACTTCTTATATATATTTTATTCTGCGCAAAGCGGGAAAATCCTTTTCTTTTTTTCATTTTTCTTAAGTTTGCATTCTACCGGCAGATATCGTAAATGAACTCCGCATTTTTTTCCATGGCGTCATAGGCCGTCTTTAGGGGGGACATCTGGAAAACATGCCACATGCCCTTGAATACGTCGATTTTAACCGATACGTTTTCCTTAATCATCTTTCTGTGAAGCATGGTGGAATCCGAAAGCAGTATCTCGTTTTCCCCCACCTGTATATAGGTGGGCGGAAAGTCCGCAAAGCTGCCGTAAATCGGGGAAATCATGGGGTCCTTCAAATCCACGGGGTATTTTGCTTCCCCGGCGGCTTCTTCCCCCGCAGAAACGCCCGTATCTGCATCAGCTTCCGCGTCCGCCGGTTCCGCATCCCCGGACTGTGCCCGGGCCGTCTTATGCGCTGTCCCTGCAAAGTCCGGCGTCTCCTCCTGTTCTTCGTCCGCAGAGGATATCGGGGGCTCCTCCCAAACTGCAGCTTTAATTTCTGCCGCCTCCGGCATCTGCGCCGCTTTAATCCCGTCCTGCCCCTTCACATAGTTTGTTATCATCCGCTCGAGATACGCCGCGTCAAGCACCGGGTCAAGCTCCGCCTTTGTCCGGTGAGTGATTCCCTGGGAGGTGAGGTCTGTCCATGGCGACATCAGCACCAGCCCTCTTGGCAAAATCCGCTTCTGCTCTTTCAGTTTCAGCACCAGAGAAAGGGCCATGTTTCCTCCCGCAGAATCGCCGGCCACCACCACGTCCCTTGCCCCGTACCCCAAAAGCATCAGATAATTCCACGCTTTCATAGCGTCCTCCATGGCCGCCGGATAAGGATGCTCGGGCGCTAACCGGTAATCAAAGCAAAGCACGTCCATGGAAGTGCTAAGAGCCAGCTTTGTGGTCAGCGTTCTGGCATAAAGCCTGCTCCCTGTGGAATAACCGCCTCCGTGGCAGTACAAAATCACATATTTTTTCATGTGGGCCCGGTTCACGCTCACCCATTCTCCTGTCAAGTCCTCTATTTCCACGGTTCGAATCAGGACATCCTTCACATTTCCGAGCAATACACCCACATGGTCCTGAGACTGACGGTGTTTTTCGATATCCGGCTTGTCTATCATGCCGTGAACCTTCCGAATCAGGCTCATCATATTCTGATTGAGCGTTTCAGGGGAAGGTTTTCTTGTGATTGATTTTATCGCATTCATATAATTCCTGTAACTATTCAGCCTTGTCAAAAAAATCACCAAAAAACTGCCGAAATTTTTTGATGCTGTTTAAAAAGTTATCCACAAGGCAGGGCTTGTCCTGCTTTGTTTCACAATAAAATCTCTGTTCCCTGCCCTGATTGTGGATAACTTTATGCAGATAACCGCAATAATCCTGCTTTTTTCCCTTTATAGGTGTATTTTCCATGTCTTAATTCCCCAGCAGCCCGTTGTCAATCTGACGAATGTCCCAAGGCGCGTAGTTCGCATTTTTATACCGTTTCTGCTACAATAAGGATACAGTAAACAGCAGGGGGGAGGCGTTCCGGTTTGGGTGGCAATTATGAAAAAAGCATTTATAACCAGCTCATGGAAGTGATGGGACGCCTTGATGCGGTGGAAAAGGATCTGCGTGTTGAAAAAACGCAGCACAAAGAGGATGTTGAGCGCCTCAACGCCCGGATCAGTGAGCTGACCTGCGAAAACCAGCTTTTACGTGACGACAACGAACGGCTTAAGAGCATTATTAACAATGACAGTTCCAACACTTCTAATCCGCCCTCTACCGATCAGAAGGCAGGCAGGCCGGCCAATACTTATAATGGAAGGGAAAAGACCGGGCGTAAGGCAGGCGGGCAGAAAGGCCACAAAGGCACTACTCTTACCAAAGCAGACGTGGAAGAAAAGCTCCGGTCTGGAAAATGCCGGCATCAGGTACGGGAAATCGGCAGTCTGGCAGGCGGGAAGTATATCACAAAGTACGAGATAGACCTTGATACAGCGCCGCTGATCACGGAGGTGCGGATCTATGCGGACAGCAAAGGGCATTTCACCATACCGCCCGAGTACCGCAGCGATGTGGTTTATGGGCCAAATGTAAAGGCAATGGCTGTGGCGCTATATAGTGAAGGAGTGATGGCAGCTGAAAGGATTGCAGCCTTCCTGGACGCTGCAGGAGGCAATGCCCTGGGGCTGTCAGCGGGGAGCGTGTATCATTTTTGCAGGTCTTTTTCTGAAAAAGCACAGGGAAGCGTTGCCCATTTGGAGGAAGAGCTGCTAAACCACCGGGTAGTGATGACGGATGCGACAGTAGTGAGTGTGAACGGGAAGCAGAGCTATATCAGGAACTTCAGCATGGAGAAAGCTGTGGTCTACCGGGTGATGAAAGACAAGACCATAGCGACAATGAAAAAGGTGCGTTTTTTAGCGAAATTTACAGGCATCCTTGTGCATGACCACGAGACAGCCCTTTATCATTTTGGAACGGGTCATGGGGAATGCAATGTGCATATCATCCGATATCTGAAAAAGAACAGTGAGGAGAGCGGGAACAGATGGTCAGAGGAAATGATATCCCTGCTGTGTGAAATGAACCGCAGGAGGAAACAGGCCATAAGCAAGGGGAAAGAGACATTCCCGCAAGAGCTGATAAAAGAATATGAAGAGAGATACCGTGAGCTGATAGGCAAGGGGAGGGAAGAAAACCAAAAGACAAAGTACAAGTATGCCCGTAAGGATGAAAAAAAGCTGCTGAACCGTATGGAGAAGTATATGGGAAACCATTTGCTGTTCCTGCAAGACTTTGAGGTTCCTTTTGACGATAACATGAGCGAAAGGGATCTGAGGAAAGCAAAAAACCGCCAGAAGATGGCAGGAGGGTTCCGGAAAGAGAGCGGGCAGGAGATGTATTGCAACATTCTGACAATCATAGAAACGCTGAAACGGAGGAACATACCAATACTGGAAAACATAAAAAAACTGTTTCTGGGAACACCGGCTATTTTTTAGCCGGTGCTGGGTGCGTTGTTTTTAGAAGGAAGGCTGAATAGTTACTAATTCCTCCATTAATTACATTCATTCTAACATATTTATTGTATTTTGTGGTATAATGAATTGCGCTGATGCTGGGGCAGGTCGCAAGGCATCCTCCCGCCTTTGGCGGGTCCCTCCTTACGACAAAATATAATGAATTGAATTACGCTGATACGCAGGCAGTATTTTTCATATTCTGGACGGGCGGGAATCTTTATTGAGAAAAAAACATAAAATTAAATCGCAATTTAATAACAAACCTCAAAACCACAAGGTCTGGTACAAGCTGGATTTGTCGGCCATTGTGTACCCGACGCTGCAGCGCAGGGACTTTTCCTCCGTTTACCGACTGTCAGTGGTTTTAAAGGAACCTGTGAACCCGGTTCTCCTTCAGCTGGCGGTGGATACTGCCCTTGTGCGGTTTCCCACCTACAAAACCGCTATCCATAAGGGACTGTTCTGGCGGTATCTGGAGGCCAATAGCCGGCCCGGGCCTTTTGTGGAGAAGGATATCCGCAACTTCTGTATGCCCATGCCCTTTAAAGCCGGAAACCGGTATCTGCTTCGGATTTACTATCACGACTGCCGCATCTCTTTAGAAGCCCACCACTGTCTGGGAGACGGCACCGGAGGCATGTATGTGCTGCAGACGATTACTGCCGTCTACCTGAGGCTCCTCGGCCACACCATATCAAACGGATATTTTGTCAAGGACGTCAATGAAGCTCCCGACCCCGAGGAGCTGGAGGACGCTTACATGCGCTACGCCAACGCCAGGGTCTGTCCGGCGCGACCCGGCGAAAAGACCTACCGGGTCAGAGGCACCAGAGAACCTTTCTATACCTTTAATGTAATTGACGGCATCATGTCCGTAAAACAGGTGATGGAAGTCGCCAAAAAATATCATGCAACCATTACCGAATACTTAAACGCAGTTTTGCTGTACGCGCTTTTGCAGAAGCAGGCGTCGGAATGGCACTTGAAAACGCCTCCCGTGAAAATTGCCATGCCTGTGAATCTCCGGCGCTTTTTCCCCTCAAAGACGCTGCGGAACTTCATAACCATGGTATATCCCGCCATCGACCCCAGACTTGGGGAATACACCTTCGAGGAGATTGTGGTGCAAGTGCATAATTACATGCGTTATTATATCAACGAAAAGTTTTTGAGGGGCGATATTACCACCAATGCAAGCACCCAGCGCAATCCTTTTATCCGCATTGTCCCGCTCTTTATCAAGGATTTTGTGGTAAGGCAGTTCTACACCCGGGTGCAGGACAAAAACTCCTCCGCCGGACTCACAAACATGGGCGCCTTAAAGGTTCCTGAGGATATGAAGCCACATATCGAAAGGTTTGATATTTATATGGGGCAGCCCTTTTCCTCCCGGACCAACTGTGCCATCATAAGCTTTGAAGATACCCTCACCGTCAACTTTGCCAGCGGCATCATGGAAACCGACGTGGAAAGATACTTTTTCAGAAAGCTGGTAAAAGACGGCATCCATGTAACCATTGAGAGCAACCGGGAAACGCTGGGAGAGACTTCTCTCCCGGACGCTCAGTAAAATCCTCTGCGGCAGCTGCCAAATGCGCATGCAGGCATGACGCCGGCCCGCTGCATGTGGAATAAAAGACACAGAAAGGAACCAGTTATGTCATATTGTGTAAACTGCGGTGTGGAACTTGAGTCATCCCTGACGGAATGTCCCCTTTGCAACACACCTGTTATTAATCCTAAAGAACTTTATAACTCAAAGCAGACCTCGCCCTATCCCCAGAAAAAGGGACAGGTGGACGTGGTTAAAAGAACCGATTTGACCATTCTTCTGTGCATTGTTCTGATTGCCACCTCCCTGAGCTGCCTGGCGTTAAATCTTTTTGTGTTTTACCGGAGCCTGTGGTCTCTGTTCATTATAGGCGCCTGTCTGATTATTTTTGTGTTCGCAATACCGGCGGTGGTCTACACACGGCTTCCCATCTATATTTCCCTTTTGTTTGACGGCGTAGCCGTAGGCGTTTATCTGTATATGATTACCTTTAACACAAAAGACGACGACTGGTTTCTGCATCTGGCCCTGCCTATTGTAGCCCTCGTCACCATTCTGGTGGAAATCTTTGCCCTCCTTCTGCGCTCTTTTCCCGTTTCTTCGCTTACCACGGCTCTTTACTTCTTTTTGGAAACCGGCGTTTTGTGCGTGGGAATCGAACTGCTCATCCGCCACTATTTGGACGCCCCCTTACGTCTTGTCTGGTCCGCTGTGGTTCTCACGGTGTGCTGTGTGATTGTTGTGGTACTTCTCACCACCCTCTCAAGAAGGAGACTTCGGGACGCGGTGCGCAGAAGGCTG
>CAMSTM010000113.1 GCA_947063675.1 uncultured Lachnospiraceae bacterium | reverse complement strand
AACTGATAATTTGCGGGAACCGCGCTCGATATGCCCGACAAACGATGCTGACAAATCACAGGCTTCGCCGAGCTGTTCCTGAGTCAGTCCGATATGTTCGCGTTGTTGGCGGATTCTTGCCCCGACTTCCGGATAATTAATAGAATCACTCATAATGCCAGCCTCCTTAAAATAATAGTATAAGCTATTTTTCAAAAATCATAAATGAACCATAAGAAGTATATATTGACTATAAGAAGTATTGATTTTATAATGGGTTCAGAGTAATTGATAGTTTCAGGAAAAGAGGAAAATGTAATTTACATGAGAGGAGCTGTAAAATGGCAGATAAGAATCATGAACTGGTAAAAAAAGAATTACTAATGATTTTGAAATTAAACTCAAAACTGAATTATCAAAGAAGAGAAGAGATTAAAAAAATGTATACCGCTATAACAGAGAGGAAAATGTTCACAACTCCCCTGGGGTTAAAATATATGAAGCGGCTTGAGCAGATTAGCAAAGGAGAGGATATTTTAAGAAAGTGTATTCTATGTGCAGGCAATTTGGATAATCATTCCCAGATTTGCACAAAATGCATAAAGAAATATCATACACTACAGTTTCAGGAGAAAAAAAGCGATTCTGTCAGGAAAAGCAAAGATAAACAGCAGGTGCCTTTGGGAAGTGGCGTAAAATTTTCTGAATCAAAAAATAATTCAGATACATTTTTACCGGATGGATGAGGGTATTACAATAAGAGTCCTTATTAAAGCAGGTACTGTTAGCCTAATCACCGCTAAAACACTTAGCTATTAGGAAACGTGTCAATTCCGCATATTTCAGGAGAAATTTTTATGGAAAGGGAACTCACGGGCTATGTCATCTGGCAGAGCCTTTGTTTATATGACGTGCCGGTGGAAAACTCAAAATTGATAATTGAATAGACTTTGCACCTGAGTTATGGTATACTACTTACGTAGCAATGTCAATGACACATAAGCCATGACAAAAGGACGGTGATACAATATGGCATTATCTGGTGAAGATTTAAAAGCTATTGAGTCAATGCTGGAGCCTGTTAAACGTGATATCAAATGTATCCAGTTGACGCTTGAAAATGAGACCAATCGAAATATTCGAATTATTGCTGAGGGTCATCTTGATTTAAGTCGTAAACTTGACGATGCTTTGAAAATTGATAATGAAAAAGAAATGCTCTTGATTCGTGTTAATACCCTTGAAAATGAGTTGCGTAGATTAAAAGAACGTATTGAGCATATTGCATGACCAGGTACATAAATATATTGAACAATAAAGGAGTAAAGTCTATTGGATTATTAAGGCTTTACTCTTTTTTAATTTGCGATAACAGTATATTGCAAATTTCCTCAAAATCAAAATAGGAAATTTGCATTTCCCGCCAATCCCATGTATAATTTGAACGTCAGATAAATTCAATTTAAGCTGCGGGAAAGGAAAACATAAATGAAAGTTACAGAAATATTTGAAACGCGGAAAAAGGAAGGCAAACCGGTTCTGTCCTTTGAAATTTTTCCGCCCAAAAAGGAGGAAGCCTTAAAAAACATTGATGCCACGCTGGAGCGGCTTTGTGATTTGCGGCCGGATTTTATCAGCGTGACTTTCGGGGCAGGGGGCAGCGCCGCGGACAACAAGACCATTGAAATTGCAAAAAAGATTAAGAATAACTACCATGTGGAGCCTATCGTCCACCTGACCTGTCTTCATTACGGGAAAAATGAAATCAGCGAGATGCTGAAATATCTGGAGGATGCAGGGGTGGAGAATATTCTGGCGCTCCGGGGCGACGTCAATCCCAATATTCCCGTGAAAAATGATTTTAAATACGCCAGCGAGCTGGTGGAATACATAAAGAGCCGGGGGGATTTCCACATCAGCGGGGCATGCTATCCCGAAACCCATCTGGAGGCAAAAGACGCCGTTTCGGATATCCATAATCTGAAAAAGAAGGTTGACGCCGGAGTCACCCATCTGGTGTCCCAGTTGTTTTTCGACAATGAGTTTTTTTACGGGTTTTATGAAAAGACGCGGATTGCCGGAATCGACGTGCCGGTGGAGGCGGGAATTATGCCGGTGACCAATAAGGCGCAGATTGAGCGTATGGTAAATACCTGCGGCGCGTCGCTCCCCGGTAAATTTCAGAAGATTATCCATAAATATGAAGATAAAAAAGAGGCGCTTTTCGACGCCGGAATGGTGTACGCGCTCAACCAGATTGTGGATTTAATAGCCAATGGCGTGGATGGGATTCACATTTACACCATGAACAATGTGAAAATTGCAGACAGGATTTGCGAGGGCATAAGGAGCCTGGTATAAAGAATTTGCGTCCGCGCTCATTTTAAGGCGCTGCCTGCAGGCAAAAAAGCCGGTGCGGAAACGGGGGAAATATGAGAAAGAAAGCGCTGATTACGGGAGCTTCAAGGGGAATCGGGAGGGCGGCGGCATATGCTCTTGCAAAGGACGGCTGCGACCTGTTTCTGATATGCAGAAAATCCGGGGAAGCTCTTTTGAAGGTAAAGGAAGAACTGGAAAGAAAATATGCCGTTTCCTGCGAGACGGCGCTCTGCGACGTGTCCGACCCGAAGCAGGTGGAGGAGGCGGTAAGCAGGGCGGGGGAAATCCATGTGCTGATTAACAACGCCGCCGTGTCCTGTGTGAGCCTGCTTACGGATATGACATTGGAGGAGTGGCGCAGGGTAATCGACACCAATCTGAATTCCCTGTTTTACGCCAGCCGTCTGGCAGTGCCTCAGATGGTGCGCCGGAAAGAAGGAAAAATTATCAATGTTTCCTCCGTCTGGGGAAACGCGGGAGCGTCCATGGAGGTGGCCTACAGCGCGTCAAAAGGAGGGGTCAACAGCTTTACAAAGGCTCTTGCAAAGGAGCTTGCGCCCAGCAATATTCAGGTGAACGGCGCGGCCTTTGGCGTGATTGACACGGATATGAACGCCTGCTTTTCCAGGGAAGAGATGGAAGCGCTTGCGGAGGAGATTCCGGCGGGCAGGATGGGAACCGTGCAGGAAGCCGGGGAAATTATCCGCTGGCTGGCCGGCGCGCCGGAGTATCTTACAGGGCAGATTATCACCATGGACGGCGGCTGGCTGTAGCGGCGCATAGGTTCCGGCGAGGTCTGTCTGCATATGAAGGAAAAGATTGGATAACATAAGGACTATGCACACATATAATATAGAAGAAACACAAATATGAAGGTGAAGTGCAGGAAAGAAGAAAGAGTGAAAGATTTTGCAAATCTTTCCTCTGCAAGTTTGTGTCTGCGCTGCATCCACAAACTTGGAATGCGCAACAAAGCAGCGCAGAAATGGGGAAAAATATGTATGATATTGTGATTATTGGTTCCGGTCCCGCCGGTTTATCCGCGTCCATTTACGCAAAACGGGCCGGTTTGAAGGCAGTAACATTGGAACAGAGCCCTATGAGCGGCGGGCAGGTGCTTAATACCTATGAGGTTGACAATTACCCGGGACTGCCGGGCATTAACGGATTCGAGCTTGGCATGAAATTCCGGGAACATGCGGATAAGCTGGAATGCGAGTTTAAAAATGCGGCGGTCCTTAAAATAAGAAAAATTGCTACAAAAGGGCAGCAGGAGCCGGAGGGAGAACTGCATGCGGCGTCTTTAGAGAGCCGTATCCACGGGGGAAAGAAGGAAAGTATGCCGTCCGGTTTCGTGGTGGAGACGGACAGCGGCGAAATCAGGACAAAAACGGTCCTGGCAGCCATGGGTGCGACCCATGCAAAGCTGGGCGTTCCCGGGGAAAGCGAATTTACCGGCAGAGGGGTTTCCTACTGCGCAACCTGCGACGGCGCGTTTTTCCGCGGGAAGGTAACGGCGGTAATCGGCGGCGGCGACGTTGCGGTGGAGGATGCTATTTTTCTCGCAAGAGGCTGCGAAAAGGTCTATCTGATTCACAGGCGGGATGAGTTGCGGGCAGCCGCCATTTTGCAGAAAGAGCTGATGGCGCTTCCCAATGTGGAAATTTTATGGGACACCGTTGCGGAGCGCATTGAGGGGGAAGGTCAGGTACAGACCCTTGCGGTTAAAAATGTAAAGACGGGCAAAACGAAAGCGCTTTCCGTGGACGGAGTTTTTGTGGCGGTGGGGATTATTCCGTCAAGCGACATTATGAAGGACGTTGCGGATTGTGACAATAAGGGGTATCTCATTGCCGGAGAGGACTGCGCTGCCAGTACGCCGGGGATTTTTGCAGCCGGGGATATACGGACAAAGAAGCTGCGCCAGATAGTGACGGCTGCGGCGGACGGCGCAAATGCAATTACTTCCGTTCTGGAGTATTTTACCGCCGGAATTGTTACAAAATATTAAAAATTGTATATTAAATATTGGAAAATATAAAATAAGAATGCGACAGAATGGTAAAGAATCAGGCTGTCGCATTTTTTCGGGCATTTTCAGGGCGGTTCCGGGGGATTTTTTGTAATGAAGCGGTTGACAGAAGGGAGGTAAGGTGATATATTTATTTAAAAGATGTAACAAATTTGTAATAATTCTCAGGATAAGCAACGGAGGTTCTCATGCGTAGAAGAATCGGAAATACGGGTAAGCGAACTGCAGTCTGTGCAGTATCGGCAGTTCTTTTATTTTCCAGCATGAATTTGGATATATTGGCGGCGGATGTAAACGGTCTCCCTTCCGCAGGGATTGATTTCTTTTTATCATCCAACGCAACGAGCGTAAAGAGTTTGAAAGAGGAAGAAGATGAAGTAAAGTCTTCTGTTGGGAAAAAGGAAAGCGGAGAGCTTTCCGACAGCAAGGAAGAGGAGGCGCAGGCTACGGCTACAGCAACTGCAACAGCCTCGCCCACAGCGACACCCTCTCCCACGGCAGAGCCCGAGGAGGAGCCGGAAGAAGAAAAGGTAATCGAAGAAACAGTGATGGCGTCTACCACAAAGAGCGTCAATCAGATAGAAAGAAAGCTGGAAGCCAAACGTGAGGAAAAGGGATTCAAGTCACTGGTAATAGCTGATGTAAACGATTATGTCAATGTAAGGAGCCTTCCCAGCGAGGAGGGAGAAATCCTTGGAAAATTATATGACGATTCCGTAGGCGAATTTATTTCCGAGCAGGACGGATGGTATGAAATTACCTCCGGCAGCGTGACTGGTTATGTGAAAGCCGAATACTGCGTGACAGGCGACGATGCGGTTGACCTGGCGAAAAAGGTCGGCACCAGAATCGCCACGGTAACCACAACTACCCTGAAGGTTCGTGAGGAGCCCGGCATGGACGCCACGGTTCTGGGACTTGTACCTATTGAAGACCAGCTTCTGGTAACGGAAGAGATGGACGGATGGGTAAAGGTAGATATCGAGGAAGGTTACGGATATGTTTCCACCGATTACGTAACCCTTTCCACAGAATTTGTAAAAGCCGAGTCTAAGGCAGAAGAAGAAGCCAGACTGGCTAAAGAAGCGGCGGAAAGAAGAGCGGCCCAGGCGGCAGCGGCAAAGGCAAGCAGAAAGTCATCTTCCTCATCATCTTCGGGAAGCGCGCCTGCGCCTGTGATTCCCTCCGGCAGCGGAAGCGAGTTGGGAGCGGCAGTTGCAAATTATGCATGCCAGTTCGTGGGAAATCCTTACGTATGGGGCGGCACCAGCCTTACAAACGGTGCGGACTGCTCCGGTTTTGTAATGAGCGTTTACAACAACTTCGGCGTCAGCCTGCCTCACTCGTCGGCAGCGGACAGAAGCGTAGGCTCGTCGGTAGGCGGTCTTGAAAATGCACAGCCCGGCGATATCGTATGCTACTCCGGCCATGTTGGAATTTATATAGGAAACGGACAGATAGTTCACGCTTCCACGGCAAAGACGGGAATTATTATTTCGGATGCAGGTTATCGTTCCGTACTTTCAGTGAGAAGAATTTTCTAAAAGAATATATCAAAAGAGTATTCCCATAGGAATCGCGTCCCGGTGAGAGGACGGATTCTTATGGGATTTTTATGTCTGGAAAATTGTGGACATCTTTCATAGATTTCAGTATAATGTGGAAAGATACTATACCGTCCGGCAAAAGTATGAATTGTGACAGAATCCAGATATAAGCAGCGTATGACGGAGCTTTTGCCTGCACAGAATCCATCAGCTCCGTTGTGCACATGAGACTGCGCAGAAATGAGGAAAAGCATGAAAGTTGTATTACAGAACCTGACGAAAAAATTTCCGGGCCGTGAGAGGAAAAACCGCACGGAGGTGATTGCCGTCAATGATTTTTCTTTTGAAATCCCCGATGGAAAGCTGATAGGCCTTTTGGGCCCTTCCGGGTGCGGAAAGAGCACGACTCTTAATTTAATCAGCGGCCTTTTGAAGCCCACAGGCGGAAGAATTTTTTTTGGGGAGGACGACGTTACGGATTTGCCCCCGGAAAACAGAGGAATCGGGCTGGTGTTCCAGAACTATGCGCTGTACCCGCACCTGACGGTGAAGCAGAATATCCTTTTTCCTCTGCAGAATTTCAAGGGAAAGGACAAGCTGTCAAAGACGGAAATGCTGGAAAAGGCAGGCGAGGCGGCGAAGCTTGTCCAGATTGAGGAGCTGATGGAACGCAAGCCCGGCGAGCTTTCCGGCGGACAGCAGCAGAGAGTGGCAATCGCCCGCGCGCTTGTGAAGATGCCCCGGGTGCTTCTGCTTGACGAGCCCCTCTCCAACCTTGACGCCCGCCTCCGCCTCCAGACGAGGGAGGAAATCAGGAGGATTCAAAAGGAAACGGGGATTACCACCATATTTGTAACCCATGACCAGGAGGAGGCGATGAGCATATCCGATATGATTGTGGTGATGAAGGACGGAATCGTCCAGCAGATTGGAAAACCCCAGGAGGTTTATGACAATCCCGCCAATCTTTTTGTGGCGAAATTTTTAGGGACGCCTCCCATCAATGTTTTTGACGGACAAATCAGAGACGGAAGGCTGTACATCGGAGAGGACGCCGTTATGGAGCTGAAAAATGCGGAAAACCGGGAGGTGTACGTTGGTATCAGGCCGGAGGGATTTCTTCTTCGGGAGGACGGCCCTTTTAAGTGCGAACTTTCCGGCATCGAGGTCATGGGGAGGGACATCAGTGTGCTGTGCACTAACAAAGCTTCCCTGAACCCCACGGTCCGCGCGATTATCGGTACGGAGAACAATATCAACATCGAAAAGCTTTCCGCAAGGTTTGCCCTTGCCCCGCATAAAGTGTTCCTTTTTGATAAGGAGACGGAGAAAAAAGCGGAGTTTGACAGATAAGGAGCGGCATTATGAAAAAAATCGGCAGTCTGAAAGCCTGGCTGTATCTTTTGCCGGCAATTCTTTTCCTGGGTGTCTTTATGGTATACCCGCTGTTTGACGTTTTTATTTATTCTTTTGAGGAAGGGTATAATTCCGCTTCCCAGACTTATTTTGGGACGGGCATGTACAATTATTCCTATGTTCTGCACGACCCGTATTTTTTGCAGGCCGTAAAAAACACATTTATTCTGGTTATTATTACGGTGCCCCTGTCCACGGGCCTTGCGCTGTTGATTTCCGTGGGGCTTACCTCCATCAGGCCGCTGCGCAACCTGTTCCAGACCATTTATTTCCTGCCCTATGTGACCAATACCCTGGCGGTGGGGCTGGTGTTTATGATTTTATTTAAAAAGACCGCCTATTCCGACGGGCTGATTAACCTGCTGATAAATATGTTCGGGGGGAAAAGCGTGGATTTCATCGACGGCCCCTACTGGGCGAAAATGTTTGTGCTGTGCTTTTATACCATATGGGTGGTGCTGCCCTTCAAAATTCTGATACTGACAAGCGCGTTGTCCTCCGTCAATCAGGAGTACTATAACGCGGCAAGAGTTGACGGCACGTCCTCTTTTCGGATATTCAGGAGGATAACCCTGCCCATGATTTCCCCCATGATTTTTTATCTGGTAATCACAGGCTTTATCGGCGCCTTCAAAGCCTACAGCGACGCGGTGGCACTTTTCGGCACAAACTTAAACGCTGCGGAAATGAACACAATCGTCGGCTACGTCTACGACATGCTCTACGGCGACAGCGGCGGCTACCCTTCCTATGCATCCGCGGCGGCGATTATTTTATTTGCCATTGTACTTACCATCACCAGCATTAACCTGCTGGTCAACAGACGCCAACGGGTTGGCCTGCTGTAACAGACGCCAACGTTTTTGCAGAGTGGGAGCGCAGCGGCGAAGGCAGCTTTCCCATCTTCTGAACGTGATTCCTGCGAGCAATGAGCCAGGCGGCTGCGAAGCAGACATTTGGCGAATGCCGCGAGGGTCACATACCCCGCAGCTTAGCTGCGTTGCAAGTTTGATGCCCCGTCAGTTTGCTGCGGGGTTGTTGACTAAAAATATGGAAAGGATTCCCATGACCTCCACAACTGATTACGAAAAAATTGAAAAACATTCTCAGAGCCGCAAACGGGCAGCCGGTATCGTCACCTATACGCTTCTGACCCTGTGGGCGCTTATGGTGCTGTTCCCTTTTTACTGGATGATATTAACCTCCGTAAAAAGCTACGGCGCTTACAATTCAGAATATATACCTAAGTTTTTCACCTTATCGCCCACCCTTAAGAACTATGCGGACGCTTTTACGGCGGTTCCCCTCGGGAGATATTTTCTGAACACCACAATTTTCACGCTGGTGACCACAGCCGTTATGCTGGTGGTGATTACCCTTGCGGCCTTTGCCTTTGCAAGGCTTGAGTTCAAAGGAAAAAACATCGTGTTTGTTCTTTTCCTTTCCCTGATGATGATACCGAACGAGCTGGTGATTATCACAAATTTTGTCACCATCACCAATCTGGATATGCGGAACAGCTTTCCGGGACTGATTCTGCCCTCCATCACCTCGGTATTTTATATTTATCTTTTGAAGGAAAACTTTGAACAGATACCGGACAGCCTGTATTATGCGGCAAAGGTGGACGGCACCTCGGATTTGAAATACCTGCTGAAAGTGATGATACCCATATCAAAGCCCACCCTCATCACCATAACGATTTTAAAGGTGATTGAGTGTTGGAATTCCTATGTGTGGCCCCGGCTGATTACCGACGATGCCAACTATTTTCTGGTATCCAACGGCATTCAGGAGATTCGGGAAAACGGCTTCGGACGGGAAAACATCCCGGCGATGATGGCGGCGGTGGTGGTGATTTCCGCGCCTCTGATTATATTGTTTCTGGTGTTCCGCAAAAAGATAATGGCGGGAGTTTCAAGAGGAGGCACGAAAGGATGACGGCAGAAAAAAGAGGATACAGTATTTTCCGGCACAGAAAGGGAAATTTTCATACAAAAGCAGACTTTTGCGCTGATAAAAAGAAAGACGGCCGAAGATGGAGAAAGTGCGCAGCTGCCTTGTTTCTGACAGTTCTTTTATCCGCCCTCACCGGATGCCACGGCAAGGAGGGAATGAGCGCCTTTGCCATCCCTGAGGAATTTGACGCCTCAAGGGACTACGAGATTTCCTTCTGGGCAAAAAACGACACCAATAAGACCCAGACGGCCATCTACGAGCAGGCGATTTCCGATTTTGAAGCTTTGTATCCCAATATCAAAGTAAATCTTCGCCTCTATACGGACTATGGGAAAATTTATAACGACGTCATCACAAACATTGCAACGGATACCACCCCGAATGTGTGCATCACTTACCCGGACCACATTGCAACCTACCTGATGGGAGTGAATCAGGTGGTTCCTTTAGAGGAACTGTTTGCAGACAAAAAATACGGTTTCGGAGGCAGCGAGGTTGCCTTTGACGTGCCGGAAACAGAGGAAATTGTTCCCGGTTTTCTGGAGGAATGCGCCTTTGGAGGACATTACTATGCCATTCCCTACATGCGCTCCACAGAAGCCTGCTATATCAACAAAACCTATGTGGAAGCCCTTGGCTACACCCTTCCCGAAACCCTTACCTGGGACTTTGTGTGGGAGGTTTCCGAGGCGGCCATGGAAAAGGATGCGGCAGGCAATTTTGCCGTCAACGGCCAGAAGGTAATGATTCCTTTTATCTACAAATCCACCGACAACATGATGATTCAGATGCTGCGACAAAAGGAGGCGGGATATTCCACCGAAGAAGGGGAGATATTGCTGTTTAACGACACCACAAAAGGCTTTCTGGAAACCATAGCAAAGCACGCAGAGAGCGGCGCTTTTTCCACTTTTAAAATTTCCAGTTATCCCGCTAACTTTTTAAATGCCGGACAGTGCATCTTTGCGGTGGATTCCACGGCGGGGGCAACCTGGATGGGAACGGACGCGCCGCTGTGCGACATCAGCAGGGATAAAATCGTGGAGTTTGAGACGGCGGTGATGCCGATACCCCAGTTTTCACCGGAAAATCCAAGGATGATTTCCCAGGGACCTTCCGTCTGCATATTTAATAAGGAAGATTCCCAGGAGGTTTTAGCTTCCTGGCTTTTTGCCCAGTATCTTCTTACCAATGAGGTGCAGATTGCCTATTCGGAGACGGAAGGCTATGTGCCGGTTACCTTAAAGGCGCAGAATTCGGCGGAATATCAGGATTACCTGTCCCGCTGCGGGGAGGATAACGGCGTTTACTATGACGTGAAAATCAAGGCGGCCAGGCTCTTGCTGGACAATATTGAAAATACCTTTGTGACGCCGGTATTTAACGGCTCCACCTCCCTTCGGGACGCCTCCGGCCAGCTGATTGAAAATACGGTAAAATCTGTCAGGAGAGGTCAGAAAATTGATGACGCATATATAGAAAAGCTTTACAAAGATACGGCCTCCCTGTGCCGTCTTGACCAGGCAGGGAAAGGCGGCCCGGTTTCCGGCGAAAAGGCGGATTTGGGAAAGCTTCCCCGGACGGCGGTTCTGCTGCTTTCGGCGCTTTTGGGAGCGTGGACGCTGATTATTTTGTATGTGGTGCGGCAGGCGGTGAAAAGAAAGGGAAAGTGAAAAAGGTTTCCAATAAAAAGAAGCAGGATTGTTGACTTCTCTGAAAATACGTGTATAATTTATGTCAATGTTTACCAGCCTGACCGGCTCATTTACAGGAAAGCGAGCCGGCGGCGTCACTACTACATATTAAACAGTTATTTCATGAGGAGAGGAAAAATGAAAAAATTAACATCGTTACTTTTAGTTTTTGCAATGGCGCTTGCATGTGCCGGCTGCGGTTCTTCAGGAAAAGGCGGCGACACGGATGCAAAGTCCGAGGGCGTTATGACCTATGAGGAGTATATGGCTGCCGACCTTGAGTCCGAGGTTGTGGTTGAAGCCTATGTTCAGGCAAAGCAGTCCTGGTGGGAGAATCAGGCTACCGTATATGCACAGGATAAGGACGGCGGCTACTTCTTCTACAACATGACATGTTCCGAAGAAGATTATGCAAAGCTGACACCCGGAACCAAGATTAAGGTTACAGGTTATAAGGCGGAGTGGTCAGGCGAAGTGGAAATCATCGACGCCACATTTGAAATCGGGGAAGGCAGCTATGTTGCCGAGGCGGAAGATGTGACTTCCCTTCTTGGCTCCGACGATTTGATTAAGCATCAGAACAAGTTCGTATCCTTCAAGGGGCTTACGGTGGAAGCGGCGGACGAGAGCGGCGCGGCTTTCCTTTATAACTGGGACGGTTCCGGCCAGGAGGGAGACGACCTTTATTTCAACGTTTCCGTTGACGGCCAGACATATACCTTTACCGTTGAATCCTATCTGTGCGACAGCTCCACAGACGTTTACGCGGCTGTTAAGGGCTTAAATGTAGGCGATACCATTGACGCGGAAGGATTCCTTTACTGGTATGAGGGCGTAAATCCCCATATTACTTCTGTGAAAGTGAAATAAGAAAATTTTATAATCAAAATCAACTGAAAAAATATAGAACATCCCAAATATCGGAGAGAATCTGATACTTGGGATGTTCTGTTATATTTTATTTTATGGCATTGGCTTCCTCAGCGGACAGTCCGACAAACTTATCTTATCTTTAAGTACGCCAAGGCCCGAGTCCTTCAGGTAATCCTGAAGAATCGGGAGCGACTGGGAGGAAGTCGGGCCTATGATGATTTCTCCCACCAAATCCGGCAGGCTGACATGTGATTTTTCGCACAGTCTGTTTAAATCAAGAGGATAATATTTTTTAATTCGTCCGGCGGCCACGTGATATTTGGGCTCTACCGGAAATTCATCTA
>CAMSTM010000112.1 GCA_947063675.1 uncultured Lachnospiraceae bacterium | reverse complement strand
GCTTGAAGATGCCATCGGTATTCCTGAAGACATGCTTCGCCAGGCTGCAAGGTCTGCTGTATGCAAGATTAACATTGACTCTGACTTACGTCTTGGTCTGACAGCCGGTATCAGAGAGCATATGGCTCTTCATCCCGACCACTTCGACCCCAGACAGTATCTGACAGACGCCCGCGCTTATGTAAAAGAAGTAGTGGCTCATAAGATTACCACGGTTCTTGGTTCCGAAGGAAAAGCCTGAGCTTAAAGCGGATTTATAATGATGTTTTTATGGACAGAGATATTGGCAGCATTATCTCTGTCCGTTTTTTTAGAAAGAAAATACGGAGGAAAATTATGGTATACAAATGCAGCGTATGCGGTTATGTATTTGACGAGGAGAAAGAGGGAAAATCCTTTTCCGAGTTGACGGCCTGCCCCCTGTGCAAACAACCGGCAGAAAAACTCAGGCCGGCGCCGGCAGAAGATTCGGGCAAAGAGGCCGCCGGCGAAAACGCGGAGGTTAGCGATTGTCCGGCGGATCTGAGCTATCCGAAGGAGACAGGAAAAACTGACAGTAACTACCGTTATATGAAAGAAATCCATGAAATGGCCGTCACGGGAAAATCGGCAATCGAGGCGATGGGGACACAGATGAAAATGCCGGGCTGGGATGACATTCTGGTACTCGGCGCGCAGCTCAATCCGCCGCCGTTAGACGAGCACGCAGAAGTGTCCTTAAAAACAGTGATAGGGAAGCATGCAAGAAAACCCATGGTGATTGATATGCCTGTGTATATTTCCCACATGTCCTTCGGCGCGCTTTCAAAGGAGTCAAAGACTGCGCTGGCAAAAGGAAGCGCAATGGCGGGAACGGCCATGTGCAGCGGGGAAGGCGGGATTTTGCCGGAGGAAAAGGCGGCGGCCCACAAGTACATATTTGAGTATGTTCCCAATTTATACAGCGTGACGGATGAAAATCTGAAAACAAGCGATGCCATTGAAATAAAAATCGGCCAGGGGACGAAACCGGGAATGGGCGGCCATTTGCCGGGAAGCAAGGTGACGGCCGAGATTGCCGCAGTCCGCAACAAGCCCATGGGACAGGATGTGATAAGTCCTTCAAAATTCCCGGGAATCAACACGAAAGAGGATTTGAAAAAGCTGGTCAGCGAGCTGCGGGAACGCAGCGAGGGAAGACCGGTGGGAATCAAGATTGCGGCCGGAAAGATTGAAAAGGATTTGGAATACTGCGTATTTGCAGGGCCGGATTTCATTACCATTGACGGAAGAGGCGGAGCAACCGGGGCGTCGCCGGCAATCATAAGGGATTCCACCAGCGTGCCTACGATTTACGCCCTGTACAGGGCAAGAAAATACCTTGACTTAGTGAATGCCGATATTGATTTGGTTATTACCGGGGGTCTCCGGGTTTCTTCGGATTTTGCAAAAGCCATTGCAATGGGAGCGGACGCGGTGGCGATTGCGTCGGCGGCCATGGTTGCGGCTGCGTGTCAGCAATACCGCATCTGCGGTTCGGGCATGTGCCCTGTGGGCATGGCGACCCAGGATCCGGAGCTGCGGACAAGGCTGAAGACGGACGCTGCGGCTAAGAGAGTGGCCAATTTCCTGAACTGCTCTGCGGAAGAACTCCGTACGTTTGCGAGAATAACGGGGCATGCGGATATCCATGAATTGTCGGTGGAGGATTTGTGTACCATCAGCAGAGAGATTTCGGAGAATACCAATATCGAACATGCGTAAGATACCTGTGTCGGGAATAAAAAGGGGCGGTGCAGCCGGTTGCACCGCCCCTTAATGGTCAGGGTAAACTATTCCGTCTTAATCGCCTCCTCCTGCATTTTCTGAATGGCAGGGTCAAAGGAAAGCATTGGCGTTACCATAGTATCGTGAGTTCCGTCGGATTTTTTAAGCTTGCGGTTTATGTAGTTTCCGGTGATTGCAAACACCGTTCCCGAAAGAGCCAGTACGCCAATCAGATTGGGAATTGCCATCAGAGCGTTTAAGGTATCCGCAATTTCCCATGCCAGGTCAAAGCTCATGGTTGCGCCGAACACGATGCATACAATGAAAATTATCTTGTAAACAATGGTTGCCTTTGTGCCGAACAGGTACTCACAGGATTTGGTTCCGTAAAAGGACCAGCCAAGAACCGTAGAAAAGGCAAACAGGCAGATGGCAATCGCCACGAATCCGCCGGCCAGAGTGCCAAGGCCCTCCGACAGCGCCACGCTTACAAGGGAAGCGCCTGTGGCGGAGCTTAAAACCTCGCCGGTATCCAAGTCAATCAGTCCTGAGCTTAAAACGGTAAAGGACGTCAGGGTACAGACAACAATGGTGTCAAAGAATACCTCAAAGATTCCCCACATACCCTGAACCACCGGTTCCTTTACGTTGGAAGCGGAATGCACCATAACCGAGGAACCGAGCCCGGCTTCATTGGAGAACACTCCTCTCTTAAATCCCATGGTCATGGACTGCTTAATCATCATGCCCACGGTTGCGCCTGCAATGGGGCGGAGCCCGAAAGCATTGGAAAAAATAGCGGCAAATACAGCAGGCACGGAGGTGATATTTAAAATCAGCACAATCACCGTCCCGAGTATATAGGCGCATGCCATAAAGGGCACAATTTTTTCCGTTACGCTTCCAATAGCCTTAATACCGCCCAAAACCACCAGGGCGGCGATTACCGCAATGATGATTCCGGTTGCAAGGGGCGGAATTTGAAAGGTATCCTCCATGGAGCTTGCAATTTCATGTACCTGTGTCATGTTGCCGATACCAAAGGAGGCAAAGACACAGAAAAGGGAAAATAAAACGGCAAGAGGCTTTGCCAGAACGCCAATCACCTTTTTTCCCTTAAGACCGTCCTGGAGATAATACATAGCGCCGCCCGACCATTCGCCTTTCGGGTTTTTGCGCCGGTAATAAATGCCCAGCACATTTTCAGAGTAGTTGGTCATCATGCCGAACAGGGCGGAAAGCCACATCCAGAAAACGGCTCCCGCGCCGCCTGTGATGATGGCGCCCGCAACGCCGGCAATATTGCCCACGCCGATAGTGGCCGCAAGGGCGGTTGAAAGGGCCTGGAACTGGGAAATGGAGCTTTCCTCCTTTCCGGTATGCGCCGTCACATGTTTCTTTTTGAAAATGGCAAGGAATGTTTCGTTCATCCAGTGCTTAATATGCGTAATCTGGAAAAATTTCATTCCTGCCGTCAGATAGATGCCTGTGCCGATAATCAGTATCAACATGGGAATTCCCCATACAACGCCATTTATGGCATTGTTCACATTTGAAATTGTACTCATGATGTTTTCCATAATCGCTCTCCTCCCATATGAAAAATAAAGAGAATTTGCCCGCATGGGAAATCCTCTTTGATTCTTTTCTTACTATACAGGAAATTTGCGGAAAATACAAGAAAAATTTACGGGGAAAAATACCCCTGAAAAGGGAGGATGCCAGATAAACTTTCGTTTATCTGGCATTTATTATGAAAAAGTTATTAATAAATCAGTTACTTGAGGTTTTCGTTGTTTAGGTTTGTTTCTTTGTTGTATCTGATGATATAAGTATATGATAGAGAAATGTCAAAAGAATGTTATCTGAATTAAGTTTTTGAAAATTATATATGAACAGAATATGAACATGAGTGCGCATAATGGGGCAGCCAAATTGTTAATTGACCGTAAAAAGCGGGAATGCTATACTGAAATTCCAGAGAAATAACGGCGGCGGACGAAAAGCAGCAGACGGAAAGGCCGGTTTGCATGCGCCGCACAGCGGGTCAGGGCAGCATTCGGATATTTTAGAAAGGGACAGGATAAGCAGTATGAAAAGAAAAACTGATATTTATAAAAGAAATCCGTTTCCGGGAAGCTTATCGGAGGAGGAAAGCGTCAGGGAAAAGGAGCATCGGAGGGTAATTCGCCGGGCGGCAGCGGAAGGAATGGTTCTGCTTGCCAATGACGGCGTGCTGCCCTTTGCCGAAAATCAAAAAGCGGCTCTGTACGGCGGCGGCGCCAGATACACGGTTATCGGCGGAACCGGCTCCGGTATGGTAAATTACCGCAGCGCGGTCAGCATTGAAGAAGGGCTTAAAAATGCCGGAATTGAAATCACCTCAGGCGAATGGCTGGAGGATTACAGCAAAAAGTATGAACTGTGCAGAAAGGAATGGAAGAAGCATATTTACGATATTTCCATTCCCGGGGATTCCGATTCGCTGTACCGGGCTCACGCGGCAAATCCCCTGGAGATGCCGAAGGGCAGGCAGATCGAAAAAATACAGGGAACGGATACTGCAATTTATGTAATCAGCCGGATTTCCGGCGAGGGAGCGGACAGAAAAGCCGGAGCCGGGGACTACTATCTTTCCGGACAGGAAAAAGAGGAGCTGGAGCGGATTTGCAGCCTTTATTCTAAAGTGGTAGTGATTTTGAATACCGGCGGCATTATTGATTTGAGCTTTATGGATGAAATGAATATAGGGGCATTGCTTGTAATGTCCCAGGCCGGGATGGAAAGCGGGAACGCCCTGGCGGACGTGCTTACAGGGAAGGTAAACCCCTGCGGAAGGCTGACAGACAGCTGGGCGTATCATTATGAAGATTATCCTTCCAGCAAAAATTTCAGTCACAATAACGGAAATGTGATTGAGGAAAAATACGAGGACGGCATTTACGTGGGCTACCGGTACTTTGACAGCTTTGGCATAAAGCCGCGGTATTGCTTCGGGTACGGCTGTTCCTACACTTCCTTTGCCATAGAGGCGGAGTCAGTGGCTGTAAGGGAAAATAAAGCGGAAATTCTTTTATCCGTCAGAAATACCGGCATGGCGGCGGGAAGAGAGGTGGTGCAGATTTACGCCTCCTGCCCCGGAACCATGCTCCAAAAGGAATTAAAGCGCCTCGTGGCATACGGAAAAACCGGTGTGATTCCGGCGGGAGGCAGCGGTAAAATCCGCCTGAAATTCGACCTGTGCCTGTTGGAAGCTTTTCACGGCGGAAAATCGGCATGGCTCATGGAAGAAGGGGAGTACTATCTGCTTGCGGGAGACTGCGCGGAGAACGTATGGCCCATTGCCAGTTTAATTGTAAAAGAGACAGTTGAAACGGAAAAGGTCCGGGAAATCTGTCCTCTGCTGGACGCCTTAAAGGAAATTGTCCCTGATAACTCATATCTTTTGTCGGAAAGGCAAAAGATGAAGGAAATTTGCACAGAAAAGGAGCTGCCTCAAATTGCCGTTGTCCCGGCGGAAAGAAAAGGAAGGGACGCAGAGCCGGACGCTCCTGCAGCTTCTCCGGCAAAGCAGATGTCTGGAAAATTGTCAACGGAGCAGAAAATACAGCTGGTGTGTGGGCGTCCCAGGGAGGGTACGGCGGAGATTATCGGAGCGGCGGCTGTTCAGGTGCCGGGAGCGGCAGGAGAGACGGTATCCCTTCAAATGCAGGATGGGGATGTGGCCGGTCTGATACTGGCTGACGGGCCTGCCGGCCTGCGTCTGCAAAAGTGCTATGAGGAAAGCAAAAAGACAGGGGAAATCTATACGCTGAGCCGGTATGAAAGCCTGGAAAACCGCATTTTCGGAACAGAATTTCTGCATGAAGATACCATAAGGCATTATCAATACTGCAGCGCAATCCCGGTAGGCACGCTGCTTGCGCAGACCTTTGACGCGGAGCTGATGGAGGAAATCGGAGCGCTTATCGGCAGAGAAATGAAAGAATTCGGGGTGACATTGTGGCTTGCCCCCGGCATGAATATCCACAGAAATCCCCTGTGCGGAAGAAATTTTGAATACTACTCGGAAGACCCCCTTGTGAGCGGAAAGATGGCCGCCGCAGTTACGAAAGGCGTGCAGTCCCTTCCCGGTATCGGCACAACCGTCAAGCATTTTGCCTGCAATAATCAGGAGGAAAACAGAAGAGGCGTTTCCAGTATTGTTTCCCAGAGAGCGCTGCGGGAGATTTATCTGAAAGGGTTTGAAATCGCCGTTAAGGAATCGCAGCCCATGGCAATCATGACCTCTTATAATAAAGTCAACGGCGTCCACACGGCAAACAGCTATGATTTATGCACAGAGGCGGCCAGAAAAGAATGGGGATTTGAGGGAATCATCATGACGGACTGGACCACCACCAACGAAAACGGCGGCTGTTCGGCGGCAAAATGTCTGCAGGCGGGAAACGATTTGATTATGCCGGGAAAGCTGTCTGACCGTAAAGAAATCCTGGACGCTGTCCATGGCCTCGGCACACAGTTTCTGGATATCAGATATCTGGATGAATGCGCATTAAGAATGCTTAAGGTTATTTTTGCATCGGACGCCTATGAAGAGGCGGAGAGCTGGCTGGCGGATAAAGAAACGGATTGTATCATGGAGGAAGCAGCGGATTGAAAATTAAAAGAAATCTGATAAATCTGTTATTCATTTTATTTTTAACGGCTGCAGACCAGTTTACAAAGCGCCTTGCCGTCGTGGGCCTCAAGGGAAGTGAAAATATTGTGCTGATAAAGGGGATTTTTGAACTGGAATACTTTGAGAATTTCGGGGCGGCCTTTAATTCCCTTGTGGGGAAAAGGAGTTTGCTCATCCTTATGACGGTTTTACTCAGCGCCTTTTTAATATGGAAATTGTTCCGCCTGCCGGATAAAAAGAGATATACCGGAATGCGCGTCTGCCTTTGCCTGGCAGCAGGCGGCGCGCTGGGGAATCTGATTGACAGGATTGCAAGGGGATATGTTGTGGACTTTATCTACTTTACGCCAATTAACTTTCCAAAGTTTAATTTTGCGGATATCTGTGTGACCGGCGGAGTTATTGCGCTGGGGGTTCTGCTGATGTTTTATTACAGGGAAGATGAGGTTGACTTTTTGCTGAGCTTTAAGGGGAAAGGATGAAATAAAACAAGTTAAGAAAAACCATACAAATAAACAGGAGGGCGTTACTTATGGATAAAAAACAATTACGTGCAGGAGTCATCGGCTGCGGCGCTATCAGCGACATTTATCTGAAAAACATGATAAACGAGTTTGATAATCTGGAGGTGGTATCCTGCGCCGCGCGGCATCTTGAGAGCGCGCAGAAAAAAGCGCAGCAGTACGGCATTAAAGGCTGTACGGTGGACGAGCTTCTTGCGGACGAGACTATTGACATGGCGGTGATTCTGACGCCTGCGCCTACTCATTACGAGCTGATTAAAAAAGCTCTGGAAGCCGGGAAGCACGTCTATACGGAAAAGACCATCACTATTACGCCGGAAACTGCTAAAGAGCTTTTGGAGCTGGCGGATGCAAAAGGACTTTATCTGGGCTCTGCGCCGGATACTTTCCTGGGGGCATCCTGGCAGACGGCCCGGAAGCTGATTGACGAGGGGACACTTGGAGAGGTAACCTCTTTCCAAATCAGCGCCAACCGCGATTTGAACCTTTTGACAAGTATGTTTGGTTTCCTGCGGATGCCCGGAGGGGGAATCTGCTATGATTACGGCGTGTATTACCTGACCGCGTTGGTAAGCCTTCTGGGGCCTGCGGCAAGGGTGTCGGCCATTGTGAAAAATCCGAAGCCTGTGCGCGTGAATATCATGCCCCAGTCCCCGGAATACGGAAAGGAATTTTCCTATCCCAATGAAAGTCAGGTAGCGGCTGTGCTGGAGCTGGAAAACGGAGTTACAGGCAACTTTGCATTAAACGGCGACAGCGTGATTGCCGACCAGGCCCAGTTCCTTATTTATGGAACGAAAGGAATTCTAAAGCTCACCGACCCCAATCAGTTTGGCGGGAAAAATATGTTTTTGGCAAACAGCTTTGATTTTGCCAATCCGCCGGTATGGACGGAGGTGGAAAACACATTTGCCCATGAGGAAAACAGCCGCGGAATCGGGCCTTCCGAGATGGCAGCGGCTATTTTAGCAGGCGAAAAGAACAGGGCAAGCAAAGAGATGGCGTATCATGTGCTGGATATTATCGATAAAATGATGGTAAGCAGCGAAAGCGGAAGGTTTGAGGCAGTGAATTCCACATGTGAGAAACCGAAGCCGATGGAATGATTGAATAGGGAGAACCCAGGGTAACAGTATGGATGGAGTAAAACCGTTTACAATAATGATGAGGGATACGGAAGTCATGCGGGTGGATTTTGACGCTTTGCAGTACGAAGTGCTTTGTGAAAAATATCTGCCCTACCCCCTTCATGATGTGCTCCAATCTGCTGGACAGGATGAATGTGGAGCATGTGCATTACGAGGCCGGGGAGGACGAGGGGAAATATGTCTGCATGTGCCCTTGTATGACTACGGAGAAAAAGTCGGTTCTGACCGGAATGGAGTTCATTTCATGGTGCAATGTAAACGGAATTGACGCAGACCGGAGAATGTTTGAGATAGACGGCGGGAGCATTTATAAAATGTGGATAGTGGATTTTTTAATCAGCAACCGCGACAGGCATGGCCAGAACTGGGGATTTTATTACGATACGGAAACGATGGAGATTCTGGGCTGCCATCCCCTGTTTGACCATAACAATGCCTTTGACATTGACTATATGAAGGATATGGACGCGCCTTATCAGTTTGACAATATGACTATCCGTCAGGCGGCAGTAAAGGCGATGCAGAAGGTAGATTTCCATTTTACGGCGCCGATTACGCGGGCGGATTTTATCACTGACAGGCAGTACCAGAGCTTTCGAAAACGGGCGGGATATCTGGGACTGAAAATGGAGTGAGAAAGAATGTGCGGACGTTTTTATATAGATGATGAAACGGCAAGGGAAATTGAAAAAATAGCGAGGAAAATTGATGATAAAACTGCCGGGCGGGGAGACGTGCATCCTTCGGATTCGGCGCTGGTTTTGAAGGCGGCCGGCGGCAAAATGGTATCTCAGGTATTAAAATGGGGTTATGAATCTCCTCAAAGGCGGGGAGTGATTTTTAACGCCAGAACAGAGACGGTCCGGGAAAGACCCATGTTCCGCTATGACTACGAATCCCGCAGATGCATCGTACCTGCCCGAAAATTTTACGAATGGAAAAAGATGGAGAACGGGCAAAAGGGGCGGAAAGAAAAATACGATTTCTTTGCAGAGGGGGAAATTCTGTTCATGGCGGGCATCTGGCATAAGGACCTGGCGGGAGACAGATTTACGGTTTTAACCAGAGAGGCGGCGGGCTGTATGAAGGAAATTCATGACAGAATGCCGCTGCTTCTGACAGGCGGCGATATTGAAAAATGGCTGTTTTCCCGAAAAGAAGCAGACAGACTCCTTTCCGGTTCTTTTGACAGACTTCAAAGGAGAAGAAGCGGCGGGGAAGAATACAGACAGCTGTGTTTGTTTTGAGCGGGAAAATAATTTTATATGAAAATATTGTATTGGAAGTTTCAAGGGCTGACAGGGACGCAGGACGATTGAGGATTTTCGGAGGGAACATGGAATTCGTATACAAAAAAGGGACAGCTGATGATATTGATTTGCTGACGGAAACAAGAATTGAAGTACTGCGGGCAGCCAACAGGCTTTCAGACGATGAGGATATGAGCGAGGTCAGGGAGCAGTCTTACCGTTATTATCAAAAGGCTCTCTGCGACGGAACGCATATCGCGTATCTGGTGTTTGCGGGAAACCGCTTTGTCGGCGCGGGAGGCGTCAGCTTTTATCAGGTAATGCCCACTTACCATAATCCAGGCGGGAAAAAGGCTTATATTATGAACATGTATACCAGGCCGGAGTACAGGAGAATGGGAATTGCATATAAAACACTGGATTTGCTGGTCGAAGAAGCAAGGAAAGCGGGGATTACGGCGATTTCCCTGGAGGCAACGGATATGGGGCGACCGCTGTATGAAAGGTATGGGTTCGTCGAAATGAGTGCCGAAATGGAATTGCCGGGATAAGACGAGAGGAACAGGAATGATAATTTTAATAACAGGCGCTTCCCACACAGGGAAAACCAGACTTGCACAAAGACTTCTTGAAAAGTATAGCTATCCCTACTTGTCGATTGACCATTTGAAAATGGGGCTGATTCGCAGCGGATATACATCGCTGACACCTGAGAGCAGCGACAGTGATTTGACAGAATATTTGTGGCCCGTTATCCGGGAGATGGTAAAAACAGCCATTGAAAACAGACAAAATCTTATCGCCGAGGGCTGCTATATTCCCTTTGACTGGAAAAAGGATTTTGATGAAGGATATTTACGCCATATTAAATATTACTGTCTTGTCATGAGTGAAAATTATATCAGGAATCATTTTTCGGATATAAAAAACTATGCCGATGTTATTGAAAAGCGGATGGACGACGGGTACTGCACCATGGAAAGTTTGCTTAAGGATAATAAAGACGTGCTGGAGCAATGTGTGAGATATGAGGTGAACTACATTCTTATTGATGAGGAGTATCAGGTTGATATTGAATATGATTCGGAGGACCTCTCTGGTGAGCGGCACTTTACCTGAAAGGATTTGAAATTGCGGTGAAAGAATCCGAAAATGAAATGGGATTTCCGGACCGGTGATATTGAAGGATATACAATTTATGAGCTGGTTTTGCAGGACAAAAATTCTGTTCTTCCTTTTATCTGCCCTGTTGCTTGCCGGATGCGGTGAGAAGGCGGAGAATGGGGAAGTAAATCATATAGAAGAAAACAGGGCGGTACAGACAAAAGCGCCGGCCGAAAGTCAGGAGGTAACCGGCGGCGAAACGACAGAGCTTATTGAAATACCGGCCTACTTTGGGCAGGCTTATGCGGAGATAAACGGAAATATTCCTTTTTTTGATGACAGCGAATTGTCGGCAGAGTCCTTTGAATATTATCCGGAACTGGATTTACTGGGAAGATGCGGCGTATGCATGGCAAGCGTCGGCCGGGATATCATGCCTACAGAAGAGCGGGGAGAGATAGGCAGTATAAGGCCCTCCGGCTGGCATACCGTTAAGTATCCGGGCGTTATTGACGGAAATTACCTTTACAACCGCTGTCATTTAATCGGCTATCAACTGACGGGAGAGAACGCCAATACAAAAAATCTGATTACCGGCACACGTTACATGAACACTGAGGGAATGCTGCCCTTTGAAAACAGGGTGGCGGATTATGTTGAGGAAACCGGCAATCACGTTATGTACCGGGTAACGCCGGTATTTGAAGGAAAAAATCTGCTTGCCAGAGGTGTTTTAATAGAGGCAAAATCTGTTGAGGATAACGGGGCAGGCATTTTGTTCAATGTATTCTGCTATAACGTGCAGCCCGGAATTATCATCAATTATGCAAACGGCGACAGTATGGCGGATGAGTCTGCCGGCGCAAAGGAAAGCGGACAGACGGCATTAGAGCAGGACGCGGCGTCGGATAGTGGGATGGCACAGCCGGAACAGAATGCAGGCGCGGAAGAATCGGTCGGAGCTACACAGCCGGAGCCAGTATCAGACGCCGCACAGTCAGAACCGGAACCGCCGTCAGCAGAAGCCGGGGCCTATGCGGTTAACAGTAAAAACGGGAAAATACATAAGACGGGCGAATGCCCGGCAACAGGAGAGGGAGATAGCGCCATGAAGTCCCCGGTGTATTTTGGCACTTATGAAGAGGCGGAAGCATATTCGCTTTCTATTGCGCCGGGGCAGGGGAAGAGGAAGTGCGGGAATTGCTGGTGATAAATTATGATATAAACCGGTTGTTACCGGATGGGCCAACTAAATCAGACTCTCCGGGGTATTGACCATTCACATAAATGATGTTGCTTACCGTCTTTAAAAGATTTTTGCGCCCAAACGGAGGAACAAAATACCATCTAACAATATGGATAGATGCAGAGGTTTCATTGGGACTATGGCAAATAATTCTTAAGTCAAAGAAAGACCCAAATGATTTGCAACGTCATTTGGGGTTTGTTCTATAGATTTCGTCCTTGATACTGTATTGTTACAACATAAACTGTTTTGTGTGGCTCATCAATGCGAAAAATTGCGATATAATTATCAACCAGTAACTGACGGTAGCCCTTTCCGGCATACCTACCCTCATTTCGTTCCTGATGGGATTGTGGGAATGTATCCAGGCTTAAAACAGCCTTCTTAATTCTGTCAACCTGTCCTTTGGCATTTTCGGGAACCAATTTCTCATTTGCGATATATTTGTAAATGCGGTCTAATTCACGGATTGCTCTGGGATTGACTTTTACCTTGTATTTATCCAAAATGTTTTTTCTCCAATTCTGCAAAAACT
>CAMSTM010000111.1 GCA_947063675.1 uncultured Lachnospiraceae bacterium | reverse complement strand
GAGCACTCGGCTGTTAACCGAGTTGTTGTAGGTTCGAGCCCTACTCGGGGAGTTAAAACTTTATAGATGAAGTACAAAAAAGCCTGTAAGCAGAGATGTTTACAGGCTTTTTGGTATGACGGGCATGTCCTCAGTCTGTGGTGAAAGCACACAAGGCAATGTCGGAACTGTTAGAAAAGATACTATCCAAAGACAACATGGACTGAAGACTGTATCCGGGACAATTCCTGGTTTTTCACCGGTATATAAAATGATAAAATTTCCGCTACGGATAAGGATTTACAAGTTATCTCAAAACATTCTTTTCAGAACTTCATTGACAAGACGAAATATTCTCTATAAAATTAAACTGTAAGTTTAATTAAAGCAAGGAGGATATATGGGGCGAAGAAAGAAAGAGCCTGGAAGCGTACACCGGAAAAATATAGTGTCTGCGGCATCCGCTTTATTTATGGAAAGGGGAATTGCCGCGACTTCTATGGACGATATAGCGAAAGCCGCCGGATACAGCAAGGCAACATTATATGTATATTTTGAAAATAAAGAGGAGATAGTCGGCATTTTGGTATTGAACAGTATGAAAAAACTTTATGACTATATATCTTCTGCTCTGATACAGCATGACACCACGAAAGCAAGATATGATTTTATCTGCCGCGGACTGGTACAGTATCAGGAGGAATTTCCTTTTTATTTCAAAATGGTATTGGATAAAATCAACATTGATTTTGAGAGTAAAGAGTATCTGCCGGAAGAAAGGGAAACTTATCAAATTGGAGAAGAAATAAATGAAAAGATAAAAAACTTTTTGTTATCCGGCATGGAAAAGGGAGATTTACGAAATGATTTGGATATTATGCCTGCTATATTTAATTTTTGGGGTATGCTTTCCGGAATCATTCAGCTTGCCGCAAACAAAGAAGAATATATTAAAAAGTCAATGGGTTTATCAAAAATAAAGTTTTTGGAATATGGTTTTTCTCTTGTTTATCATTCGATTGCGGCAAAGGAGTGATAATTATGCGTGAAAAGAATGTGCTTGCCATTTTAGGCAGTCCGCACGAAAATGGAACGACAGCCGCCATGTTGAACTTGGCAGTTCATAAAGCTGAACAGGCGGGGGATGCTGTAACGAAAATCAATCTGTATCAAAAGGAACTTTCTTTCTGCACAGGTTGCCGGATTTGCATGGATACGCATATTTGCGTCCAGAAAGATGACATACAGGAAATTGCACTGCTATTACATAAGAGTCAGCTTGTTATCCTTGCCGCTCCTGTCTATTGGGCGAATGTTCCGGCTCCTGTCAAAAACTTATTTGACCGATTGCTGGGAACGGTTATGGAAGAAACAAACACATTTCCAAAACCACGTTTACGGGGGAAGCAATATATGATTTTGACTTCCTGTAATACTCCCGCGCCTTTTTCGTGGATATTCGGACAGAGCAGAGGGGCAATCCGTAGTATGGACGAATTTTTTAAGACTGCAGGCATGAAACCGGCGGGAAAAGTGGTGTGTGCAAATGCTAAAAATAAGAAAGAACTGCCTAAGCGGACGAGGAAAAAGATTGAGAGGTGTCTGGAATGAAATTATCTCGAAAAAGAATCCTGTTGTTTACAGTAATTTTTCTTTTCCTTATGGTTTTGATTTTTACGGCGGTTTATCTGAAAAGTGTGGCAGATTATAAAAGGGCAGTAAAAGAAACAACGTTTGGCAACTTGGATATTTCCGATGTCCCCGACGGAGTTTATGTCGGAGAATATGACGTGGATTTTGTTTATGCCAAAGTGGAAGTAACGGTTCAAAACGGAGTGATTACAAACATTGATATTCTGGAGCATAAAAACGGGCGCGGAAGCCGGGCAGAAGTAATTGTTGACAGAATCGTTGAAGAACAGAAAATAGAGGTTGATGCTGTATCGGGGGCAACAAACTCAAGCACTGTCATAAAGAAAGCTGTTGAAAATGCCTTAACAGGAGGAAAATAGAAAATGAACAGGAAAACAGAGTGGATTTAGCGCCCTGTCTGCGGGAACAAAACAAGGCTACAAATACGGCTAGATACAGAACTGAAAAATTTCCCCCTTTACTGTCCGAAATGTAAGCAGGAAAATTTGATTGACGTAAAAGAATTGCATATAACCGTTATCAAGAAACAATTTAAATAAAATGAAGAGCCAGACGTATATAAGATGCAGAGCGGACCTGCCTTTACTTATAGTCATTCGGTACAATAAACGGGTATTTTGTGTCGGCGGTATTTGATAAGGAACTTCGGAATCCGATATAATTTATATACGTCTAAAAAAACCGGCATTAAAGGAAAGACGATGAAAATGCCATAAACAGCGATAATGGAGGAGAAAAGGAAATGGGCGTTGACGGAATAGGAACAGCAGGCTGCCAGGCAACAGGGTATGGGACAAGAAGGACGGAAAGGAATGCGGCAGGAAAAAGTTTTGCACAACAGGCGGCGAAAACAGCGCAGACAGCCGCCTTGCATGGCGCAGAGGAAGGTTCGGGAGATATTGCAATCAGTTCATGGGCGGATGTTGCAAGCGGCTCGTCCATTTCCGTCTATAAGCCCCAGGACTTTGATGCGGCAAATCCTGTGTATAAGGTGAAAATATGGGATAAGTCCGGGAATATAACGGAGCAGATGGTGGATGTGTCAAAGGTAGACCCGGGAAATTGTGATACGGCAAAGATGTATGCATATACTGCCCATTTGAAGGAAAGCGGGAAAGGCAGCTTCGAGGATACGGTGCTGAAAGCCGCAGTCGCAAAAGCAGTAAAAAATGCGGAGCAGAGAAACGCAGGCTCATGGAGCTTTTCGGAAAAAACAGACTGGATAAAAATCGTAAACGACATTATGCAGTCCCAATACCGCTTTGGAGATTTAAAGGGATACATGGAGTGGAAGAAGTTTTTGGGATTTCTGGAAAAATAGGCCGTCAGGAAATGGGGTCTGTCACAAGAAGCATTCTGCTGTCCTGCCCTTAAAGAAACTTGCATTTTGTGAAATATCAGATATTATAGTAAGCAGGATATGTTTTCAAAAAACGAGCGGGAGAGGGAAGGAGACGTTTTACCTATGGCAATTGGAGACAAAATTCAGAATAGATTTACATCATACCGGGATTTATATACCGGAATGGAGGTAGAGAGGCTGACAGAGCCGGAGCATGTGAGCCATCATATGTATTTTTACAACAGGATGAGTACGGCTGACGGAAAGAGGCTGTTGTATTGCGCCGAGGTGGGGGAGCGGCGGTTATATTTAATGGATATGGAAACCGGGGAGGCTGTGCAGTTGACCGAGGGCGGCGGACTGGACGATTATGGCGGAATCATATCTTCCGATGATAAGTATGTATATTATCAGCAGGAGAAGGTAATATGGAAGCTGGCGCTGTCTGGTTTTGAAAGGGAGTGTGTATACCGGATTGCGGAAGGATGGACTGGCGACAGTTGGACGGTAAGCGGAGACGGCCGCTATCTTGCAGTGATTGAAACGCTGCAGGAATCTCTTCCGAAGCGGGAAGAGGGCGCAGGCTGGGATTTCTTTGCCAAAACCTGTCTGGCAAAGCCCCGGTGCAGGATTGTCTATGTGGATTTGACTTCGGGAACTTCCCGCACGCTGTTGGAGGAAAATTGCAGGCTGGGTCATGTCCAAATCCGTCCGGGGGACCCGGACACGATTATGTTCTGCCACGAGGGCCCTTATGACCTGATAGATGCCAGGCTTTGGCTGGTGCAAAGCGACGGAAGCCGTTACCGCCGCTGCAGGGAGCAGCCGGATGATTTGATACTGACTCATGAATTCTGGCTGCCGGACGGTTCCAGGCTGGCTTTTGTGTACCGTGAAACCAGGGGGGAGAAAAGAGAAGATATACGAATGATTAATCCAGATACCATGGAGGAGGAAATATGGATGCGCTGCTCGCCCTACGCGCATTTTATCTGTGACAGGCAGAACCGCTATATGGTCGGGGATGCTCAGGGCAGCGATGTGCCGATTCACCTGTTGGACAGCGGGAAACCGGGCGAAGCGGATAAAAGGAAGCCGGATGATTCGCATGGGGAGAAACCGGCCGGGGAAAGGTCAGGGGAAGCGCGCAGGGAAAAAACAGGTGAGGAAGAGACGGAAGAGGTACGGAACGATTTTATCTATCTGGTTGACGTGGAAGGGCGCAGCGAGCAAAAGCTGTGTTATCATGGAACTTCCTGGAGCGCAGCATACGGAAACCCGCAGGACTCTCATCCCCATCCCTGTTTTACCGAAGATGGGAAATATGTGATTTTCGTCTCAGACAGAGAGGGGACGCCTTGTATTTACCGGGTGAATCTGCAGCAGAAGGGAGTTTGCACAAATTGATTCCCGCGAGCAGCGGGCCAGGTGGCTGCCTGCAGACATTTGGCGACTGCCGCGAGTGTCGCATACCCCGCAGCAAGTTGGACACCCCGTCAGCTTGCTGCGGGGTTGTTAACTGAACGGATTTCCGTTCTCAGAATATCCCAATCAAGCCAAGTATTCCGCAGCAATTCGCCTTCGGTTTATAAAAAGGTTTTTGGGATTTCTGAAACATGTATCCGGTATGATTTTCATAATGTCAGAGATAAGGAAAAATTGTGAAAAAGTTCGTCTGATTGACTGTTTTGATGCACGGTGGAGTGAAAGGCACGTCAGAAGGTTTCCATTTTATGCCTGCAGGCACATTGATTACAGTATTAATTGTTTCCATAGAAACTGTTTTTGCTATATTGTGCCCATTTTAAATACATGTCCCGATAATTATCCTTTATAAATTCCTGTATCATCCGTATTTCCCGCTCATTTAAAATCCCCCTGTTTTGAAGTACACTGTCACCATTTGATTTTACAAAAAATTTAGCAGAACCGGATTCAGTCAACGCTCTGTCGCTGGCATGAACATGCATACATTCTACTGTACAGAATGATGTAAAATATAAAAAATATCCGGCGACCTTAAACTGATAATATTTTGGCATATTAATCCTCCATATATTTTCTGTTTTTTGCTAAATAATTACCGACAATGTCAATTTCAATATCGTCCATTGTGGTTTCCAGAATTTCTCCATTTTTTGCAAACACTACTGCGCTTTCCGTATTATTGAGATTCAGCACTCGAAAGCCCAATTCACATTTCGTAAAGGCATAGCCGTTGACTATTATATTTGCTGCATCCGCAACTTCTTTGATATCAACCATTATAAATTCTGACCTCCTTTATCTGCTTTAAAAAATTGTCTGCATCTATATACAGGTTTTCCAGTATCGGAACCAAATCTATATATTCTTCTTCGTCGGTTTTATTATGTCGATACTTTGCCATGACCACCAGGTAGCCATTTTCCCATTTTTTTACGGCCGAGTAGTGCTCCAAGGAGTATGCCGTTTTAAACCTGATGGTACAATTTCCGAATTTGAAAATAGTATAATTTTTTTCATTACTTAATATAGCGTAATCCATTTTAATAATTCCTTATATCTGTATATATTCAGCCTGCTATAAAAATCATTCTTCCTGCAGTGTCATGATTATCATATAATTTTCAAATAAAAAAAGCAATCCCAAAAGGGCTTTTCGGGGCCTGCCCTTAAAGAAACTTGCATTTTGTAAAATATCAGATATCATAGTAAGCAGGGTATGTCTTCGCAATGCAGTCAAAGCTTTTTACAAATGAAGGAGGTTCTTATGAGCAGAATGAAACAGGAAGCGTTGATTGACAAAAAAGAATTTTACAGGAATCTGACGAGGCTTGCGCTTCCGATTGCGCTTCAGAGTCTGATGCTGGCGTCGGTGGCGGCAGGCGACGCGCTGATGCTGGGGAAGGTGGCTCAGGACGAGATGACAGCGGTTTCTCTGGCAACTCAGATTCAGTTTGTCCAGAATATGTTCCTTATGGCGGTCACAGGGGCGGGAGCGATACTTGGCGCGCAGTACTGGGGAAAAGGAGACAGGCGTACATTGGAGGATATTTTTAATCTGATGCTTCGTTTCTGCGGCATTCTGTCCTTTATTTTTTTCCTGGCATGTGAACTGGCACCGGGGCTGCTTATGCATATTTTCACACATGACGCGCCGCTGATTGCCATAGGAAGCTCTTATTTGCGTATTGCCGGTTGGTCGTATCTGCTGACGGGGATTTCCCAATGCTATCTGACAATAATGAAGGTGTCGGAGCATGTAAAACCCGGAGCGTTAATCAGCTCGTGCGCGGTTATTCTCAATATCGTCTTAAATGCGGTGTTTATATTCGGACTGTTGGGCGCGACAGAGATGCAGGCGAGGGGAGCGGCGCTTGCCACTACAATTTCCCGTATTATCGAACTGGCTTTGTGCGTTGCCGTTTCGTCGAAAGCCTCTTATATCCGTCCGGCCTTTGACAGGTTCATGCGGATTTCTAAGCAGCTTAAAGCCGATTTTATCAGACAGTGTCTGCCTCTTATGGGCGGTTCGCTGTGCTGGGGAGTCGGGTTTACTTCCTATACTGCAATTATGGGGCATATGGGGACTGACGCCGCGGCGGCAAATTCAGTATCGGCGGTGGTCCGGGATTTGATTTGCTGTATGTGCAACGGTATCGGCAGCGCAGCCGGAATAATGGTGGGAAACGAGCTTGGCGCGGGACGTCTTGAGGTGGGGAAGGCATACGGGAAAAAGCTTAAGAACCTTTCCTATGTCATTGGTTTTCTGTCCACAGCGCTGGTGCTTGCAGTAACGCCCTTTGTGGTGAGGATGGTTATCCTGACAGAGCAGGCAAGAGGGTATCTTACCGGGATGATGGTAATTATGTCCGTCTACATGATTGGGCGCTGCGTCAATACCGTCACTATAAACGGGGTGCTGGACGGCGGAGGCGACACCTTATTTGACATGTACAGCCTGATTGTCTGTATGTGGTTAATCGCCATTCCACTGGCGCTTGCGGGAGCGTTTGTCCTGCATTGGTCGCCGCTTGCGGTTTATGCCTGTACCTGTCTGGATGAAGTGGGAAAAATCCCATGGGTGATGATACGGTTTCGAAAGTACAAATGGGTGCAGGACCTGACGAGATAAACAAACACTGCCCTGCTTCGCCAGGCAGCTTATTGTAACAAACACTGTCCTGTTTCGCAGACTGTCCTTATGCAAAAAAGGGGCGTCCCCTTATAAAATGGAGACGCCTTTTTTTTCAAGCTCTTCGAGAGCGGACAGTGGCCACAGGGAAGACTGTACTTCGCCAATGTGGGCTTTTCTTAAGAAAAACATACAGATTCTGGACTGGCCGATGCCTCCGCCGATGGTAAAGGGAAGCTCGTCGTTTAAAACAGCCTTCTGGAAAGGGAGACTGGACCGTTCCGGGCAGCCGGCCTTTTCAAGCTGGCTTTGGAGGGAAGCGGCGTCCACCCGCACACCCATGGAGGAGAGCTCTAAGGCAATGTCAAGCACGGGATAGTAAACGAGGATATCGGCGTTTAGCGCCCAGTCGTCATAATCCGGCGCCCGGCCGTCGTGAGGTTTGCCGGATTTCAGGGTGTCTCCAATCTGCATCAGGCAGACCGCGCCTTTTTCTTTTGTTATGTAGTATTCCCGCTCCTTCGGAGTGCAGTCAGGGTATAAATCCTCCAGCTCCCCGGTAGTGATGAAGAAGATATCCTCGGGGAGAATTTCCTTTATGTAATCATACCGGATGGACATATATTTTTCGGTTTTGCGCAGAACCTTATATACAATGCGTACCGTATCTTTCAGGGTATTCATATTGCGCTGCTGTCTGGATATGATTTTTTCCCAGTCCCACTGGTCCACATAGATGGAGTGGATGTTGTCGGTTTCTTCGTCCCGGCGTATGGCGCTCATGTCGGTGTAGAGGCCTTCGCCCATCCCAAAGCCGTATTTTTTCAGTGCGTACCGTTTCCACTTTGCAAGAGAATGGACGATTTCCGCGGCGGCGTCTCCCTGCTCCTTGATACCGAAGGAAACAGGCCGCTCCACGCCGTTTAAGTTATCGTTCAGGCCGGAGGCGGGGTCTACAAACAGCGGGGCGGATACCCGCAGGAGTCTGAGCCGCTCCGCCAGAAGGGACTGGAAAAAGTCCTTTACGGTTTTGATTGCAATTTGTGTTTCGTGGAGATTCAGCGCCGACTGGTAATTGTCGGGGATGATACATTGTTTCATATATTTAAGCCTTTCTGAAAAAGTTTTTTTTATTATGTGGTAAAAGGCCGGATTTGTCAAGAATGAGTCTGAAAGGGACACGGAAATCTGAAAATTGATTTCCGGGATGAAAGGGATTACAGAGGCTTTTTTCAACCGCAGAAATATGGTATACTTAACATAAACATATCAGATGAAGTTTCAGAGCTTAAGTGAGGTGCCAAATGAGAAAGAAGGCTGTTTGCCGTTTTGGAGTATGCTTATTGTCGATATATTTACTTTTTTCCAACAGTGTCCTGAGCCGTGCGGGAAAGTCAGATACGGAAGTGCCCCCGGCCGGGAGCGAGGGAAAGCAGGAGGAAATTTCGGAACCGGAGCAGTACTCGGCTTTGGACGAAAGCGGGAGTAAGGGAAAGGCGGAACCGGATTCGGCTTTGGACGAAAGCAGGAGTGAGAAAAGGACGGAAGAAACTTCGGAGCTGGAGCCGGAGCCGGAACCGGATGTTCCCTCGGACGAAGAAGATAACGGGGAGGATGAAACGCAGAAGGAGCCGTCAATAAAATCCATCAGTATCTCTCCCGGAACGGCTGTGGTGTCGAAAAATTCGACCTGTAATTTTATAGCCACGGTAACAGGGGAAAATGATTACAACGACGAGGTCGCATGGAGCGTTTCCGGGCAGAAGAGTCAGAGTACCTTTATGGACAGCAATGGCGTCCTTAATGTGGGGGCGGACGAGACGGCGTCCTCTCTGGTGGTGCGGGCGGTGTCGAAGCAGGACAGCAATTTCAGTGCGACTGCGCTGGCCACTTTGCAGCGTACGGAATATTCGGTACAGGTAAAGGCGTCGCCGGATAACGGTGGCACGGTATCGGGCGGCGGAAGCGTGGAGGAAGGCGGATATGCGGTGCTTTCGGCGTCTCCGAACAATGGATTTACCTTTGAGGGCTGGTCGCTGAACGGCACAACCGTTTCTTCAGATTCCCGATATGTGGCGGATAAGATTTACAGCGACAGGATTTATGTGGCGAATTTTAAGTCTGCGACCTGCAGGATTAACGTGACGGTAAACAACAGCGACGCCGGAATTGCAACCGAGAGCAAAACTGTGGGCTACGGGGAAAACCTGACGCTGGAGGCGGCGGCCCGGGAGGGCTATCAGTTTGACGGTTGGATGGAAAACGGGGAAATTATCAGCAGGGACTACAAGCTGCAACTGAACAATATTACAGGCTCAAGAGACTTTGTGGCGGTGTTTTCGCAGGGGAGGTTTTCGATTATGCTGTCAGCCACACCGGCTGAGGCGGGTGCGGTATCCGGGCAGGGCACTTATGATAAAGGAAGCAAAGTAAAAATAATAGCAACTCCGGTAAGCGGTTACCGGTTTACCGGCTGGACGGAGAACGGCACTGTGGTAAACACAAGCCAGACGGCTTACGTGGAAAATCTTTCGAGGAATATAGAGCTTGTGGCGAATTTTGAGGTGAAAACCTACACCATTAACGCCGGGGTATCCTCCTTAAACGGGACGATTTCGCCGGAAGGCAAAAGTACCGTTCAGGAAGGTGGGGAAATCCAGTATACCATCACCCCCAAAGGCGGCTATACCGTCAAGGCGGTGTATGTGGACGGGAAATCAGTGGGGGCGGTAGGCTCCTACAGCTTTACCGACGTAAGGGGAAACCACAATATTTCCGTGGACTTTGTGGCAGTGTCAGATAAGGGGAACAGCAGGGCCACACCCTCTCCTGAGAAGAATAAGACGGATAAAAAGGATAAGAAAGACGAAGAGGATGAGGAGGAAAGTGAAAGGAAGGATAAGCCTGACGGGGTTGGAAAAGAGGAGGAAAAAGACGGGGAGCAGGAAGAGGAAGAGGGCGGCCTGACGGGGACGCTTCGATACCTTGATATCTCTCTGGAGGAAGCGGAGCAGATGATTGACCTGGGCAACGACGGACAGTTAATGTCGGGCGCCCTTGCCGCCGGAGATTTGCAGGTGACGGTTGAGAATGACTTTGCAGAGAGCGGAAAAAAGATATCCCTTGACAGTTTTGATGAAGCTTCCGGCGTTGCGAATTTTGACAAGGTACTGGGCGGTCTTTTGACCAGAAGGGAAAAGCTGGAGATGCTTACGGGGGATGTTCCGGTGGATGTGGGGCTTCAAATCAAAGACGCCGGAGGAGAGAGGACGGAGCTTATTGTCAGGACATTTGAGGACAACAAACTTCCGGAAAGAAAAATCGGGCGTTACTTTGAAATGTCTTTCACAAAATCAAGGCTGGATGACACACAGGAGGTTTCCGTACTTCCCAAAAAGCTCCGGGTGGTGATAAATGTCCCCGAGCATTTGATAGCAGCCGGGCGGGATTTTTATATTTTAAGGTTACATAACGGAGAGAACGGGGAAACGGAGTTTGCGGAGCTTGAAGATGAGGACGACAGCCCGGACACGATTACGTTTTCCACGGACAGATTTTCCCACTATGCAATCGCTTATACCGACCGGCAGCCCGAGAGGGGGAAGGCGCCGGGAAGCGCAAAGAGCTTATCCGGCAGCAGGAGCATGACGAATATTATCGTGATTTTTGCCATCATACTTGCCACCGGGATTACCTTCTTCCTTGTATTTTATCTTGTGAGAGAGGCGATAGCAAGACGGCGGGACAGGGACTAAATAATTTTCTGTCCGTGACAGAACGGTGAGAGGAGAAGAAAAGTCAATAAAATTGACCGGATGGAGTCATTTTATTTTTGCTGACGGTATTATAGAATTTGAATATGGAAGCTGTGGAGCCACTGGCGGAACAAAGAATCTTCATGCGCGATAGGCAGGCGTTTTATGAAGAAGGTCCCGGCCGGTGGCGGACTTTATGATTTTTGAACAGTACTGGTGTGAAAAATGCAGATGGCGGGAAAGGGATTCAAGCGTGCAGTCTGCGTAGTGGTCGAGAAGATAACCCATAATCCGGGCGCCGTAGGCGTTGTCGCTGCGGTGCATGTCGGGCATATCCGCGGTGGCGGCGTAGTGGCGCACCAGCTGGGTAAACAGGATGGTGATAAGGCTGGTGGCAATCCTGTTGGAGTACTCGTCGGTTCTGGCCAGTTCAATATAAATATCCAGAAGCGTGCTGGAACGGATGAGAATATCAAGGACAATGCAGTCGTCTCCGGGAACACTGATTTGGTGAGAGTAATTGGGGGCAATCATCAAAAAATCGCCGCAGGAAAGCTCCAGTACAGTGTTCCTGAAAATGATGGTGCATTTCCCGCAAAGGACATAAACAATCTCATAAAAATCGTGCCTGTGCCAGAACAAAGGGGCGTAACGGGGAGATTTCAGAATCATAATGTCGTACCTGTCGGGAATAAAATTGACCTCGTGCAGATAATCATCCATGGTTTCAGGGTTCATGGCATTCAGGACTATGGAATGACTGGAAAGACAGAGCTTCGGCTGTACATAAAAGCCTGATTTTTGCGCAGGACGCGTCATGCACAGACGCTGACACCGATATTTGCCGCAAGATGCAAAAGTCAATATCGCCTTAAATAAAGTCAAAAAGGTTTCTTTTTCCATTTTTGTTTTTGGAGTAATATAATACTCGTAACAGGGAAACATAAGTAGACAATGAGAAAAGGAGATGTTGATTATGAGTATCGTTGTATTGAAAAGGAACCTTGTAAAATATTTTGAGAAGCATGGAATGGAGATTATGTGCAGCCTTTCCATATTGGATGAGAATTCCAACGCGATTGAGAACTATCTTACATTGAGAAAATAAAAGAGTCGAAGGCCGCAGAAGCTGCTGCAATGTAATTTTTGCAGCAGCTTTTTGCGCGGGCAACGAGCCGGGCGCGGATGCCTGCATCCGCATGAGGCGACTGCCGCGACAGCGAGGCGAAAGCCGAGCGTGTGAGCAACGAGCCAGACGGCGTTACAATCCGATGGTTTATGAATGACATGTCTGTAAGGTTACAATTTTTTCAGAAAAATAAAATTTCTGTATTGCCAAACCTGTCCGGTTATGGTAATATATTTTGCGTCAGGTCATCTGCGGGATGAAAATTAAGCAAAGCTTTGACTGACGAAGCAAGGGAGAATAATAAGGCTCCGTGGTCAAGCGGTCAAGACATCGCCCTTTCACGGCGGTAACACGGGTTC
>CAMSTM010000110.1 GCA_947063675.1 uncultured Lachnospiraceae bacterium | reverse complement strand
GAACTGTATATAAAATTATAGAATATTTATTAGCTCATACTCGTTGCATTACTGTTGCATGTGGCAGAAGTGAATTGAAATATGCACAACAACTTAATAAAAATTCAATTTGTATTAATAATGGAATTGATACAATGTGGTTAGATTCAATTTTACATAAGGTTGAATTGAAGCAACATAGGTTTACTGTTTATACAGCAGGAAGAATTGGTCCCCAGAAAAATCCAAGATTGTTTAACAGTATAGCGGAGTGTTGTCCGGATATACAGTTTGTATGGATAGGTGATGGGGAAGAGGCTGGTTATCTGACGAGCTCCAATATAACAGTAACAGGATTAGTTGATAGGGAAGTTTTATTTAAGATGGCAGTTAACTATGATTGCTATCTGTCGTGTGCTTTATGGGAAGGGCTTCCTGTTGCCTTATTAGAAGCAATGTATTTAAAAAAAGAATGTATAGTAAGTAATGTTGCCGGGAATAACGATTTAGTTGAAGATGGACAAACTGGATTTATTGCATATGATAAAAATGATTATATAAGATTAATATATCAAGTTAAGTTAAAGAATACACAATGCGGAAAACATGCCAGGGAAAAAATTTTGAAAGAATACAGTAAGGAAAATATGTGTGGAGGTTATCGACAACTTTATAAGTTTTTATAGTATAGTACACAAGTAATTGAGATAAAGGGATAATAAGCAATGAATGTCAGGATAATAATAAATGAAAAAAATTACGATAATTGAGTATACAGAAAAATGGACAATTGGAGGAATAGAGTCATATATACTTAATATTGTCAGATTGATTGATAAAGAAAAATTTAATATTCGGATTGTTGTGTCTCAAAAGGAAAGTGACTTTTATGATGAAGAATTAAATGAATATGGAGTACATGTTGAAAACCTTTTAAATAGACTGGAAAGTAATCCTATAAAGCGAATAATGAGAAATATGTATTTTTTTGAACATTATTTATTAAAGAATTCATGTGATATTCTCCATTTACATGTATCTCAAGGAGTAGCATTGAGATATGCAAAAATAGCAAAAAAACTAGGGGTAAAAAGAGTAATATCACATTGTCATAGTACAGGCATCGGTGATAAAGATAGGTTTGTTAAATTAATTGGACACAAAATAGGGAAGAAAATATATAATAAGTATTGTGATGAAAGGATTGCGTGTTCCGAACTTGCAGCTCAATGGTTATATGCCAAAAGAGATATTAACGAAAATGTAGTAAAAATATATAAATGCATTATAGATGTGGATTATTTCAGATATTCTGAGGAAGACAGTCTTTATATGCGGGAAAAATATGGATTAGAAAATAGAAAGATTTGTTTAAATGTAGGAAGATTGAGTTATGAGAAAAATCAATTATTCCTTTTAGATATTTTTTATGAAATGTTGAAATTGGATAAAGACTATATACTTATAATAATTGGCACTGGAGAATTGAAAAATCAGATACATAAAAAAGTTAGTGAACTTAAAATTGAAAATAAAGTTATTTTTGTTGAAAGTACAAAAGAGATAGAAAAATATCTTAGTATGGCTAATCTGTTTCTATTACCGTCTTTATTTGAGGGAAATCCTATAACTGGAATAGAGGCACAGGCTTCTGGATTGCCATGTTATTTTTCGGATAATATAACAAAACAGGCAAAGATTTTAGATTCATCGCACTTTATTAAAATTTCAGATTCAGCAGAGATGTGGGCAAAGAAAATTATAGAAAAACAATGTGAATTTACTTTTGAAAGAACACAAAGTATAAAAAAATTAAAAGAAAATGGATATAATCAATATGCACAGATAAAAGATATTGAAAAAATGTATTTTCTTTAGAAGAAAAAGCGGAGAGAAAATATGATTTACTTTGTGGTATTTGGGAGTGCAATTTTTGCGTTTCATGAGGCGGAGAAATATGAAAATATTAAATGGTGTAAAAACATATGGATAATTATTTCTCTAACTATTCCGACTTTACTTGCGGCATTTCGGGACTTGACTATCGGTACAGATATTTATACTTATATGCTACCGGCATATCGACTTGCAAAAAGCAGTAATTTTGAGTCTTTTCTTATACTATCAAGAGAAGAGATATTATATGACCTCACAGTTTTTGTCGTAACAAAATTGTTTGGAAATTTTCAAATGGTTTTGGGAATAACTCAATTATTAGTTATGATTCCAACATATATTGTGATTTGGAATAATAGAAAAACTTCTTCTGTTGTGTGTAGTTCGGCAGTTTTCTATTTTGTTTTTTACTGCAATAGCTACAATACTATAAGACAAAATATAGCGATGTCTTTTGTGCTATTAGCAACTTATTTTTTGCAGAAAAATAAAAAATGGTATTGCATCATAAGCTTTATAGTTGCTTTTGGCTTTCACAAGTCGGCAATTGTTGGGAGTGTTATTTTTATTATATATATAATTCTAAATAATAATTTAAAAAAGTGGTTTTATTATCCAATGGCAATGGCAACTATAATTGGAGTTACATTTTATGATAAATTTATTCTATTTATATATAGTTTTATGCCATTTCTTCCTAAAAGATATGTTTCAGATAGATATTTATATAGAGATTTGAACTGGCCAGTTATGGATACAGTTCTCATGACAGTTGTTTTATTAATTAGTTTGGCACTGATTTACTTAAAGAGGAGTAAAAAAGATTATTTTTTAGCAATGATGGGGTTCATTGCATTTTGCGGATTGTGGATGGGAAATGTATCAGTGGCAATGGATAGACTTTTTTGGTACTTTAAAGTATTTATAATATTGATATTTCCTCAGGGAATCATATTTTTTAAGAAAAATCTAATGAATATGATAGTATATAATTTTTTGCTGTTACTTTTTTTGTCTGGATATTGGGTGCTGTATTTTGGTATATTAGGAAATGCAGAAATATATCCATATAAATTTATTTGGAATTGAGGATTTTAGTGTGGAAATATCTGTTATTATGTCAGTTTATAATACGAAACCTGATTATTTATCAGAAGCGATAGATAGTATATTGAGGCAATCCTATGAAAATTTTGAATTTCTTATTATTAATGATGGAACGACAAATAAAGAAACATTAGATACTCTGAAAAAATATAAAGAGAGGGATTCCAGGATACGATTGATTGTAAATGAAACAAATATAGGACTGACAAAGTCATTAAATATAGGGCTTAAGACAGCAAAGGGGAAGTATGTTGCAAGAATGGATAGTGATGATATTTCATATAACCATAGGTTGGAAAAGCAATATATTTATATGGAGCAAAACCAGGATATAGATGTATTAGGATGTCTAATTAGGAAAATTGGAAAAGCGCAAACTGTAGAACCCTCTAACTATATTGATTTCACACAAAATGATTATGAAAGTTTTATTATCAAAATGTTGTTTTATAATGTCGGTCCGATTCATCCCACAGTAATGATAAGAAATAATTTTTTAAAAAAACATAATATAAAATATGATGAAAGTATAAAGAAGGCGCAAGATTATGCATTATGGATGGAATGTATTTCTGCAGGGGGAAAAATAAAGAATTTACCAAAGGTATTATTAGAATATCGTCTTCATAATGCTCAGATAACAGTAATGGATAATAGTGAACAAATTGCTTGTATGCAGAATACTTCTATACAGAATCTTAAAAGACTTGGATTTAAGATGGATGAAAGAGAATATAAGATGTTGGTGACGCTATATGCTCCTGAATATAATGCGAATCCAAAATGTTATATAGATGCTTTAAATAAACTATCTTTGCTAAATCAGCAGATTAATCGATTTCCTGTGATAAAATTTAATACTGAAATTAAGATACGGTGGATTCATAAAGTTGTAAAGTGTATTGTTAAAAAACATGATTTTTCTGGAGTATTTCATTGTTATACGTATCAATGTATTTTTTCAAAGGCGCTTTTAATTTGGTTTAAAGACCATGTTTTTAAATCAATTTGTCAGAAGTTATATTCGAAAAGGAATAGTAGTTATGAATTTTATTCAAATAAAGAAAAGTGATTTATATTCTTTTATAAGAAAAAATATTAAAGAAAAAATACAGGAAAAAGATATTGGAAAAGTGATTTTGGCTTCAGAGGAAACTGATATCGATATTAGCGAAATATATTCTGAAGTAGTATGTGGTGTCAAGAAATATATTGCTCAAATAACCATAAATGATAATTTGGGAAAGTTTTCTGCAAGTTCAAATAAAACAAATTTGTATTCTTATGTTTATTTAGCGATGATATACGGGTTATTAGATATTCAATATAGTGAAGAACTAAAAGAAACTATTATTCAAAATATACTTAATGCCCAATATAAAGATGGTTTGTTTTACGATAAGAATATTTTAAACTATGAATATCTTATTGGTGATGGTTGGGGAGCCAGACATTTGATTCCTCATATTGTTATTGCTATGAAGCGCTTAAATATTAAACCAATATATGAATTTAATTTTTTGTCAGCACTATCTGTTTACGACGTAATGTATTCTTTAATGGATACTTTAGATTGGAAAAATGTTTGGAAAACAAGTAATTTTGTAATGAATATAGGTGTATGTATGCAGTATGAAAGGGATTATATAGGTATAAAAGAAAGACAAAACGGGATAAAAGCTATTCAAGATTGGTTGATAAATCACATTCGTGAGGACTGTGGAATGTGGTATAAAGGAAAAATTGATTCGATATCTGTAAAGTATGAAGTAGTGAGGGGGGCATATCATTTGTTTCCGATTCTTTTTTATGATAATATAGATATTCCTTATATGAAAAAAACTGTTGATATTATCTTATCATTACAAAATAAATATGGTGGTTTCGATTGGAGAAAAAATTCTTCTGCATGTGAGGATATAGATGCGATTGAGCCTTTAATTCGTCTTTCTATAAAACTACCGGGATATAGAGAAAAAGAAATAAAAAAAGCATTAAGTAATGCCATGTTCTGGATTAAGCAAAATCAAGAAGCAGATGGTGGTTTTGTTTTTAGGAAAGGAGAGAGATTTAATTATGGAAATAAAAATATGGTTAGCAATATAAATGAAAGTAATTTGTTTGCAACATGGTTCAGGACATTATCAGTATGTTATATTAGGGACTACTTGTTGCGAATGCAACATAATTATGTCCGAGTGCCTGGTTATGAATACCCACTTTGGTAAAAATTAAGAAACGAAGGCTTTAATGAGAATATGATAATGAATGATAATAATACCTTAAAAAGAAATACATTACTATTAACAATGGCAACTATTATTAATAAAGGACTCCAGTTTTTAGGAATTCCCTTTTTTAGCCATTGGCTGACAGTAGGAGAGTATGGACAATTTGATTTGTTATGTACATATATTTCATTATTAATTCCAATTATTTCATTGTCAACTCATGAAGCAGTATTTCGCTTTAATGTAGAAGAAAATAATAAGAATAAACGCAAAGCTAATGTTACAAATTGTTTTGTTATTTATTCAATAAATTTATGTATATTTCTAATTGCATCACTGTTTATCTTTAACAGACTACCCTTAACTGTATATGTATGTTTCATTTTTTACCTGGTGACAGAGTTGCATTCTACATATTTAAAAGGGTACTTGCGCTCAATAAAAAGAATTGATATATATTCATTTTCCATGGTATTAACTACAATATTAATGATTTTGCTTGTTACAGTATTTGTATGGGTTTTTAAATGGGGATTGGCAGGAATTTTATTGGGATATGCTATTGGAACATTGATGGGGAACATATTGCTTTGTATATGGGGTAAATGGGCAAGTATGCTATACTTCAGAAAATGTAGTATTAGCAATATGTGGGCACTTGTACGATATGCCTTACCATTGATACCAAATGATATTTCGTGGTGGGTTATGAATGCGAGTGATAGGCAAATTATCAATGTTTTTATCGGAGATGTGGCAAATGGTGTTTATGCTATTGCACATAAAATACCTGCATTATGCCAAGTTATATTTAATATGTTTAGCATTTCATGGCAACAAGAAATAGTAACAAGAATAGATTCACCAGATGCAAACAAGCTTATAAATGAAGTGTTTAACACTTTTCTAAAAGTACTTCTTGCTGTTGGCGGAGGTCTTATGGCTGGGAGCTTTGTTCTTTATTATTTTATATTTGATTTAAAATATTTTGAGGCAATTTATTATTCACCTATTTTGTTAACTTCAGCAGTTTTAATTGCAGTATCACAATTTTTAGGCGGAGTACAAATTGCATTAAAAAAAACATTTCATAATGGAATCAGCACAGTTATAGGTGCGGTTTGTAATATTTGGGTACATTTATTGTTAATAGGTGGTTTGGGTTTGTTTGCGGCTGCTGTTTCAACATTAATATCTAATATCGTAATAGTGATATTAAGGTTTTTTTTATTGAGAAACAAAATAAGAATACAAATAGAAAAAAAGGCAGTTTTAGCAATTATTGCATATCTATATTTTTTTACCAACGCATATCTGCATGGAGCATTATGGAAGGACATATGCAATTTACTTTTATCTGTTATTATTTTTGGTCTTTTAAATAAAAAGTGGATATATGAGATGTGTACAAAGTAATACTGAATATCAAATAAATTGTAGTCGATTAAGTATCACTTGTAAGCTCATAATTAATCTCGAACCCCTGAAGACGAAATATATTTCACCTGAAATAATTGCAGAGAAGTTACACTAAATGTAAGAATGTGGATTTGTATGATTATAAAATATATTGAAAATATGATTTTTCTGTCCGTTGAGTTGATTTTGCATTGCAAATTGCGTATAATATAAGTGCAATGAAATGCGAAAGGAGTTAGTATTATGGCATCTACAACAAATTTCAGCGTCCGTATGGATAGCGAAATCAAAAGACAGTGCGAGAGTTTGTATGGTGAATTAGGTATGAACCTTACCACAGCTATTAATGTTTTTTTGCGCCAGTCTCTTCGCGTCGGCGGTTTTCCTTTTGACGTGAAGCTGGAACAGCCTAATAAAGAAACCATAGCAGCGATGCTGGAAGCAGAACGTATTGCGCATTCTCCGGGCGTGAAGCGTTATTCCGACGTAGAGGAAGCCCTTCGGGAACTGAAAAGATGAAGCGTGATATTGTATGGACCACGAAGTTCAAAAAAGATTATAAGCTGGCAGTCAAACGAAAACTTGACATTAATCTGTTGGATGATGTTATCCGTGCCTTGGCGAAAGGAGAAACGTTGCCGGAGAAAAACAGGGACCATGAACTTACGGGCGTCTGGACTGGCTACAGGGAATGTCACATTCAGCCGGACTGGCTTCTCATTTACAGGATAGAGGATGACATACTGGTGTTAATATTGTCTCGGACAGGGTCTCATAGCGACCTTTTCGGCAAATGATTTATGAGCCCCCATCCCCATTTATCCACCCAAGATATTTCCTCGGCGACATTCCATACTCCTGCTTGAAAGCCCGGTAAAAGGAGGAGTAATCTGCAAATCCCACATTACCGTAGATGCTGCCCGGCGGCTCTCCGTCCATAATCAGGTTTTTTGCCGCAATCAGCCGGTGCTGTGTTACGCAGTGGTAAAAGCTGACTCCCAGCCTTTTTCTGAACAGTTGGCTTATAGTGCTTTCGCTGACCAGAAACATGCGGGCGGTATCTTTCAGGGTGATTTTTTCAGAGAGATTGCTTTTTATATAGGTAAGGACATCGTCAAGGAGCTCCTGTTTTTCGGTGTTGGGCGTGTGGACCCTGATATCGCGGAAAGCGCGGTAAAGCTGCACCAGGGTAAGCATTGCGTCGGCGTAAAGGGCGGCCTGCCAGCCCGGCGCTTTCCGGCTGCTTTCCTCGGCGGCGCTCCGAAAATGCTGGTGCAGTATTTCCCCCATGGAGGTGCCGAAAGTGCGGAGGATTTTTCCTTCTGTGCGGATGGTGCCTGGTTCGGACAAAATGCTGCGTACCTGCTCGATATATTCGGCGCTGAGCCACAGAACATAGCGGCAGTAGGGTTCAGTCACAGGCTCGGATATCAGCGGCCGGTGGCTTAAGCCCGGCGGCACGAACACAATATCCCCCTGTTTTAAGCTGTAGCGTTCATTTCCCAGAAGATACTGTACCGTTCCGCTTCGGGTATACAGTATTTCATAAAAACTGTGGCTGTGGAGCTGTATAATGTCGCCGCTGTAATTTACGTCGGAATGGGCGTTCACATAGCGGGAATTCATTTCCAGTTCCTGATAGAGGTTTACGCTGGGGATACCGGCGGCAAGCAGGGCGGTCTGAAAATCCTGCGGTCTGATACTTCCCCCTGCCCGTAAAAATCCCTGAAACTCGGGCCGTCTTTTCACTTCATGAACTTCGTCTAATTTCACCAAAAATCCTCCTGCAAAATCTGTTATTTTTATAAAAATCATAGCATGGAAATGCTGAAATTACAATGTAATATGCAATAATTGCAATTTTATCTGCATAGATTGTAATTTATAATACAATCAGAACAAATGAGGGGGCTTCGGCCCATGCAACACGAGAGGAGAAAATCAATGAGTAAGAAGAAAACCTCCGGCCTGACAATAAAGCATAAGGTCGGATATGGTCTGGGTGACGCCGGCGGATGTATGACGTTTGCGCTGATGACAGGAATGTTTACCCGGTACTGTATGAATGTACTTCAGGTGGACAGCCGGGTGCTTGCCGGACTTTTGTTTGTCTGGAATGTGTGGGACGCTGTTAACGACCCTATGATGGGGGCATTTATGGACAAGGTTTACGCGAAAAGCCACAACAAAAAAGGAAAATTCCGTCCATGGCTTTTGCGTTCCACTCCGATGCTGGCAGTTACGGCAATTGCGCTGTGGACAGTGCCTACATTTTTCAGCGGCGTCGCTATGATTGCGGCACTTTTTATCTGTAAGATATTATATGAGGGATGCTATACGATGTTTAATATTCCTATGGGCAGCCTTCTTTCAGCTATGGCCAACACCGATGAGGAACGTGCAGGGTTATCCTCCGCCAGAGGTTTCGGCTCTATTGTGGGCAATCTGATTCCCATGGTTCTGTTCCCGCTTTTGCTGGCGCAGTTTGGCGACAGCGCCACAGGCTTTGGTCTGGGTGCAACGGTCTGCGCGCTTGTCGGAGGCGTGATGTGTTTTCTCCATTATTACTGGACGGAGGAGCGCAACATTACTGACGCTCCGAAGGACGATAATGCCGAAAAGGTGAAGATTACGGACATCCTGAATGTTGTAAAGGTGAACCGTGCGTTTCTTGCACTTTGCATTCACGGTATCTGTATCTGTGTAATGCAGAACGCTTCCAGCAGCCTCGGTACGTATATGTATAAGGACGTTATGGGAAATATCGGCATGATGAGTATGGCGTCCACCATTGCAATGCCTTTAAGTATTGTATTTCTTGCGATTGCGCCCAAGGTAGCCAAAAAGCTTGGTCTAGTGAAAATGATACGCCACGGCCTGCTGCTTAGCTGTGTTATGTATGTTGCTTTGTTTGCGCTTCATATGGTTATGAATGTGAATATCTGGGTTCACATTATCTGGTCGTCCCTGGCCTCCGGTTTTGCAAGCCTGTCAGTGCTGATGCAGTGGGGTATGGTGGGAGAAGCAATTGACTATAACGAATATCTTACGGGAAAGCGTACGGAAGGCTCAATTTACGGTTCCTTTAATCTGGCCCGCCGTATCGGCAATACCGTCGGTTCCTCACTGGCAGTTCTGATGTTGGGCTGGGTGGGCTATGATACCGCCGCTGCCGTACAGTCTGCCGCTGCAATTACCGGAATCAAGGCATTGTGCGTATTAATGCCCGGCATTTTTGTTATCGGAAGCTGGCTTGCATTTACCTTTGTATGGAACATTACGCCTGAAATTCGGGAAAAGATAACGCAGAGTAAGGGCGGACAGTCCGCATAAGAAGCTATGTCGGGGACGGCGGCCAAAAATCCGGCTTTGCGCCGGTCTGGCGCGTGCCCGCGGGAAAAGCAGCAGAAAGGAGACTTTATGGAATTAAGGACACGGATTCTTCCGAAAATGATTAACAGCGAGGTGGAAGGCTACTTAGAGCATAACGACATTATTATCGTGCCGGTGGGCACGGTGGAGATGCACGGCGGTCTGCCCCTTGACAGTGAAACGGTTATCAGCGAGGCTTATGCCCTTCGTATGGCGGAGAGCTGCGACGGGCTTGTGCTTACCGGACTTCCGTATTTTTACGCGGGAGCGACGGCTTCGGGACGGGGGACGGTTCAGGTGAGCGTCCGCCAGGGAATTGATTATCTGGGAGCTGTGGCGCGAAGCCTTCTGCGTCAGGGATTCAAACGTCAGATATACATCAGTTTCCATGGCCCGGCGCACATGACATGCAGCCCTATGGTACGGGATTTCTTTGACGAAACCGGGGTGCCCATTTTGTATATGGACCTTACCATGCAGATGATGCACAATGCAAGGGATTTGTTCAAGAGCATGAACAGTTTTCACGCCATTACCGTAGGTGCGTATCAGATTATGGGGCGTCTTAATGATGTTCCCTTCACCACGGAGTTTTTCCATCAGGAAAAGCAGACCTGCTCGCCTTTTAACGATTTGTTCGGACTGGCTTACCAGAGCGGTTCCGCTGGATACTGCTTTGCAAGTCCCAAAGACCACATGAGCACGCCGCAGATTCCTGACGAGGAGGCAAGGCAGGCTCTTGCCGATGAGGGGGAAGCGCTGATAGGAACTTTGGTAGAGCGTATGGATATGCCGCATATTGTGGAGCAGATGCGGAAGCTGGAGGATTATACCGGCGCAGTGGAGGAAAAATGTCCTTGGATGCCCAGCGCGTGGGCTAAGAGGAAATAGATTGTAAAAACCGGATGTAAAAGGCTGTTTTCACAGAATTTTGCGTCCGGTTTTACTATAATGAGCCGGCTCGCGAGGCGTGCTGCCTGCTGTCTGTCTGGCCGGCATACGGATTTGTGAATAACTCTTTACACACAGGAAATGATATGCTATTATAAGTAGTATCAAAAACCACATAGAGTGGTTACACATAAAGAATAAAGTAATCCTGGAGGTTATCATGAGTTATAAAATAGTGGCAGACAGTTGTTGTGAATTTCCGGAAGGATATGAAAAGGATTCCAGATATGAGAGAGTTGCGCTTCGGCTGGATGTGGAGGATGAAGTTTTTATTGACGACGAATCCTTTGACCAGGCGAAATTTTTAAAGAGCGTGGCAAAGTCCGCCGAATGTCCGAAATCTTCCTGTCCGTCGCCAGAAGCTTTCAGGGAAGCTTACCGCACGGATGCGGAGAATGTTTTTGTCTTTACTTTGTCTTCCCATTTAAGCGGAAGCTATAACAGCGCGGAGCTGGGAAAGAAGCTCTACCATGAAAAGTACGGGGATAAAAATATTTTTGTGTGCGATTCGGAATCTGCAAGCTGCGGGGAGACCCAGCTGGCGTTTAAGGCTGCAGAATGGTCGAAGGAGGGTCGTTCTTTTGAGGAGATATGCCAAAAGCTTGCGGAATACAGGGATAAAATGAAGACTTACTTCGTGCTGGACAATCTGGAAACGCTGCGAAAGAACGGAAGACTTACGGGAATTAAAGCGCTTGTTGCCACCACCTTAAACATCAAACCGGTCATGAGCGCCACCAAAGGGGTAATTATTCAAATCGGCCAGGCAATTGGAACCCAGAAAGCTCTCGCCAAAATGGCGGAGGCTGTGGCAAGGGAATCCGTACACCCGGAAGAAAAAATGCTGATGATTACTCATTGCAACTGCCGGGAGCGGGCAGAAAAAGTAAAGGAAATGATACTGGAGAAAATCAGGGTAAAAGACGTGCTGATTATGGACACAAAAGGCGTCAGCAGCATGTACGCCAACGACGGCGGCGTCATTGTGACATTATGATTCTTGTGGCAGGGAGGATACTTTCCCATCATAAGCAGACGCTGCAGGCTACAGAATTTTAATCTCTACAGGCGCGTAAAAGACGGCAAGGGCAAGCGCTATCTGCAAAACCAGAATAAGAGGCATTCCGATAACAAATTTACGGTGCCTTGTCTTATGGCGAAAGGTATACATGCCAATGAGGGAGCCGACGCTCCCTCCAATGACAGCAATGATAAAAAGGGTGGCTTCCGGAATCCGGAAGGCCCTTTTTTTGGCTTTGTATTTGTCAATGCCCATGAGGGCAAAGCCGACAAAATTTACTGACGCAAAATAAGCGGTTAAAAGTGTGATTACGTCCATAATGCATGCTTGCCTTTCCTGAAAAACACCTGCGGGCGGTCATATGTAAGTATGCTCGCAGTCTGTTATTTAGCAGCTTCCGCCTCCTGCATTTTCATGGCGCGGACCTTGGTGGAAAGGCCGAACAGATTG
>CAMSTM010000109.1 GCA_947063675.1 uncultured Lachnospiraceae bacterium | reverse complement strand
GGGCGCTCCATCGGCGGGATGGCCAGGCGGATCCAGGCCCTGATGAATGATATTGTGGCGGAGCATGAATCCAAGAGAAAAAGTGAATTCGATACCCTGCAGTCCCAGATCAATCCCCACTTTCTGTATAATACCCTGGACATTATTGTGTGGATGATCGAGAATGAGCAGAAGCAGGAAGCGGTGAAGGTGGTGACTGCCCTTGCCCGTTTTTTCCGCATCAGCTTAAGCAAGGGCAGGAGCATCATTCCGGTGCGGGATGAGCTGGAGCATGTGCGTAATTATCTGACCATTCAGCAGAAACGCTTTAAGAATAAATTTATCTATCAAATTGAGGCACAGGAGGAGGTGCTTTCTCTGGCGTCCCTGAAGCTGATGCTGCAGCCTCTTGTAGAAAATGCCATTTATCACGGGATGGAATTTATGGACGGGGACGGGGAGATTACCGTGAAGGTGGAAAGGAATGAGGACAGGCTCTGTTTTACCATTGCGGATAACGGGCTGGGGATGACAAAGGAGCAGGTGGAAGGGCTCCTTACCGGCGAGACCAGGTCGGCTTCAAAAAAAGGCTCGGGCATCGGGGTGAAAAACGTAAACGAGCGGATACGGCTGTATTTTGGGGAGGACTACGGACTGGAAATTTTTTCGGAGCCGGACGAAGGGACTGCCATTCAAATCTGCCTGCCGGCAGTACCCTATGAGGAGCTGTCGGAAAAGGAGCAGGTATAGATTATGAACAGAAAAGTAAAATTTCTTTGGATATTATATGGAATGGTATTGGCTGTGCTGTTTTTGCTTTCCTCCACGGATCTGATTATAAAGGAAGAGGCGGCGGAGGTTTATCCAGTCTCGGTGATCATCGGGGACACTTCCGATGAAAATTATGTAAATTTCCGAAAAGGTATGGAGCGGGCAGCCATCGAACTGAACGGGGACGTGAGCTTTATTACTTTGTATGAAAAGGGCAGCGCCGTCCAGCAGCGGGAGCTGATTCTGAGGGAGCTTGCGGACGGGGCAGGGGCCTTGGTGGTGGCCCCGGTGGAAGCGGATCTGCTCTGTGAGATGGAGCAGGAGAGCCGCTTTCCGGTTCCGGTGATTCTGATAAACGGGGAGTATGAGACAGTCTGCGAATTGGAGCGCTCCGCCTGCTTTACCTTTGACTATTACGGAATGGGGCAAAGGCTGGGGGAGGAAATTTTGGAGGAATTCCCGCAGCAGAAGCGTGTCTGTATTCTGGAAGAAGAAAAAACGGATATGGCGGGAAGGCTTTTCTCCGAGGGGCTTCAAAGGGCTCTGGGGCTCACAGGCTGCGAGGTGCTTTCCATTGAGGAAGAGGCAGACGCATCAGAGAGTGACGGGGCCGCCGGGGAGGGAAAGGATGACTGGGAGAGAGGATTCCTGGAGAAAATAACCGGAGGGTGGACGCAGAAGACGGTGCTTGCAGCCGCGGATCCGGGAAGCCTTGCCAGGGCGGCTCAGCTTCTTGCGGAGAAAGAGGAGGCATCCCGTTGGGTGGAGGGGCTTTACGGACGGGGAAATACAGTCCCTGTTCTGAATTATCTGGATAAAGGTATCATAAGGGGACTTTGCGTCACGGACGATTTCAGTGCCGGGTACTTAAGCGTGAAGGCAGCAGTGGAGCTTGCGGGGAATCATCCTTCGGAGGAGGAATCCGTGGGGGGGAGGCGCTGTCTGGAAAGCCATTATATCAGGAGGGAGGATCTGCGGAATGAAAAATACGAGAAGATGCTGTATCCTATTGAGTAGCCTTTGGCTGTGTGCAGCCTGCCTGCTCTGCGGCTGTACAGGAAATGAAAAGGCCGGAGAAAAAAAGTCAATCCGTATCGGGGTAAGCCTGTATCGGGGGGACGATACCTTTATCAATAATATCCGGGGAGAGCTGGAGAAGTGTGCCAAGGACTATGAGCAGGAAAAGGGCGTGAAGGTGAATCTGGACATCCAGGACGCCAAAGGGAGCCAGAATACCCAGAATGATCAGGTGGAGCGCTTTATTTCCCTGGGGTGCGATGTGCTGTGTATTAATCCGGTGGACAGGACAGCGGCCTCGGTGATCATCGAAAAGGCCATGGCAGCGGGAACGCCCGTGGTGTTTTTCAACAGACAGCCTGTGGAGGAGGACATGGACCGGTGGGATCAGTTGTATTATGTGGAGGCTGTGGCAAAGGAATCGGCAATGCTGCAGGGAAGCATTGTGGTGGAGCAATATCAGGAAAGCCCGGAGAGCCTGGACCTGAACGGAGACGGAGTGGTTAACTATGTGCTTCTGGAGGGGGAAAGCAGCCATCAGGACGCACTCATCCGGACGGAATGGTCGGTTCAGACCCTGAAGGACGGCGGTGTTCCCTTAGAAAAGCTCACAGGCGGCATTGCCAATTGGGAGAGAAGCCAGGCGTCCGCCCTGATGGAGCAGTGGCTTGAAAAGTACCCGGGGCTGATCGAGCTGATCCTGTGCAATAACGACGACATGGCTCTGGGAGCCATTGACGCTATGGACAGAGCGGGAATTTCGGGAATCAGCGTGGTTGGGATTGACGGCACCACGCCGGGGCTGGAAGCGGTGGAGAGCGGAAAGCTCATGGGAACGGTGTCCAGCGACAAGGAAAAGTATGCGGGGGCAATTTTCGGGATTGCCGCAAGCAGGGCCCTTGGTGAGGAGATTCCCAAGGAGATTGAGCTGGAGGAAGGGAAATATTACAGATGTCCTCAGCATATTGTCACAAAAAATCGGTAAAGATTGTAAAAGAATGAAAAAAATCAATAAAAAACGAAAAAAAACTTATAGAAATTGTCGGAAGAAAACAGTATAATGGACTTGTCGTTTTACAGATTGATGAGAACGGCAGCAACATATTATCATATTAAAAGGGAGGATAAACACATGAAACTCACAAAAAAAGTAATGGCTTTGGTGTTGGCGTCCTGTATGACACTGTTTCTGGCAGCCTGCGGCGGAAACGCTGACCAGACTTCCGGCACAGCGGCCAATGAACCGGAAACCACAGAGGATACGGCACCGGCTGAAACAGAGGCTGAGGAACCCGCAGACAGCGCAGATGACACTGCAGCAGATGCAGGGGACGAGGCAGCGCCCGCGGCAGTAGAGGGAGATATTTCCGTATTTTATTACACCTACGGTGATACCTACATTTCCAGCGTACGTTCCGCTCTTGATGCAGCCCTTGATTCGGCAGGGATCGCTTATCAGGATTACGACAGCAACAACAGCCAGACCACACAGACCGAGCAGGTTACCACGGCTATTGCCAAGGGAACTTCCCTGCTGGTAGTAAATCTGGTAGACAGCGGTTCCGACGATGCGGCTAAGAACATTATTGAGCAGGCAAGCGCTAAGAACATTCCGGTAATTTTCTTTAACCGTTCCGTAAGCGAAGAGGCGGTAAGCAGCTATGACAAGTGCGTATTCGTAGGAACTGACTACGAGATGGCCGGCCATATGCAGGGTGAGATGATCGGTGAGTACCTGATGGAGAATTTTGATACCGTTGACTTAAACGGCGACGGAGAAATTTCCTATGTAATGTTCAAGGGCCAGGAAGGAAATGCAGAAGCAATCGCCCGTACCCAGTTTGGTGTGGAAGATGCAGACGCCATCCTTACCGCTGGCGGAAAGCCCGCTCTGTCCTTCTATGACGAGAGCAACACCAACCTTTATCTGGTTGACCAGGACGGCGCATGGTCCGCAGCGGCAGCCAACAACTATATGCAGACAATCCTTTCCCAGTACAGCGAAGCCAACAACAACATGGTTGAGCTGGTAATCGCCAACAACGATGAAATGGCAATCGGCGCAGTAACCGCTCTGCAGAATGCAGGCTATAACCTGGAAGACGGCAGCGCTACCGTGATTCCCGTATTCGGCGTTGACGCTACAGATGCGGCAAAGGAAGCAATCGGCAAGGGAACAATGACAGGAACCATCAAGCAGGATGCTGAAGGTATGGCAAATACAATTGCACAGATTTCCGTTAACCTTACAGGAGGAGCTGAAACCTTTGCAGATGTGGACGCAAATAACGTAGTAGGAACATGGCGTGTAAATATTCCTTACGCTGCCTACACTGGTGAATGATAAGTTTTAAACCATTGCAGCCGCACTTTTAGTGCGGTTGCATGTGTTTGTGCCAAAGGTGCACAGGAAGGGAGGCGCGCCGCGTCTGGCGGAACGGCCTTATGTAAAAAACTGCTGAGGGGCTTTAAAGGCTCCTTATATAAAAGTCAGGGGGTGGCAATTTGGAAAAACAGACGACAGCACCTGCCGGTAAGGCAGCAGGGGGCGATGTTCTTTTAAGGATGGAGGGAATCTGTAAGGAATTTCCCGGCGTCAAGGCGCTTGACAACGTATCCTTGACGGTAAAGGCGGGAACCGTCCATGCCCTAATGGGGGAGAACGGCGCCGGTAAATCCACTTTGATGAAATGCCTTTTCGGCGTCTACAACAAAGACAGCGGTCATATTTATCTGGAAGGCAGTGAGGTAAACTTCAAGACCTCCAGGGAGGCTCTGGAAAACGGAGTTGCCATGGTGCACCAGGAGCTCAACCAGGCGCTCAAGAGAAACGTAATGGACAATATGTGGCTGGGGCGTTTCCCGAAGATATCCAGGTGGTGCCCGCTCACCAGCGAGACAAAGATGTATACGGCGACGAAGGAAGTCTTTGACGAGCTGGATGTTCATGTGGACCCGAAAACGGTTATGAGCCGGATGCCGGTATCGCAGAGACAGATGGTGGAGATTGCAAAAGCGGTTTCCTACAAGTCAAAGGTGATTGTTTTTGACGAGCCTACTTCATCCCTCACAGAGGAGGAAGTGGAGCACCTGTTCCGAATTATCAACATGCTTCGGAGCCGGGGATGCGGAATTATCTATATTTCTCATAAGATGGAAGAAATCCTGCGTATTTCCGATGAAGTAACGATTATGCGCGACGGACAGTGGATTGCGACACGTCCCGCGAAAGAGCTGACGATGAATGAAATTATCCGTCTGATGGTAGGACGTGAGCTTACCAACCGTTATCCTGAAAAGGACAATGTGATTGGAGAACCCCTTCTGGAGGTAAAAGGGCTGACGGCGGTATACTCTCACCTCAAGGATGTTTCCTTTGAGGCCAAACGGGGAGAGATTCTCGGCGTGGCGGGCCTTGACGGTTCCGGGAGGACGGAGCTTTTAGAAAATATATTCGGAATTGCAAAGCGCAAGGAGGGCGAAATATACTTACATGGTAAGCGGGTTCTCAACCGCAGCGCAAGGGAATCCCTAGCAAACAAGTTTGCCATGCTGACGGAGGAGAGACGGGCCACAGGTATTTTTGCTATCCGGGATATTCAGGCGAATACTACCATATCCAGCCTGAAACGGTACAAGGTGGGCCCTTTCCTGAGTGAAAAGAAGCTCAGCGAGTCAACCGACTGGGGAATTCAGGCTATGAGAACCAAAACGCCGAGCCAGAAGACGCAGATTCGTTCCTTATCAGGCGGAAATCAGCAGAAAGTAATCCTGGCGAGATGGCTTTTGACAGAGCCGGAGGTTCTTCTTTTAGATGAGCCTACCAGAGGAATCGACGTAGGCGCCAAGTATGAGATTTATCAGTTGATTCTGAACCTGGCCAAGGAAGGAAAATCGGTTATCATGGTATCCTCGGAAATGCCGGAGCTTCTGGGCGTTTGCGACAGGATTCTGGTAATGTCCGGCGGACAGCTTGCCGGAGAAGTGGATGCCAAAGAAACAACGCAGGAAGAAATTATGACGCTGGCTGCGAAGTATGCATAATAAAGAAATCAGCAGATGAGCGTACCGTGCACGGTGCGGTTTGCGGATGCAAAGCAGCCGGAAATTGTTCCGGACAACGGTGTACCGGGAGCACATCTGCGGAACTCAATATAGGAGGTGCTGAATAATGGCTGATGTAAAAACAAAGACGAAGGCTCAGTCCTTTGCAGAGCTTTCGCCCAAGGATAAAAGAAAAAAAATCGGAGATATTCTCCTCAATAACGCCATGTATATTATCATTATACTGGCGGTGGTTTACATATCAATCAAAGTGCCCGCATTTTTGGGACTGTCGTCAATCGTCAATGTAATTTCGCTGACGGCGGCCAAGCTTCCCATAGCCCTGGGAATTGGCGGCTGTATCGTGCTGACGGGAACCGACATTTCCGCCGGACGTGTGGTGGGACTTGCGGCCTGTATTTCCGCTTCCCTTCTGACCACAACATTTAAGGTGTTCCCGGATATGACCAGTGCGCCGCCGATTTTCGTAGTGCTCTTAATCGTTCTGGCGGTAGGGGCGGTGGTAGGTCTTGTCAACGGATTCAGCGTGGCGAAATTCAAGCTGCATCCCTTTATCGTGACACTTTCCACCCAGCTTATTGTGTACGGAGTTATTTTGATGTACCTGAAAAACGGCACCAACAACGGACAGACCCTGAGCGGGCTTTCCGAGGGATATCGTTCGCTGGTTACAGGAACCCTGATTAAAATCGGAAACGTGGCTGTTCCCATGTATGTCCTGTACGCTGTGATTCTGACCGTCATCATGTGGGTAATCTGGAACAAGACCACCTTTGGAAAAAACATGTTTGCCGTGGGTTCTAACGAAGAAGCGGCCAACGTATCGGGAGTTAACGTGTCCCGCACCATTATCATGGTGTTCATGCTGGCGGGCGTGATGTATTCCATCACAGGATTTTTAGACAGCGCCCGTATTGCTTCCGCCAATGCAAGTACCGGATGGAACTACGAGTGCGATGCGATTGCGGCCTGTGTAATCGGCGGCGTATCTTTTGTCGGCGGTATCGGACGAATCAGCGGAATTGTGGTAGGCGTGCTTTTGCTTCAGATTATTTTTGCCGGATTGAATTTCCTTTCGGTAGACGCAAACATGCTGTATATCATCAAAGGTCTGATTATCTTAATTGCCTGTGCAATTGATATGAGAAAATATCTGGTAAGGAAGTAAGAAAAAGCGTTATGGCAGCCGTGAGGCCCGGTCAGGACCGGCTTCGGAAAGCTGCCTGAACGAAAGAAAGGAATACAGGCTATGGAGGAATCGGAGCGGAAGCTGCGGGGACTTTACGACCGTGTAAACATATCCGTCGGCAATTTGAATATTATCATTATTGTTCTGAGCATACTGCTGGTGCTGTGTATGGCAGTCGGTATCGCCAACCGGGGATATCAGGTAAGTTTTGATTCTCTGGGAGGAACTGCCGTAGAAGGCCAAAAGCAAATGTACGGCGAAACGCTGCAGGTGCCGGAAGAGCCCACCCGGGAAGGATATATATTTGACGGATGGTACCGGGATATTAATCTTACCGTGCCATGGAATGTGGAGGAGGATGTTATTACGGAACCGGTTACTTTGTATGCCGGGTGGAAAGAAATATAAGTATATCAAAAAAACAAACGGAGGCTGTGAAGAAGTAGTATTCACAGCCTCCGTTTATCTTTCATCATCATTTTTGTGCAAGTCTGGAAAAAGAATATGCAGATAATCCCGTCGTCATATGATGTAAAATTCAACATCATATTTTACATCAGAAAATCGGGCACGCTTGTTGTATATAATATCCATTAAACTTACATAAAAAGAGAATAAAAAGGAGAAATTAACTAACGGTTGGTCAAATATGGAAGCGAAAAAAGTTGAAAAATGTTTAAAACTAAAAAAAGAACACATTTTATGATAAAAAATAAGTATACCTGCACAAAAGCTCTTTTTATAATAAATATGACACTGAAACAGGTTTGACGTAAACAGATTTTGAGACAGGAGGTTTATTTATGAAGAAAAAGACAGTTAGCATGGGGATTGCACTTTTGCTTACGGCTTCGTTATTGGCAGGCTGCGGCGGCAAAGGTTCAGACGGAAAAGACGCAGGAAGTACGGCGGATTCGGGAGCTGCGCAGGATACTGCGGTATCTGACGACGCGGCGGGAAGCGGCGATGCGGCCGCGGAGAGCGATAGCGGCGAGCAGGTGACGATTAATTTTCAGACGTGGAATCCCGGACAGGGAGCGCCCATTGACGAGGTTATTGCCGCCTTTGAGGCAAAATATCCTAACATCAAGGTAAATCATGTATATATGCCTTATACCGACCATGTGGAAAAGCTGAAAATTGATATGGCAAGCGGCGAAGGCGCCGACGTGTTTGGTATGCAGACAGGGGCAACCATAAGGGAGTTCCGTGATTTTGAAGTGGATTTGACTCCGCTTGCAGAGGAAGCCTGGGGAAGCGGCTGGCAGGACCAGTACATAGATTTCTGTATGGATTTGCTGAACGAGGACGGCAAGTACTACGGACTTCCTCTGGGACTTACCTATGCGGGCTTTACATGGGCGGATGTCAAGATGCTTAAGGACAACGGCCTGGAAGTGCCGAAGAATTATGACGAGCTGAAAAAGTGTGCCGATACCTTACGGGCAAACGGTCAGTATCCCCTGACAATCGGCGCAAAGGACGCGTGGATTAACATTGATACCTGGATGAGCATGGCAAATGATATCAATCCCGAAAAGCTTTACTCCGCAATTGAAGGAGAAACGCCTTTTACAGACCCTGACCTGGTAGAATCTTTCCGAATCTGGCAGTCCTGCTTTACAGACGGGATTTTCCAGGACGGCGCGCTTGGCGTAGGCGTATACAATGATACCAGCGATTTGTTTGAAAAAGAGGGAAGCATTCCCATGATTCAGAACGGTTCATGGTCAACAGGTTTTTATGTAGATGGCGACCCTGACCATGAAAGAGTATTTAATTCCGAGGGAGCGGACCACGATATTTTCCTGATAGACTGGAATAACGACGGCAAGCCCTGCCCGGTCAGCGCTTCTGTAGACGTGTGTCTGTGTATTAACAAAAATTCAAAGAATCAGGAAGCTGCGTGGACATTTGTTGACTTCATGCTTCATGAAGGACAGGATATTCTGATAAACAAATACTTACAGTATTCACCGTCCAGAAAAGATATGGAATTTAGTGTGGCCGGTATAAGCGAGGATGGACAAAAGAATCTGGATTACATTGTGGAACAGTCTCAGACCAACATCGGCGGATACCGTGAAATGGCATACGCGGACTTAAAACAGGTGATTTCCGACCAGCTTACGGTTCTTGCTTTGGGAGACGCTACGCCGGAGGAGGCAGCAGCCACGATTGAAGCCGCTTCTCAGGCACAGGCAAGATAAAGCCTTTGCAGCGGATGCCAAACGGAAATGCAGGAATATCCGGCTGGCTGCACTGCGCGCAGGCAAAACAAAGAGCGCCTCTTCCGTCAGGGGAGGGGCGCTTTTTATCCAAAAAGAAAACTGGAAAACAGCATCTGCAAAGGGCGGATGCGAACCGAAACGGAGGGCTGGTTTTGAAAAAATCCTTTACAGATTATTTGTTTATTCTGCCGATTGTACTCCTCTTTTCAATATTTGTCGTCTACCCTATCTGTTATAATTTTTATATCAGCTTTTACGACTGGAACGGCATTAATATAGAAAAGGCTTTTGTGGGTTTTGAAAATTATAAAACAGTGTTTCATGACCCTGTAATTTTGAAGGTGCTTAAGAACTTTGTGGTATTTGCGCTTTTTACCATTGTCATACAGGCGTTTTTAGGCCTTGTTTTCGCCAATTTTTTTATCAGAAGGTTAAGATTCTCATCCTTTTACCGCATTATCCTTTACATGCCGGTGATTGCCACACCGGCGATTGTGGGAAATGTTTTTTCAAAAATATTTGAAACAAACAGGGGATATTTAAATGTGTTTTTACGCCTTCTGCATCTGGACGGTCTTTGCCAGCAATGGCTTGCAGACCCCAAGTGGGCGCTGTTTTGTGTGATTTGTGTCAATATCTGGCAGTGGACAGGATACAGTATGCTCATGTATTATGCCAATATGCTGAATATTCCCCAGGATTTGTACGAGGCGGCTGTCATCGACGGGGCGGGACAGGTGCAGCAGTTTACGAAAATCACCTTTCCGCTTCTTCGGGGGACCCATTACACACTGTTTATCATGGGTATGCTTGGGTCGCTTAAATGCTTCGACCTTCCATACGTGCTGACGAAGGGAGGGCCCAACTACGCCACGGAATTTTTCTCTACCTATATATACCGGCAGTCCTTCAATCTTTTCAAGCAGGGGCTGGGCTCGGCAATCGTGGTGGTAATGTTTTTGATTGCAATGATAATTACACTGATACAGTTAAAATTCTATTACAGAAACGATAAAGATAAGGAGTTGGCTGGCTGATGAGAAAATCGTTATTATTTAAGACAAGCGGACAAATCATTTGCATTTTCGCGACGGCGGTTGCTCTGTTCCCGCTGGCACTGATGCTGATTCGTTCTTTTCAGGGAGAAGGCGTGCATAATTATGTGCGGGTATTTGAGACGGTGAATCTGGCGCCCAATTTCCTTACCAGCCTTCTGGTGGTGTTCGGCACGCTTTTGATTGTATCGGCGGTGGCGGCAATGGCGGCGTTTGCTTTTTCAAAGCTGAATTTTCCCTTTAAAAAGGCAATTTACTATACGCTCCTTACGGGAATGATGATTCCCACATCAGCGCTTATTTTTCCGCTGTTTCAGATTGTAAAGGGGCTTAGTCTCAACAACACGCCTTTTTCGCTGATTTTTCCCTATGCGACACTGAACTGCTGTTTCAATCTGATGGTGCTGAAAAATTATTTTGACGCGCTGCCTAACGAGGTGATGGAGTCGGCGAGGATTGACGGAGCCAGCAAAGGAAAAATTTTTACCAGTATCATGATGCCTATTGCAATACCAGGGCTGGCCTTTGTTCTGATTCAGACGTTTTTAAATGCGTGGAACGAACTGCAGATGGCTATGATTTTCATCAATGATACGTCGGTGCAGCCCATATCTGTAGTGCCCCTTCGGTTTACCCAGACTGCCGGTGTACAGGGCTTTCCGCTGGAGGTTATGTATGCTGCCTTAGTGGTATGCTTAAGTCCCATTGCCGTCTTTTACTTTTTCGGTTCCCGGTTTTTGATTGAAGGGCTGACTCAGGGAGCCATCAAGGGATAGATTTATTCCTGTGAGCAACGAGCCGGTCGGGCATGCCTGCCTGCACATTCGGCTGCTGCCGCAGAGGCTTTGGGAGGATTGTCTATGGAAAATGTTCCGTTTGTTTTTCGCATCAGGAAAAGCCTGAGCGCGAAAATCATATGGACGAACGCAGGAATTATCCTGCTGGTGTTTGTGAGCTTGATTTTTGCCGCGGTGGGGATTAACTATCAATATACTCTGGAAAATGAAAAGCAGAAAATGAATATTTATATTTCCAACACCTTAAGTTCAGTGGATAACAAGCTTAAGGATATGGGAAGGGTTTCCCTGATGACCTTTTCGGACAAAAGGACACAGGAGATTCTGCGCAGGTATGACGCTTATGAATATGAGAAGCAGCTTGAAAGCATGGAATATTTAAGAGCTCAGTACACCTCTCTTATCAGTATCCGGGAGGACATCAGTTCCGTTTTTATTTTTGATTTGGATTCTCTGATTTTCCGGCATGACAATCTGGATTCTTCCATAAGAAACGATTACGAAATGACGACTTTCCTGCGGCAGATAGAGGAATGGGAGAGAAAAGAAAGAAGTCTTTCCGGATGCAGAATGGTGGTGGGAACACAGCCCGAGTTTATGCGTTACAGTGCGTGGCGCATGGAAAATGTGTACAATAAGCATTGTATTTATCTGGTGCGGCAGATTAAAAGTTTTTCCCCCCATGAGGTTATCGGACACATCCTTCTGGTAACAAATATGGAAAAAATCAGGGAATCCCTGAACGAGTATATTTATGAGGACGTATCCTACACGCTTCTCACCGAGGAAGGCGAAATCGTCTGTTCCGAGAAAGCGGATTATCTGGGGAAAAATATGGGAGACCTCTATCCCGAGGTTTACCGGCATATAGAGGGGGATTCCGGCGTTTTCCAGGAAAGACAGGACGGAAAAAATTATCTCATGGCATACCAGAAATCCGAGTACAGCGGACTTGTACTGATGACCCGAAAGGAAATTGGGCTGATAGAAAAGGCCGCCATGGGGTTTACGGGAATAACCGTTGCAGTATTTCTGTTGCTTCTGGTGCTTGCCGCAGTTTTGACAGGACGCAGCGTGCGGAAAACCTTAAGGCCTCTCACAGAGCTGTCGGATTCCATGGCGCACTTTAACCAGAAGGATATGGGGCGGCACTTTGCGGTCACTACTGAGGACGAGACGGGAAAGCTGACAGCGTCTTTCAACAAAATGATGGATACCTTAAATCAGCTCATAGAGTCGGAGTACGAAAGTAAAATCCGTTTACGGGAAGCCCAGCTCAAGCAGCAGAAGATTTCTCTGCTATATCTGAAAAACCAGATTAACCCTCATTTCCTGTATAATACGCTGGACACCATAAGAATCAAGGCGGAGCTTAACGGGGACAAGGAGGTGTCGGCCATGATTATGCAGATGGTGAACTTCTTCCGCCTCGGGGTGAACGCGGACAGTGAGATGGTGTCGGTTTTCTCAGTGCAGCCGTCCTGATCGCTGAAATGGGCTCCTTTGA
>CAMSTM010000108.1 GCA_947063675.1 uncultured Lachnospiraceae bacterium | reverse complement strand
ACAGGGTTCCCTGTATGGTTTTGTCAATCAGGTTGTCGTACTGCGTATATCCCACCACGGGAATGAAGCAGAGTGTGTAGATAACCAGCGGGACCGCAATGAAAAACAAACAGCAAAACAAAAACAGCCGGAAGGTCTGCTTCTTTGGAAAATGGGTGACGGTATACCAGAGAAAGAGCAGGGCAAGGCCGGCTCCGGCGTAGACTCCCGTCCATTTGGTTGCAATGGCGAAAGCCATGCTGATGCCGCTTAAGGCAAGGGGCGTGTAAACCTCCGGGGGAGGAAATTTATCCGGCGAAGATGAAATAACGGATGTAATATTATTTGTATTCAATGAGCCGCAACGGTATGCGCTGTCCTTTTGGAAATACTGAAACATATAGTAATACATCATCAGGATAAAAAAGGCCGCAAAGATATCGATGGTGGCGATTCTGGAAAGATTATAGTGCATACAGTCGAATACCAGAAGGGCTGTGGTTGCCGCGGCAATAAAGGGCTCTTTAAAAAGCCTTTTTGCAAAAAGGTACATGAGCGGAATGATAAGGATACCGAAAATAACCGTCATGAACCGCCAGCCAAAGGGGGTCATGCCAAACACAAGAATGCCCAGGGAAATCAGAATCTTTCCAAGATGCGGATGGGTGGTCTCGTAGGCGGGAAGCCCGTGGAGAAATTCGTAGGCCGTGCGCCCGTGGTAAACCTCGTCGAACATGGTTCCGGTCATGTAGGTTCTGACGTCAGGAAAAAGCTCCTGCTCGTCAAAAAGCGCGGGATAGTCCCCGGAATTGACAGGAAGAATCACGGAACCATCCATTTGTTTAATCACGATTTCATTTATCATAGACTCGTCGTCTGTGGCCACAATTCCCAGATATCTCAGCCGGTAATTTAAATCAATCTGATTCCATGCAAACACAGACTCGGCGACCGCCTCTCCGTTGATGATTTCCCAGGCGCCGGACACCTCGTTAAATGCGGAAACGGAAAAGTGCCGGGTATTTAAATTCCCCAGGAAAACGGAAAAGGAGCTTAAGTCCACATAATCTCCAAAGTCCAGAACAATATCCCGGTTTTGCGCATCGGTGGTGTAGTATGACTGGGGAGCAAAGGTATTCCCCAGCCTGAAAAAGGCAAGGAGCGTAAAGACGGAAATTAATATGCCCAGATAAATAAAATCCGTCCGGGTGAGGGGGTCGGATTTTGGGGATCGGGAGGGCCGGGAAAGACCGGGAAAACCTTTGAAAGCATCTTTTAATCTGGCGGTCATGGTATTTATCATCTTTGTTCTATTCTCCATTCTGTACGAAACTTATACCAAAGACAGTATAGCAAGTTATAAATAAGGTTACAATAGCCATGAAAGACAAGTTTCACAAAAATAGTCGGTTAATGTACACAGGAAAGCCGGAAGATGCGGCAGAGTCCTGGGAAACGGAGGGAAAAAGTGAAAACATATATGCAAATCACGAATATCAGGGGCAGGGAGATTCTGGATTCCAGAGGAAATCCCACGGTGGAGGCGGAGGTTATCCTCACAGACACCATAACGGGAAAACGGTATGCCGGCAGGGCCAGCGTTCCGTCGGGAGCCAGTACCGGGCGGTTTGAGGCAGTGGAGCTGCGTGACGCGGAAACCAGATATTTCGGGCTTGGCGTGAAAAAGGCCGTCAATAACATCAATACCAAGATTAAGGAAGCCCTTACGGGACGAAACGGCTTAAATCAGGTGGAAATTGACAGAATCCTGATGGAGACGGACGGAACGGACAACAAAGGGAATCTGGGAGCCAACGCCACTCTTGCTGCTTCCATGGCGGTGGCAAGAGCCGGGGCGTGCGCTTTATCCATTCCCCTTTACCAGTATCTGGGGGGAGCCTACACAAGGCTGATGCCGGTTCCCATGATGAATATTTTAAACGGGGGAAGACATGCGGCCAATACCGTTGATTTTCAGGAGTTTATGATTATGCCGGTGCAGGCGGAAAGCTTTGCCGACGGTTTAAGAATCTGTGCGGAAATTTACCACTTTTTAAAGAAAATACTTGAGGAAAAGGGGCTGAGCACAGGCGTGGGGGACGAGGGCGGCTTTGCGCCGGATTTGCCGGACGCCGGGGCGGTTCTGGATTTGATTGTGGCTGCCATTGAAAAAAGTAATTATTTTCCAGGGCAGGATATCAAGATTGCCCTTGACGTAGCTTCCAGCGAATTATACAATGAAAAAACGGGCATGTACCATTTCCCGGGCGAGAGCTCTTTAAAAAATGAGGAAGTGGTGCGGGATACTTCTGAAATGATTGCCTACTATGAAGATTTGATTTCCAGATACCCCATTCTTTCCATTGAAGACGGACTGGCTGAGGATGACTGGGACGGATGGAAGCTTTTGACGCAGCGGCTGGGGGATAAAATCCAGCTTGTGGGAGACGACCTTTTCGTCACCAACACAAAGAGGCTGGACGCCGGAATCAAGCTTCATGTGGCAAACGCAATCTTAGTCAAGGTCAACCAGATTGGCACCGTTTCGGAGGCTATGGAAGCAATCGAAATGGCTCAGAAAAACGGATATAAGGCCGTAATTTCCCATCGTTCAGGAGAAACAGAGGACACCTTCATTGCAGATTTGGCGGTTGCGGTAAATGCCGGCCAGATTAAGACAGGCGCGCCCTGCCGGAGCGACAGAGTGGCCAAATACAATCAGCTCCTGCGCATCGAGGAGGAGCTTGGGTGCGTTGCCGCCTACAAGGAGCCTTTTAACAAGATTTAACGCCGAAGAAAGTAACATCAGAAGTAACAAATGACAGCAATATGAAAACACACAAGAATAAGAGAGAGGAAGATGCAAATGACAGGAAAAAGCAGGGCAGTTGTGAAAAAGCTGGGCGCGGTGATTCTGGCGGCGCTGATATTATGTATGATTCCGTCGGGGAATGTATGGGCAGTAAATGCAAATGGCGCTATCGGCCGCGGAATTGATGTGTCAAAATATAACGGCGCGGTGAACTGGGGACAGGTGGCGGCTTCGGGGATGAAATTTACCTTTATAAAAGTGGGAAGCACCAAGAGCGGTGTAGACCCGCAGTTTGCGGCAAACATCACCGGAGCGAATGCCGCGGGCATAAGGGCGGGAGTCTATCTGTACTCCTACGCCACCACGCCGGAGCAGGCTGCCGAGGAGGCAAATCTTGTTCTGCAGTGGATTGAGCCCTACACAGTAAACTTCCCTGTGGTTTTTGATATCGAGGAGAGAAGCCAGTTAGGGCTTTCCAGCCAGCAGCTTATCGACATTATCAATGCTTTCTGTACAAGGATTGACGAGGCGGGCTATTATCCCATGGTGTATTCCGGCAAGAATGTTTTCGCCGGGAAGTTAAATACCGTTGGTTGGGATAAATGGGTGGCACAGTACGCCGATAACTGCGACTACAATAATAATGTATGCTTCTGGCAGTATACCTGCAAAGGGAGTGTGGGCGGCGTAGGCGGAAATGTGGATGTGAACTATCAGTATAAGGATTACAGCCAGCTCATCATTCCCGAGGGCTTTATCGGCCATAACGGAAGCGTGCGCTTTTACCGGAACTGGCGGATGCAGAAAGGATGGATAGCCCATAACGATACGAAATACTATTTAGACGGCGCCGGGAACCTTGTGAGCGGCTGGTTTACCGACGCGGACGGCAGCACCTACTATTTATCGCCTGCAGACGGCAGTATTGCCAGAGGACAGTGTAATGTGGAGGGCGGCGATTACTATTTTACCGCGGACGGCGTCAAGACTAACGGCTGGGTGGTGTTAAACGACAGGAAATACTACTATGACCCGGCAGGGAACGGAGTAATGAAAAGAGAGTGGCTCAGCGACGAGACGGGGAATTTTTATTATTTTGACAAAAACGAAGGCTTCATGCTGACCGGCGCTCAGACCATTGATAACGCGAATTACTTTTTCAGCCCGGAAGGGATACGCATGACCGGAATGGTGGCGAGAGAGGACGGGAGCTATTATTATGACCCGGCAAGCGGCCAGATGGTTACAGGGTGGTTTAATGTGGCGGATAAAACCTGCTATGCGGATACTGCGGGCCATGTGGTGACCGGCGCGTATGAAATCGAAAAACAGCTCTACTTTTTCGACGCGGAAGGGGCGCTTGTAAGAAACCAGGTGGTGGAGCTTGACGGCGCGGCCTATAATGCTTCGCCAGAGGGTGTCCTTACACCGGTTCCGGCTCCCGCAGCGGAGGAAACGCCGGAGCCGGCTGCGGAAGCAGCTCCAAAGAAGTAAAAAACTGCCGGAAAACACTTGAAATTCTCCCGCATATATGCTAAACTGACATTTGTTTGTGGAATATGATGGAAATAAGCAGGAGGTGTTAGGGATGGAAGTGCTACGAATCGTAATTCAGATTGTTTTTATTATATTATGTATCGCATTGACGGTACTAGTACTTATGCAGGAAGGCAAGTCGGCAGGATTGGGAGCCATAAGCGGAGCAGCCGAGACATACTGGGGTAAGAACAAGGGACGTTCCATGGAAGGAAAGCTTGTAAAGATAACCAAGTATCTCGCAATCGGTTTTATGTTGTTGACAGTTATTTTAAATCTTAATGTATTTTAGGACTTAAGGCATTCTTGTAAAAGGATGCCTTTTTCAGTAAGCCGAATCCGGCGTAAAACGGCTCCGGCAAAATGCCCGAAAAGCAGCCGCCGGAGCGGAAGGAAAAAGAGGGAAGAATGAAAGAAATCAGAGATAAAAGAAAAAAGGTCATCTGCCAGCTGATGGAGGACGAGCTTTACGTTCCCATGAAAGAAAAGGAGCTCGCCGCGTTTATGCAGGTGAAGCCGGAAGACAGGCCGGAATTCAGCCAGATATTAAACGAGCTTGTACTTGAAGGAAGGCTTCAGCTCACAAAGCGGGGAAAATATATCAGAGGAAACAGGAAGGCGGATGCAATCACGGGCACGTTTATCAGCAATCCCCGGGGATTTGGCTTTGTGGAGGTGGAAGGGCTTGACCAGGATTTATATATTCCCGAGAGCGGGGTAAATCATGCCTTTCATATGGATAAGGTGCAGGTTGCGCTTTTGGAAACCCAAAGCGGGAAGCGGCAGGAAGCAAAGATTACCGCCGTTTTATCCCATGGGCTTACCCAGGTGGTGGGAACCTATGACAATGCCGGGAATTTTGGTTTTGTGATTCCGGACAACGATAAAATCCTGACCGATATTTTCATTGCGAAGGAGGATTCTAAAGGGGCTGTCACCGGGCATAAGGTAGTGGTAAAGCTGTTAAGCTACGGGGATGATGCGCATAAGCCGGAAGGGAAGATAACGGAGATTCTCGGGCATGTAAACGACCCGGGTGTGGATATTCTTTCTATTGTGAAGGGATTTGAGATTCCCATGGAATTTTCGGAGAAGATGCTGAATCAGGCGGGCCGTATTGCAAAGCCGGTGAGCGAAGGCGATATGGCGGGACGAAAGGACCTGCGGGATTTGCAGATGGTCACTATTGACGGCGAGGACGCAAAGGATTTGGACGATGCGGTGAGCCTGTCTGCGGGAGAGGATAAATATTTTCTCGGCGTCCATATTGCGGACGTCTCCAACTATGTGCAGGAAAATTCCGCATTGGACAGAGAGGCAAGAGAGCGGGGAACCAGCGTTTATCTGGTGGACAGAGTGATTCCCATGCTGCCCCACGCCCTTTCCAACGGAATCTGTTCCCTTAATCAGGGGGAGGAGCGTCTTGCCCTGAGCTGTCTGATGACCATTGATAAAAAAGGAGAAGTGGTTGATTATGAGATTGCGGAGAGCGTGATTAATGTCAACCAGAGGATGAGCTATACGGATGTCAACAGTATTCTGGAGGGGGATGAGGAAACCGCGGCAAAGTTCCGGGAGCTTACACCCATGTTTTTCCTTATGAAGGAGCTTTCCGATATCCTTCGGAAAAAGAGAAAGGCAAGAGGCTCCATTGACTTTGACTTCCCGGAGAGTAAAATTATTCTGGACAAGGACGGAACGCCTCTTTCCGTGGAGGCTTATGAGAGAAATGCCGCGACGAATATCATAGAAGATTTCATGCTTCTGGCAAACGAGACGGTGGCGGAGCATTTTTACTGGATGGAGATTCCCTTTCTGTACAGAACCCATGACAATCCTGACCCGGAAAAGATTGCAAAGCTTGGAACCTTTATCAACAATTTCGGCTATTACCTCAAACTGAAAAACGGGGGCGGGAGAACGATTTCGGAAATTCATCCCAAGGAAATCCAAAAGCTCCTTGATAAAATAGAGGGAAGCGAGGAGGAGGCGATGATTAGCCGCCTGACCCTGCGGAGCATGAAAAGGGCGCAGTATAGCGTGGACTGTACGGGACACTTTGGCCTTGCATGTCAGTATTACTGCCACTTTACCTCTCCTATCAGGAGATACCCGGATTTGCAGATTCACCGTATTATAAGGGAACAGCTCAGGGGAAAGCTGACAGAGGAAAGAATCGCCCATTACCAGGAAATCCTTCCCGAGGTGGCAAAGCATTCCTCAGAGACGGAGCGCAGAGCCGACGAGGCGGAGCGGGAGACGGAAAAGCTGAAAAAAGTCCAGTATATGGAGCAGAGGATTGGCCAGACCTTTGAGGGCGTCATTTCCGGAATTACCGCCTGGGGGATTTATGTGGAGCTGCCGGATACGGTGGAGGGAATGATTCACGTGTCGAAGCTTGCCGGAGACTATTTTTATTATGAGGAAGAGACCTACGAGATGGTCGGACGCGACAGCGGAATGCGCTACAAGCTGGGACAGAAGGTTGCCGTCACGGTGGACGGCGTGGATTACTTCCAGAAAAGCATCGATTTTATCCTTGCAGACGCGCAGGACGGTAATGCATAGCACGGCATAGTGTTGCATTGCATGACATGAGTGCAGCGCTGCGCAGCATGAGTATTTGACAGGGAGGGATTTTCATGGCGAAGGAAGAGATGAAGCTGGTGGCCAACAATAAAAAGGCTTACCATGATTATTTTATAGAAGAAAAATACGAGGCCGGACTTGTGCTGCATGGAACGGAGGTTAAGTCTCTGCGCATGGGAAAATGCAGCGTCAAGGAGGCATTTATCAGGATTGAAAATAACGAGGTGTTTATTTACGGAATGCACATAAGCCCATATGAGAAGGGAAATATTTTTAACAAAGACCCGCTGCGGGTAAAAAAGCTTCTTCTCCATAAGCAGCAGATTCGCAAGCTGATTGGAAACAGCTCCGAAAAGGGCTATACCATTGTACCCCTCCAGGTCTATTTCAGGGACGGCAGAGCCAAAATTGAAATCGGCCTGGCAAAAGGAAAGAAGCTGTACGATAAACGTCAGGATATCGCCCGCAAGGACCAGAAGCGGGAGGCGGAAAAGGAATTAAAGGTACGGCTCCGGGCCTAAAAAACACCGGTAATAAAAATTTCCAGTCCGATTACAATCAATATGACGCCGCCGAGAACCGCAGCTTTTCCCGAAAACCGTGTTCCGAATTTTCTTCCGATGGAAAGTCCGGCCATACAGATAAGGAAAGTCACGGCGGCGATAATCATAGAGCAGGCAAGAGCCATAATGAAGCCGTAATCCGCAATGGCAAAGCCCACGGACAAAGCGTCTATGGAGGTGGCGATACCCTGAATAAAGAGGGCGGCGGGGCCTACCGCATGATTTTGCGCATCGCCGTCCTCGTCGCCGCCCTTTATGCCTTCTATAAGCATTTTGCCGCCGATAAACACAAGCAACGCAAGCGCAATCCAGGGGATAAATTTCTCGAATACCTGAAAATACTGCAGAATTGTATGAACGCAAATCCAGCCTGTCATTGGCATAAACGCCTGAAACGCCGCAAAAGTTCCGGCAATCAGGCACATCTTTTTACGGCCCATGGCCGGTTCGTGCAGTCCGTTTGCAAGGGATACGGAAAAGGCGTCCATGGCGAGCCCGGCGCCAAGCAGGGTGCTGTTAAAGAAAAACAATAAATTCCACTTCATTTTCAAATTCCTCTCTTATGTATTGTGCCGGGGTGTCCGGCTTTAATGCCAAAGTTCATAAAAAATCAGGGTTTATATTGTAACGCCGGTATTTTGAATTGTCAATTAAAAACGATGCAGTATCTATCCTGTCCTATTGTGGTATGGAAAATGGAGAGATTGCCGAAGGGACTTTTAGCGGGGAATTCCACCGCGGCCTGTCAGGTGGAGGGCGGGAGCATACACAGTCATTTCTGAGGGATAAAGAGGAAACGAATAAATGAGAAAGCTGAAAACCGGAAAGGACATAGAATCCCTTCCGGTTTTCACACTTTATTAGTTTAATTCATCTGTAAAAATATTTTCATAATCCTGGAGCTGATGGTATATGGCATCTACATAAGCAGTTGCGCCTTCTATCCGATAAAGCATAAGATAGCGGTGCCGCATGAAATGAATGACGCGGTATCCGTTCTTTTTTAGCTGAGGGTTATTACAGAATTTCAGGCTGCCGGCAATTTTTGAAAGCCGGTTCTGTGTTTCCAGGGCATCCTGCCATATATTATTGGCGGCCTGGTCATTCAGAAGGGTGTACTGCAGGTAATCAATATAGTCATTCAGTGTTGGGACAACGCTTTTGGTGAGATGATTACATCAAATGAATCCATGCTGTTTTCCCATCCTTATCAGTGCGTCTTCCATATCGAGCCCCTTTCCGTCGGAAATCTGCTGGCGTGATTCGGCAAGGACGGAAAAAATCTGTTCCTGGCCGGCCGGAACAAACGGATTTGCGGGTTTTCTGGAAGTGAACAGTTTTTGCGTAAATTCCATAACCTTAATCCGTGCATCTTCCGGCATTGCTTCCAACATGGAAACGGTTGCGTCTAAAGTACTCATGGGAAATCCTCCTCTTATGATTGAAATCCGTAGGAAGAGTATTCCTTCCTATAGATAAATTATACATAAAAAAGAGGTGGGATTCAATATTGGGAAAAGAACTTCTTTAGAAATCAGCAAAAAATACTTGACAGCTTTTCCACAGTGTGGTAAATTGTGTGAAAATTCAAGGCGAAAGAACAGAAATTCTGTTATGTGTATGTCCCGGCGCGGCCGGGTAGTTTGATGCATCGCGGAAACGAGGAAAAATATGTCTTACAGAAACAACGCTCTATTTAACCCGATTATGAAAGCGGCGAAGATTTTTCATATTATGGTCATAACCTGAAACCGGTAAGAAGCCGGTAAAGCGCATGGCCGTAGGATGAAAAGTCTTATTTGGCTGTGCGGTAATCAGGATGAGGGAAGAACCGCATGGTATATACGCAAAGGTGTATATCGCAATGGGGTTCTTTTTTTATATAAAATTTTATGATTTTGAGGAGGGAAAAGTGATGAAAGTTATCGAAGCGGAAAACCTGTCGAAAACCTTCCGGGTGAAGCGGAAGGAAAAGGGAATGAAAGGCAGCATCCGTGCGGTTTTGCGGCCGCAGACAGAGGAGATTAAGGCGGTAAGCGGCGTATCCTTTGCGGTGGAGGAGGGAGAGGCGCTTGCCTTTATCGGCCCGAACGGGGCGGGAAAGAGCACCACGATTAAGATGCTGACGGGGATTCTTTACCCGGACGGCGGAAAGGCCAGTGTGCTGGGAATCGACCCCGCAAAAAAGAGAAAGCAGCTTGCTTATCAGATTGGAACCGTGTTCGGACAAAAAGAGCAGCTCTGGATACACCTGACGCCTTATGATAATTTCCGGTTTTTTGGGGCCATTTACGATATACCGGACAGAGAAACAGAAAAACGCATCGGAGATCTTTCCGATATTTTTGAACTTTCCGGCCTGATAAACACGCCGGTCCGGAACCTTTCTCTGGGACAGCGCATCCGCTGCGAAATTGCGGCTTCTCTGCTTCACAGGCCAAAGATACTGTTTTTAGACGAGCCCACTATAGGGCTGGACCCGGTGGTGAAAGAAAACATCCGCTCTTTAATCAGGCAGATGAACAGGGAATTTCACACCACGATTTTCCTGACCAGCCATGACATCGGGGATATTGAAAAGCTCTGCAGACGCGTTATCATTGTAAATTCCGGTCAGATTGTACTGGACGATTCTATGGAGCATCTGAAATTTATTGATGATTCTCTGGAGAAAATTATTATGAAAATTTATCGGGAAAAGGGGAGAGAGCAGCCGGCAGTGTGAAAAGGCGGCGGGGAGGAGCGTTATGAGAAAATATGCAGTGATTTACCGGTCTGTGCTGATGGAAAACCTGCAGTACACCGTCAATATCGTTTTGGGATTTATCAGTTACTTTTTAATTATTTTTGTGTTTATCAATCTCTGGGAGTACATGTATGCGCAGCCCGGGACCAGAATTGCCGGATATACGAAAGAACAGATGATATGGTATGTAATGATAACGGAAATGGTATGGTTCAGCGCCCAGTCCCAGGTGGTATCGGGTCAGGCGTCGGTGGATATCCGGGGCGGGAATATCGCGTATCTGATGAATAAGCCCTATCATTATACTCTCTATATTCTGACAAGATATACCGGGGAATGGAGTATACGGCTTCCCGTTTATGCAGGGCTTGCAGTGATTACGGGAGCGGCGATGGTGGGAACGCTTCCGAAGTTCGGACTTCCCGCGTTTTTTGCATCAGCGGCAAGTATTCTGCTTGGAATAACCATAAACGGGGTTTTTAAACTGTGTATCAGCCTGACCTCTTTTTGGGTGGAGGACGCGAAACCTTTTCAGTGGCTGTACAATAAGCTGATACTGATTGTGGGAACCGTATTCCCCATTGAAATATTCCCGGAGGCGGCGCGGCCCATTCTTAAGCTGACGCCGATTTATACGGTATGCTACGGGCCGGCAAAGCTGGCTGTGGATTTTCACGGGGATATGTATTTTGAAATTCTGCGGGCGCAGATTTTATATCTGGCCGCCGGCGTTTGCCTGATGTTTTTTATCTATGGAAAGGGGGTCAGGAAGTTATATGTCAACGGAGGTTAAGAGAAGCGGGAACAGAAGGCCTGGCGCAGGCCGGATTTACAACCAGTTGCGGGTCTGTCTGCTTTCCATTAAGTATAATATTATGAGAGAAATGCTCAACAAGGTTACTTTTGTAAGCAACATCCTTTTTATGATATTAAACAATGCGACGTTCCTCGTCCAATGGGCGGTTCTGTTTCGGATTAAGGGAAGCATCGGAGGGTATACCATGAAAGAGGTTATGCTGTTGTGGGCTGTCTGCGCCAGCAGCTATGGGCTGTCAAACGTCTTGTTTGCCCGGGTGTTTGCTTTGCCGGAGCTGATTATAAACGGCAAGCTGGACGCTTATCTGGTACAGCCCAAGAACGTGCTGCTGGGAGTGATGACTTCCGCCACCACCCGTCGGCAATCGGGGATTTTGCCTACGGGCTGATTATTGTATTCCTTTGCGGATTCGGCATAGGAAGGATTTTCTTATTTTTGCTGCTTATTGCGAACGGGGCGCTGATTATCACGGCCTTTGCCCTTTTATTAGGAAGCCTTTCCTTCTGGTTCGTAAAAACGGAGATGTTCGGAGAGCATATGCTGAACGCCACCATCAACTTTGGGCTTTATCCTGACGGCATTTTCAAAGGAGCCGTAAAATTCCTGCTCTGCTATGTTATTCCTACCGGAATGATGATATATAAGCCGGTGCGTATTATGACGGAACCTGATTTGGGCGGACTGGCTGTGGTGGCCGGATATGCGTTTCTCCTTCTGGCCGCCGCTGTGACGGTATTTTACAGGGGGCTTAAGAAATATTCCTCCGGAAATCTGATGTCCGCAAGGGTTTAGGGCTGGAAATAAAGATTGCAAAAAATGAAATTTATAGATGTTGACTTTTATAATCAGATTTGCAATAATATAGGAAATGCGGTAATAATTTAAGGAGGAGATTTATATGTCAACAAAAGCGTATTATCCAATTTCCGAAATCGGCAAAGGTAAGGTAGGTTTTTCCAAGACCCGTTCCATTATCGAAGCCGCATTTTATGGAAATAACGTAGTTAAGGTAAACACATTAAAGGAAGCTTATGATTTAGCTAAAAATTCACCGGGCACAATCGTAACGGATATGCCTGTGAAGGATGGAGACACATTCGGTCTTGAGAAGGACGCAAAGGTTCTTCTTTTCAATGACGGCGCAGTAACAGGACGTTACGCAGCAGCACGCCGTATCAAGGGCGAGCCTGGAGTTGACGAGACAAAGCTTGATAAGGTTGTTATGGACGCTATCTACAAGACACGCTGGAAAACCATGTATCATGCAGAGTGCTTTGTAGGTCTTGACCCTGAATTTATGGTAAAGGCTCACCTTCTGATTCCCGAAGGAGAAGAGAATCTTCTTTACAACTGGATGATTAACTTCCAGTATATGTCTGACGAATATGTAAAGATGTACAAGAATTCCAAGCCTGTAGGCGACGGAAAAGAGCCTGACATCTACATTTTCTCCGACCCTCAGTGGGCTCCGGAAGAAGCGCCTGACGTTGATTTCAGCTGCCTGAGCGACCCTCTTACCCTTTGCTATTTCGATACCAACCAGAACTGCGCGGCCATTCTTGGTATGAAGTACTTCGGCGAGCACAAGAAAGTGACT
>CAMSTM010000107.1 GCA_947063675.1 uncultured Lachnospiraceae bacterium | reverse complement strand
GAAAAATTTATGATGCAATTATGGGGTTGGTTGTGGGTGATGCGCTGGGTGTTCCCGGACAGCAGGCATCTGGTTTCCTTAAATCATGAGACCAACTCCATGACATTTTTTGACGTGAACATGGAGGAGGGCACGATTGTAATGAACGGGCCGGAATTGAAGGTGGACAGACCGAACTGTATTATTTTCTATAAATTGAAATAGCCATATAGAGACAGAGGGACATTTTTCACATCGAGAAGTGTCCCTTTTTATCATGCCAAAACCCGAATTGTAAATTATTTATTGACTATTTTGGGAAAAACGTGTATTTTAAATGTAAGCACTTACATTTTTGCAAATATCAGGAAAGAAAGCGCAGGAGAAAAGAGGAAATCATGCAGAATTTTTTAAAAATTCATCCCGGCGATAAGGTTGCGGTTGCCTTAAAAACGCTGATGGCCGGAAGCATTATAAATACAGACAGAGAAGAAATAACGCTTCTTGAGGAGATTCCGCAGGGGCATAAATTTGCCCTGACCGCCATTTCGGAGGGTGAAGCTGTGATTAAATACGGCGCGCCCATAGGCATTGCGAGAGAAAATATTGCAAAAGGGGCGTGGGTGCACACCCACAATATGAAAACCGGACTGGGAGACGTATTGACATATACCTATGAACCTCAGCCGGCGCCTTTGTTTCCCGAAAGGAAGAAAAGGTATTTTCAGGGATACCGGAGGCCGGACGGACGGGCAGCAGTACGCAATGAAATATGGATTATTCCCACTGTAGGGTGCGTCAACAACGTGGCAGCCGCCATTGAGAAAAAGGCGCAGATTTTCCGCAGGGGAAGCATCGACGCCATCGCGGCGTTTCCCCATCCTTACGGATGCTCCCAGATGGGAGACGACCAGGAGAATACCAGAAGGATTCTTGCGGATTTGATTAATCATCAAAACGCAGGCGGCGTGCTGGTGCTGGGGCTTGGCTGCGAGAACAGCAATATCGATGTTTTAAAGTCTTACATAGGCGAAACAGACGAACGCCGGGTAAAATTTCTGGTGTGCCAGGAATCAGAGGATGAAATTGCGGACGGTATCAGGCTGGTGGAGGAACTGGCGGAATATGCCGGAGGCTTTTGCAGGGAACCGATTCCATGCGGTGAACTGATTATCGGAATGAAATGCGGCGGCTCCGACGGGCTCTCGGGAATCACCGCAAATCCCACGGTCGGTAAGTTCTCGGATTTGCTGATTGCGGAGGGAGGAACTACGATTCTCACTGAAGTGCCGGAAATGTTCGGGGCGGAGACGCTTCTGATGAACCGCTGTGCGGATAAAGAACTGTTTGATAAAACAGTTTCGCTGATTAATGACTTTAAGAATTATTTTACAAGCCACGGGCAGACCATTTATGAAAATCCCTCTCCCGGCAATAAGAAGGGAGGTATTTCTTCTCTGGAGGACAAGTCCCTGGGCTGTACGCAAAAGTCCGGCTCCGCGCCTGTAAGGGGCGTGCTTGCCTACGGAGAAAGAGTTTCCGTACCGGGGCTTAACCTTTTAAGCGCACCGGGGAACGACCTTGTGGCCTCCACGGCGCTGGCGGCTTCGGGCGCGCATATTGTACTGTTTACCACGGGAAGGGGAACGCCCTTCGCCTCCCCGGTTCCCACCGTAAAAATCTCCAGCAATACGCCGCTGGCCGAGCATAAAAATAACTGGATTGACTTCAACTGCGGAACGCTGGTGGAAGGGACGGCATTGGAGGAGCTGGGAGAAGCGCTTTTTGACTATGTAACAGAGGTGGCCTCGGGCAGGGAAGTGAAGGCGGAGGAAGCCGGTTTTCACGATATGGCAATCTTTAAGCAGGGGGTTACTTTGTAAGAGAATACCTGCTGCCTGCAGGGATGAGACAGTCTGCTGCCTGCACAGATACAGGGATATAACGGTCTGCTGCCCGCGCGCTGACGGACAGACGGCCCTTTAAGATAAAACAGCGCAGAAATGGAGAAGGTATGAAAAAACTTTGTTACAAAACACTGGAAGAGATGAACTTTGACGGATATCTCTTAAAGGATGCCCCTGAACGCATTCTGCAGTTCGGAGAGGGGAATTTCCTTCGGGCGTTCGTGGACTACTTTGTGGACATGATGAATGAGAGATGCGGTTTCAATTCCAAAATCGTTCTTGTCCAGCCCATTGAAGGGGGAGAGCGCATTAAAGAATTTATCAACGAGCAGGAAGGACTCTACACCTTATTTCTCAGGGGGAATGAAAACGGACAGAAGGTAAATGACAGGCGTGTGATTTCCAGCGTGAGCCGCTGCCTGAATCCCTATACCGAGTATGAAAGCTATATGGAATGCGCAAAAAATCCCGAGCTGCGTTTTATCGCCTGCAACACCACCGAGGCGGGCATTGCCTATGACGCTTCCTGTCAGTTCGGCGATAAACCGGCCTCCAGCTATCCGGGAAAGCTGACACAGTTTCTCTATGCCAGATATCAGGCGTTCGGGAAGGAAAAGGGGAAGGGCTTTGTTATTTTGTCCTGCGAGCTGATTGATGATAACGGAAAGGAGCTGGAAAAATGCGTTTTGAAGTACGCAAACGACTGGGAGCTGGGAGAAGAATTTATTCAGTGGATAAAGGAGGAAAATATTTTCTGTTCCACTCTCGTTGACAGGATTGTCACCGGATACCCCAGGAGCGAGGCCGCGGCTATTTGCGAGGAGCTTGGATATGAGGATAATGTGATTGACACAGGAGAGGTATTCGGATTCTGGGTGATTGAGGGGCCGAAGAGCCTGAAAGCGGAGCTGCCCTTTGAAAAAGCAGGTCTTCCGGTGCTGATTACGGACAATCACAAGCCCTATAAGCAGAGAAAGGTGCGCATCTTAAACGGCGCCCATACCTCCATGGTGCTGGGGGCTTATCTGGCGGGACAGGACATTGTGCGGGACTGCATGAAGGATGACGTTATCAGAGGCTTTATGAATCAGGCCATTTATAAGGAAATTATTCCCACGTTAACGCTTCCCGAGGAGGAGCTTCTGGATTTTGCAAAGTCTGTGACGGACCGGTTTGACAATCCTTTTATTGACCATGCGCTTTTGTCAATTTCCTTAAATTCCACCTCCAAGTGGAAAGCAAGAGTGATGCCCTCCTTAAAAGGATATGTGGAAAAGTTTCAGGCGCTGCCTGAGTGCCTGACTGCTTCTCTGGCATTTTATATTGCTTTTTACCGGGGCGTGCGTCTTGACGAAAAGGGCTTTGCCGGGCTTCGCGGGGAGCAGGAATACCCAATCAGCGATGATAAGAGTATTCTGGAATTCTATAATGCACACAGAAAAGATGATGCCCAGACACTGGCGAAAGCGGTTCTTTCCAATACGGCATTCTGGGGAGAAGATTTAACGGAAATCCCCGGCCTTGAGAAAGCCGTTGCGGAAGATTTAAAAACAATAGAAGAAAAAGGCGCTTATGAGCTTATGAAAGGAGTACTCAAATGAATCTGAATTTAAAACCTGTAAATGAATGTAAGTATGACGCGGTATCTCTCGGCGAGGTTATGCTTCGCCTTGACCCCGGCGAGGGCAGAATCCGCACCGCAAGAAGCTTCCGCGCATGGGAAGGCGGCGGGGAGTACAACGTGGTCCGCGGGCTTCGCAGATGCTTCGGCTTAAACACGGCCGTAATCACGGCTTTTGCGGATAATGAAGTGGGACTTTTGATGGAGGATTTCATTCTCCAGGGAGGAGTGGACACTTCCCTGATTAAGTGGATGAAAACAGACGGCATCGGAAGAATCTGCAGAAACGGCCTGAATTTTACGGAGCGGGGCTTTGGTATCAGAGGCGCCGTGGGCTGCTCTGACAGGGCAAATACGGCGATTTCCAAGGCAACTCCGGCGGATTTTGACTTTGAATATATTTTCGGAGAGCTTGGCGTCCGCTGGCTGCACACCGGAGGCATCTATGCGGCTTTATCCGAGCAGTCCTGCGAAACGGTTCTGGCGGCTATCAAAACAGCAAAGAAATACGGAACAGTGGTTTCTTATGACCTGAACTATCGTCCCTCTATGTGGAGCGCTATCGGCGGCCTTGAAAAAGCGCAGGAGGTCAACAAAGAGGTGGCGAAGTATGTGGACGTCATGATTGGAAACGAGGAAGACTTTACGGCATGTCTGGGATTTGAGATTGAAGGAAACGACGAGAATTTAAAGGAACTGAATCTGGACGGCTACAAGAAGATGATTAACGAGGCGGCAAAGGCATACCCTAATTTCAAGGCGGTAGCGACAACTCTCCGTACCGTAAAGACGGCCACAGTCAATGACTGGAGCGCAATCTGCTGGGCGGACGGAGAGATTTACAAGGCAAAGGATTACAAAGGGCTGGAAATCATGGACCGCGTAGGCGGCGGCGATTCCTTTGCATCCGGCCTGATTTACGGACTTATGACCACAGGGGATGCGGAACTGGCCGTTAATTACGGCGCGGCTCACGGAGCGCTGGCTATGACGACGCCGGGGGACACTACCATGGCAAGCAAAAAAGAAGTGGAAGCCATCATGGGCGGAGCAGGAGCCAGGGTGCAGAGATAATTGCACTGGCAGGCAGCGTCTTTCGCTGTCAGAAAGCTGCGGGCCTGCCGCCGGAGAAAGCGGTTGTCAGAAATCCGTGGTCTGGCGTTTTATAAGATGGCATTTTATCATTTGCCTGCGGGGAATCTGCTGTCCGCCAAGAAGGGACATAAGGGAATCGATGGCGGTTTTGCACAAAACCTCCACCCGGTTGTCCACGGAGCTTAATTCCGGGGTGCAGCTGATGGAAAGCTCGGAATTATTATAACCTATAATATTGATTGCCTCCGGCACGCGGATACCTGTGGCGGAGGCGTATTTCAATGCGCCGACGGCAAGCCAGTCTTCGGTGGCGATAACGCTGTCAAAGACCAGATTCCGTTTGCAAAGCAGTTTGTCCCGCATGGCATAAATAGAATTTTCGCAGTAGAGCATCAGTTCCCCGTCAGCCTCCATGCCATGGGCGGCAAGTGCGTCCATGTATCCCTGACGTTTTCTTTTTGCGCTGTAGGAGTTGGAATTATATAAAAACAGAATCCGCTTTTTCCCGGAAAACAGCAATTCCTCCGTGATATCGTAGACAGACTGGAAATCGTCCGCCAGTACGCAGTATATGTTGTTATGGGACAGATAGCCGTTAATCAGAAAAACAGGAATCTGTGAGGCGGCTTCCTGCACGTAATCCGGCGCCTGTCCATTGACGTCAGAATAATTGGAGCCTACCAGAATCAGGGCGTCAATCTGTTTTTTGAAAATCAGATCCACTGCCTGGCGTTTGTCTTCTTCGTCGTAGCTGCTGCAGTATAAAATGCAGTCATACCCGTACCCCCTTAAATTCTTTTCCAGATAGGAGACCGCCTTAGCCATATAGGCATCAGCCACATCCGGGCAGACAATGCCTACGGATTTCATGGAGCCAAGGCCAAGACCTCTGGCAAACACATTCGGCGTGTAGTTGTTTTCCTCCATTACCTTGAGGACGGCGGCCTTGGTCCGTTCGCTGACCTTGGGACTGTCGTTTACCACCCGGGATACCGTGGCAATGGAAACTCCGGCGAGCTTTGCAATATCATAAATATTCATAATTTTTTCCTGTAATAGTTAATGACGGTAATTTCGGACAGATATACCGGTAACTGCTGTTGTTTAAATGTACGTGAATGTAGTAAAATCATTATAACGTTGAATGAAAAAAAATACAACTGAAAGGGCGGACAGTTCGCTGTGGCAACCGATTTAACCAAAGGCAACATAACAAAACATCTCATTTCATTTACCATTCCACTGATTCTGGGAAATGTTTTCCAGCTGACCTATAACGCGGTGGATTCCATTGTTATCGGGCGTTTTGCCGGAAACGAGGCGCTGGCGGCGGTGGGAACGGCGGAGCCGGTGATGAACTTTCTGATTATGGGAATTACAGGCCTTTGCGTGGGCACTTCGGTGCTGATGAGCAATTTCTATGGAGCGGGAAAGTATGAGGATTTGAAAAAGGAGATGGGAACCTGCCTTAGAATTGGAGGCATCTTTTCCCTTTTGCTCTTTACAGGAGGGCTTCTGGCGTCGGGAATCATACTGAAATTGATGCAGGTGCCTGAGGCTATTCTTGACCTGTCTGTCAGCTATCTCCGGGTAATATTTATCGGTATGCCTTTTACCTGCCTTTACAATATTTACGCGGCGGCCCTGCGCAGCGTGGGAGACTCCAAAACGCCGATTAGGTTTCTGGCCTTTTCCTCCATATTAAACGGAATTCTGGATGTGATATTTGTGGCGGGCTTCCGGCTCGGGGTGTTTGGCGCCGGGCTTGCCACGGATATTGCGGAATCCGTTTCCGCTGTTGCCTGTATGATTTATGTGTTTAAAAAGGTTCCGGTTCTTCACACCAACCGCCGTGATTTTGTGCCGGATAAGGAGTTCACAAGGAAAACCCTCCATTACGGGAGCACCACAGCGTTGCAGCAGTGCGCCCAGCCCATCGGAAAGCTGGCGATACAGGGAATGGTCAATACCCTGGGTGTGAGTACCATTGCGGCTTTTAATGCCGTGGGGAAAATCGAGGATTTTGCTCTGGTGCCGGAGAGGAGCGTTTCCACTGCCATGATGACCTTCATCGCCCAGAATGACGGTGCAAAGGAAAAGGAGCGTGTACGAAAGGGTTTCTTTAGCGGAATGACCATTGAAACCTGTTATTTTGTCTTTATCTGTATTGTACTTTTGCTGTTCCACAGGCCGATGCTGTATCTGTTCAGTACAGACGAGACGATTTTAAGCGAGGGACAGAAGTACTTTTCCGTGATGGCATTTTTTTACTTTTTCTCGGCAATGACCAATGGGATGCAGGGGTTTTTCAGGGGGAAAAAGTATATGAAAGTATCGCTGGCCGGTTCCTTAACCCAGATTTCTGTCCGGGTACTGTTTACCTTTCTGCTGATTGAGAGGTTTGGAATTACGGGGATTGCCTTTGCCTGTGCGGCGGGATGGATTGCCATGCTGATTCTGGTGATTGGGTATGGGGTGAGGAAGAAGGTGTGGACGAAGTAACGGGGAGGAGGTTATGAAATTTTAATATCTGTATCTATTGAATAATGGCAGAATCGGAGAACAGATATTGAGAACGCTTCGTCAGTAAACCGTAAAGTCAGATGACAATATACGGAAAGCAGCAGATGAATGCAAGGCAAGAATTCTGGCCGACAGGTCAAATGGGAAATAAATTAATAGATAATGAAATTTTTTATTGCGAACCACTCCTTGCAGATGAAGAAAATCTTCGGCTGATTCAGAAGTTTCATGTTTCGGCGGAAACAGGGCCGGGGCTTGAGATGTATTTAAAAAGACAGGCTGTATCTGATGAAATGGCGCATGAAGCAAGAACCTGTCTGGTAAAAGATAATGTTTCAAATGAAATTGGCGGATATTTTTCAAGTTGAAATCGACTCGCTTCCGGCCGTCGAACTGGCAAATTTTGCAGTAAACAGTACATATAAAGCGGCACATAAGGAGCAGAAAGGGATTGGAAGTATTAATTTTCTTGATTTTGTACTGCCAACTATAAAAATGGCGGCTGAAAGAGTTGGAATATGTATTATTTATATTTTTGCATTACCATATAGTAGTTTGATAAAATATTCTATCGGCGCTTCCTTTATCAGAATACCCATATGGGTTGCTATAATATGGAGATAAATCACAGGTATCTGAGAGGAGAGAAGGGCGACCCGGAGCATGGAATTTAAGTTAAGTCCGATGGCGCGCAGCTGCTCGTCCGGTTTGGAAGGCAGCCTTCTGAGCATATCTTCACATTCTGTGGAACTGTCAAACAGTCGTTCCATCACCTGAACGGCCTGCCGGTAATTGCCGGCCATAACATGGGCAATCAGTTCTTTTTCCAGAGAATAACGTGATAAAACAGCCTCTGTGCTGACAATAGTTTCCCGTTTGATAATAGCTTCCTGATTCTCAAGCAGAAAGCTTCTTTCGTCATATTTCATATCCTGCCGCACCTTAGTTTCTGAAATGTGTTAAAATGTGCTATTCCCGGTTCCTTTTGTGACTGATAATCTTTGCACAGATGTATCTGATGGTTTTCTGTACGGACGTACTTGGAATCGGAGCCGGAATTGTAGGTATTATACTGATGTCTGCGCGTATTGTGGATGCGTTTACGGATGCGGGGATGGGGCGAATCTGCGATATCGCAAAGCCTGCCAAAGACGGACGTTTCCGCGTATGGATTAAGCGGATGGCGGTTCCTATGGGATTAAGCAGTATGCTGATTTATATGTATTGGGTAAAGGATTTTCCTGACACAATGAAAATTGTATGGGTATTTGTCACCTGTATTTTGTGGGGGAGTTTTTCTATACTGCCTGCAACATCCCTTACGGAAGTATGTCGTCAGTGATTACCAATGATGCAAAAGAGAGAGCCTCCCTGTCTGTATTCCGAACGGTGGGGGCGGTGATGGCCTGGATGATTATCGGAATGGTGACGCCACAGCTTGTATACCGCGCGAATGAGGCGGGGCAGCAGGTGATTATCCCTGAAAGAGTGACGCTTGTGGCTGCGATTTACGGTATACTGGCAATTATATTTTATCTGGGATGCTTTAAGCTTACCACGGAAAGAGTACAGATTCAGGTAGATAAGGATGCGAAGAAAGGACCGGGAATCGGAGAGACCTTAAAGCAGCTTGTAAGCTGTGGGCCTTTGCTGGTAGTAATTGCGGTTGCGCTTTTATTATTAATCGGGAGCCTGCTTACAAGTACAATGAATACCTACCTGTACAAGGATTACTTTAACAATACGTCAGTGATGGCTCTTGCAAGCTCTTTGTCGAGGCAATATTGAAGCTGTTGGGAAAAGATGTGTTTGTATGGTGATAAAGGTAAAATTTAGCATTTTGCCTTAAATCAAAATGAATTAACTTGACATACACATGACACTTTGTTATTCTTTAAGAGTAACAAAGTGTCATATATTGTTTTGCAGGCATATTTCACCACTTAAGGCGATGGTAGCAGTGCAGAAAGGAGAAAATTATCATGACCAGGCAAATATCAGATGCCGAGCTTGAAATTATGAAAGTCGTCTGGGAAAACAAGGAAGGCCCGACATTTTTCGCCGGGCTGACGGAGGAGCTGGCAAAAAGGGGTAAGCCCTGGCAGAAAAATACCCTGATTACCCTTTTAAACCGGCTTGTCAGTAAAGGTTTTTTGAAAGCCAGGAAAATCGGGCGCTGTAACGAGTATACGCCGCTGGTATCAGAAACGGAATATCAGCAGGCGCAGACCAGAAAGCTTCTGGATAAAATTTACGGGGGAAATGTACGGGGGCTTGTGACCAACCTGATTTCGGGCGATATGCTGTCCGATGACGAATTTGCCGAACTTAAAAAAATACTGGAAGGGCAGGAATAAGAATGGATATGGTTTTAAAAACGGTTCTGTCCATGTCGCTTTCCGGTTCCTTGCTTATTCTTGCTTTTTTGGCGGCGAAATCCTTTTTGAGAGACAAAGTCAGCAGGCAATGGCAGTACTACATCTGGCTTATTGTGATACTGCGGCTGCTGGTTCCTTTTGAGCCTGAAATCAGTCTGATGGGGAGAGTCCGGCAGTCAGTTGACTCTTTTTATCTTTGGGAGAGTGAGAGGGAAGCCGGCAAAGATGCCTCTTTGTCTGGGCTGAAAGGTCTTTCTGATGTTTCCGACAGCAATACCATTGGCAATGCTAAGGGAATTAATCTTTTTAAGGACGGAGCGGGTCAAGGCAGGGAAGCGGCAGGCTGGCCGGGAACCTTTAAAGACTGGCGGAAGCGGCTTTGGGAGCAGGTTATATTATTGTCAGGCTATCTTTGGGCGGTCTGGCTGGCGGCCGGAGCAGGGCTTTTGATTCGAAAGGCGACGATGTACCAGAGCTTTATAAGATATGTGAAGGCAGGGGCGGTTCCTGTTTCCGACATTGAAATTCTGGAGAGGCTCTCTGCCCTTATAGCACAGGAACACATTGGCAGGCCGGTGGAGCTTTGGCTCAATCCGCTGATTTCCTCGCCGATGCTGACGGGATTGCTCCACCCCTGTATTATACTGCCGGATATGGCTGTTTCTGAGAAAAATTTCCGGTACATTGTACTTCATGAACTGACCCACTGTAAACGGCGGGACATTGTTTACAAATGGCTGGTACAATTTGCGGTTTGTCTGCACTGGTTCAATCCCCTTGTGCATCTCATGAGCAGGGAAATTGAAAAAGCATGTGAATTTTCCTGTGACGAAGCGGTTCTTGCAAAAACAGGGTCCGGCAATGCAAAGGGCTATGGGGAAACCCTTCTTGACGCGATGGCGTCAGCGGGAAAACGCGCGGGGAATTCCGGCGCGGTTACTTTAAGCGAAAACAGGGAATTATTGAAAGCGAGGTTGAAAGCGATTATGAATTACAGGAAAAAATCAAAAATAACGGCGGTTTTGACGGGCGCGCTTACGTTGGGGATAATTTCGGGTACATTTTTGATTGGCGTTTATCCTGTTGAGGCGGCGCCGGCTTTTACAGAAGAAAATGTGTTCGCCACGTCCGGCAAAAACAAAGAGACGGCCCCCGGCCCAAATCGTGTGGAAGGGATGCCTTCTGAAAGCGGCTACGACGAAAAAACAGCATTGTCAGAGCCTGATAAGACCGGAAAGCAGACGGCTTTTGCACAGGTACAGAAGTATTACGAAGCCGGAAGCATTCCTTTATTTGACATTGCCTTTTCCCGGATGGAGGAGGAGCAGCAGGAAGAATGGCTTGACAAAATCTATAAGGATGGAAACGTCAGCTTCTTTTCTGTGATAAGGTATTTACAGGTTGACAGCGCTGTAGTACAGCGTTTTGCCGAAAAGGCTTACGCGGATTCTTCAGCGTCGTTTTTCTCCATCGCTGCCGGTTGCATGAGTGAGGATGCGCTTGAAGCGTGGCTGGAACGGGCCCTTGAGGACGAGAATATCAAATTCCAGTCTATTCTGTATGAGAAGCTGGACAGGGAGGAGGAGCTGGATGCTCTGGAAGCGGAGCTGACGGCGCGGCAGCAAAAGGAATATGAGTCTTTTGGTATCATAATGGACGGGAAAATCTGCTATTATGAGAATCAACGAGTTCATGTTTTTCTGGATATCAGAGCGAACAGGTCATTTTATACGCTGAATATCGACCCGCAGGGGACCGTCAGTATCAGGGTCAGCCGGAATCAGAAGGATGAAATTGAGGGCGTTGCCTATATGACTGACGAGGAAGTGGAGGCGCTTTTGACGGACAAAGCGGGGGAGTAAAATACCAGACAGAAAGGAGATATTTTACTCTTGCCGCGAAAGCCGGTATTTACTATTCTAATTGTTACTGTTTTTATAAAAGCCTGTAAGGTATTCCAGCCTTGCTGTCATATTCTGCATACAGGCGTCCAGAATTGCAAGGGCTGTCATGGACTCCACCACAACCACGGCGCGCGGGACGATAACCGGGTCATGGCGGCCTTTGATTTGTATATTGATATTTTCCATATCCCTGTTTACCGTTTCCTGTGGCTGGAAGATGGAAGGGGTGGGCTTTATGTGGGCTCTTATGACGACAGGCGCGCCGTCGCTGATGCCGCCGAGAATCCCTCCGGCATGGTTGGATTTTTTGGAAAGAACGTTGTTTTCGCAGACAAAGGGGTCATTGTTTTCGGAGCCTGCCGCCTTTGATACCTGTACGCCGTCGCCGATTTCTATTGCTTTTACTGCACCAATGGACATAAGGGCTTTTGCAAGATTCGCATCCAGCTTTTCAAAAACCGGGTCGCCCACACCGGCGGGAAGCCCTTCCACAATACATTCCACAACGCCGCCTGCAGAATCCTTATTCGTCATGCATTCCTTTAAGTAAGCTGCCGCCTTTTCGTCCGCCGTTTTATCGGGCATACAGGTAGCGGTGGTATAAATGGAATTTCTGTCAAATTCAGACATATTAATTTCAACCGGCCCGATTGATTTTGTATAGGCGGTAACGGTGATTCCTATTTCCTTTAAAATTTTAGCGGCTACGGCGCCTGCCGCCACACGTCCGGCGGTTTCGCGCCCGGAGGAACGGCCGCCGCCTCTGTAATCCCGGAAACCGTATTTGGCGTCAAAGGTGTAATCCGCATGGCCGGGGCGGTAATAGGAGGCGATTTCACTGTAATCCGAGGACTTCTGGGAGGTGTTGCGGATTATCAGGGAAATTGGCGTGCCGGTGGTTTTTCCCTCGAAAACGCCGGAGAGGATTTCCACCTGGTCCGCTTCCTTCCGGGGAGTGGAAAGGGCAGTCTGACCGGGCTTTCTCCGGTCAAGGTAAGGCTGAATATCCTCCTCGCAAAGAGGCAGACCAGCCGGGCAGCCGTCAATTACAACGCCCAGAGCCTTTCCGTGGGATTCCCCCCAGGTAGTGATTTTAAACAGATTTCCAAATGTTGAACCAGACATAAAAGCTCCTTTCTGCCGCACGGCCGGAGATTATTTTTTATAAATAAGATGAATTTCTACCATACAATTATAGCTGAAAGGGAAGGCTTTGACAATTATATTTAAATTGCTATTGTAGAATGCCCTGGCATTGTGTAAAATACAGAGCGTAACTGTTTCACTTAATTACAGAAGAGAGGATATCTATGTTTCGCATATTAAAAAAAGAAGGCAATGCTAAGCGCGGTGAGTTTACCACGGTACACGGAATTATA
>CAMSTM010000106.1 GCA_947063675.1 uncultured Lachnospiraceae bacterium | reverse complement strand
TAGCGGGGCTTCTGGTATCGGTAATAATTTTACTTATGGGAGTAGAGCTCTTAAAATCCTCCGCAGATAAAATCTTCCATCCCGAAGCGATAAGCGCAAGTCCTCTGATTCTTGCCATTTTGGTGATTTCCATCTGTGTGAAGCTGTACATGTTTTTCTATAACCGGATGGTAGGGAAAAAGATAAGCAGCGCGGCAATGATGGCGGCGTCAAAGGACAGCATCAGCGACAGTGTTTCCACTCTCGTGGTCTTTCTTACCACGGTTCTGGCCTTCTTTACAGATATACATATTGACGGGTGGTGCGGAATACTGGTTGCGCTTTTTGTCATATGGACGGGCATCGGAGCCATGAAGGATACGGTAAGCCCGCTTTTGGGGCAGCCGCCGGAAGAGGAGTTTGTAGACCGGATAGAAGAGATTATTATGGAATATAAGGCGCAGGGGGTGTTAGGGCTCCATGACCTGGTGGTGCACAATTACGGACCGGGCAGGGTGATGCTCTCCGTCCATGTGGAGGTTCCCTCCACCGGAGATATTCTGGTTCTTCATGATATGATTGATTTGATTGAGCACAGACTGGCGGATGAACTGCGCTGCAGCGCTGTTATCCATATGGACCCGGTTTGTGTTGATGATGAGATGACAAACGAGGTAAAGCGCAAGGTGGCGGATATTGTGGGGCAGATGGAAGGGGATGTGAAATTCCATGACTTTCGGATTGTGCACGGGCCGACCCATGTCAATGTGATTTTCGACGTGGTAGTGCCTTTCAATTATTCGATGTCCGACAGTGAAGTGGTTTCCTATATTACGGGAAAAATCCGCAGACTGGATGGAAATTATTTTGCAGTCATAGAGGTGGACAAGGATTACGTACACGGGAATGCCGGGGCATAAAACAGCATGAAATGGGGAATGCATCAATGCAGATAAAAAAGAAGATGACAGTGCGTAAAGCGTGTTATTTGTTGTTTTGTCTTTTGGAAATACTGACTCTTTTACTATTTGCAGGAAAAATTGCGGGGCAGGATAAGGTTGGCTATCTGTTCAGGGATTATTTTCGTGAAGATGCGGCGGAGGAAGCCGGAGGAAAAATTTATACGGAAGAAATTATCCTGCCGAAAGGAATTTATGAAATAGCCCTGATGTATGAAAAGGGAAAAGGCAGAGCGGTTTGCTACGCACAGTGCGACAGGGTTCTTTCTTCTTCCAATGGAGGAGAGAAAGACGCCATGACGGAGGCCGGCCCCAGGGTGCTTTATTCCGACCGCGTGAGTCTTTCGGATATTCAGGAGAACAGGAAGTTTAAGATTTATGTGAACGAGGATAATGCGGCTGTGAGAATCATAGTGGAGCCTGAAAGTGCAGAGGATTTCAGCGTAAACTGGATTACTGCCGCCACAGCGGATAATTCCGGGCTGTACCGGATTTTCTCTTTGGCTGTAAAGTTGCTTGGCATGAATATCATAGCACTTGTTATCTTTTTGAAAAAGTATCGGTTCAGGGGAAGCCGGGAAGTCTTTGGAGTGATGATTATCGGCGGCATCGCCTCCCTTGGGCTTTTGGAGGAATATATTTTATACGGCCATGATTTGATTTTCCATCTTTTTCGGATAGAGGGACTGGCGGAAGGGCTGATGGCGGGAAGCCTTCCGGTGAGAATTCAGCCGGGCTGGTTTAACGGCTGGGGCTATCCGGTGTCTGTGATGTACGGCGACCAGCTTTTGCTGTTCCCGGCAATTCTGCGTCTTATCGGCGTCAGCGTACAGAATGCATACAAATGTTATATTGCCGCGGTCAATTTCGGGACGGCGGCCGTGGCGTATTATGCTTTCCTGAAAATTTCCGGGAATAAAAAAACCGCGCTGTTTGGAAGCTGTGTTTATACATTGTTTCCTTACCGGCTGAGCTGCATTTATATAAGGGCGGCTGTAGGGGAGTACTCGGCGATGCTTTTCCTTCCGCTGGCGGTTTTGGGATTTTATTATGCATTTGAAAAGTTAAGCGGCTGCACGGAGGATAAGTCTGTTTCTGAGGAAGGGAACGGAGACAGCAGAAGCGGAAGAAGGAACGAAACAAAGGAAAAGCTGGGAATTGCGTCCGAATATTTAATAGCGCCCGTTATTGGTTTTACAGGTTTGATTCAGACCCATGTGATAGTTTGTTTTCTTGCGGCTTTTGCAATTATTTTATTCAGTATTATTCATTGGAAGAAAATGCTGGATAGAAGGCGGCTGGTTTACTTTGCAAAAATTCTGGGTATAACGGCGCTTATCAATCTGTGGTTTCTGGTTCCCTTTTTCCGCTATATGCAGGAGGCGTTTGTGGTAAACACAAAGCACGGAATGGAACCGGTATTTCAGTATTTCGGCGCCAGTCTTGCGGAGCTTTTGGCAGTTTACTGGAACGGTACTATAGATACCACCTGGAGCACAATCGGGCCTTTATCTCAAAAATTCCCGAAGCCGGTGGGAACAGCGCTGCTTATCGCGCTGATTCTGGCAGTTCTGATGTATGAGAAAGGGAGGCTGGGAGAGCAAAAGAAGAAAATTGCTTTGAATGCAGGATTTTTCATCCTTTTTTCATTTATGGCGTCCAATGTATTTCCCTATAGCGAAATCAACAGAATTTTGCCGGCTTTCGGCAGTCTTTTCGGGAAAATTCAGTTTCCTTTCCGTCTGCTTACCCTTGCGGGGCTTTTCGGAAGCCTGCTTGCCATTCTGGTTTTCACAGAGGCATTCCGAAATTATGATAAAAGAATGGTAACGGTTCTGATGGCAGTAACCGGTCTTATTGCCGTGATGCAGGGAGCCCAGCTTATCTACAGTACTCTTTACCGGGGAGACATGCTCCTTGTATATGATATCAATGCATTTGAAAGCAATGCGGTTTCCACAGGGGAATATCTTTACGAGGGCTCTTACGGGGCGGCAACGGAGGGCATACAGACGCCTCAGGCCATGCCGGAGAAGGCCGGTGTCAAAATAGAGGGATTTGAGAAAAAGTACAACACGGTCACGGTTATCTGTAAGACCGATAACGGCGAAGCCGGATTATTGATACCGCTGTATTATTATCCCGGATATGGGGCGGAGGATTTAAGTACAGGAGAGCGGTTCGAGGTCATAAATAGCGGGGAAAATAATCAGATTTGCGTATTGCTGCCGGCGGAATATGAGGGCAGCGTCCGGGTATATTTCAGGGAACCGGCCATCTGGCGGCTTGCAGAGGCAGTTTCGGCGGTTTGCGCTGTGATTTTCCTGCTGATGCTTTCCGGCCCTATTCCCACAGGGAAAGCGGTGAGCCGGTTATGGCGTAAGAAGGCGTAGAAGGAAACTGAGAATGGGTTTTCACAAGTAATTTTAAGTGAATTGGAATAGACTTTGCAGTTTGGGTATGATATACTTAAATACGTTTGGACAACTGTTTTTTCATCAATTTGTATTGGAAAGTATTCTTGAACAGCCTGGACGATAATCTCACTGACATTGATGAAATTAAGAAATAAAGAGAAAAGAAGGAGAGAAGGAGCAATGAAAAAACCAACAGTATTAATGATTTTAGACGGATACGGTTTAAATGAGCGCAAAGACGGAAACGCCGTGGCGGAAGCCAGGACGCCCGTGATGGATAAGCTCATGGCAGAGTGTCCATTTGTGAAGGGAAATGCCAGCGGTATGGCGGTAGGCCTCCCCGAGGGCCAGATGGGCAATTCCGAGGTCGGCCATTTGAATATGGGAGCCGGACGCATTGTATATCAGGAGCTTACAAGAATTACAAAGGAAATCCAGGACGGAACCTTCTTTGAAAATCCGGCGCTTCTTAAGGCAGTGGAGAACTGTAAGAAAAACGATTCCTCGCTGCATATGTTCGGACTGCTTTCAGACGGCGGCGTTCACAGTCACAATACCCATCTGTACGGTCTTTTGGAGCTGGCGAAAAGAAACGGACTTTCCAAAGTTTACGTGCATTGCTTTTTAGACGGACGCGACACCCCTCCTGCAAGCGGAAAAGGCTATGCGGAGGATTTGGAAGCGGAAATGAAGAAAATCGGCGCAGGCGAAATCGCATCAGTGATGGGACGTTACTACGCAATGGACAGAGATAACAATTATGACAGAGTGAAATTAGCTTACGACGCCCTCACAAAGGGCGAAGGCTTAACTGCCGTAAGCGGCCCCGAGGGAATCCAGGCGTCCTACGACAGGGAGGAAACCGACGAATTTGTAAAACCTACCGTAGTAGTAAAGGACGGTAAGCCCGTGGCAACCATTGAGGACGGAGATTCCGTAATCTTCTTTAATTTCAGGCCTGACCGGGCAAGGGAGATAACAAGGAGCTTCTGCGACGACGACTTCAAGGGCTTTGACAGAGAGAAAAGGCTGAATTTAACCTACGTGTGCTTCTCCGATTACGACCCCACGATTCCCAACAAGGAAATTGCGTTCCATAAAATTTCGGTGACAAATACCTTCGGGGAATGGCTTGCCGCAAATAACATGAAACAGGCGAGAATCGCCGAGACGGAAAAATATGCCCATGTAACCTTTTTCTTTAACGGCGGCGTGGAAAAGCCCAATGAGGGAGAGGACAGAATCCTGGTAAATTCCCCCAAAGATGTGGCAACCTACGACCTGAAGCCCCAGATGAGCGCCTATGAAGTATGCGACAGGCTGGTGGAGGCTGTCAAATCCGGCAAATACGATGTAATCATCATTAACTTTGCGAACCCTGATATGGTAGGACATACAGGAGTGGAAGCAGCTGCCATCAAGGCGGTGGAAGCTGTAGACGAGTGTGTGGGAAGGGCCGTTCAGGCAATTAAGGATGTGGACGGACAGCTGTTTATCTGCGCGGACCACGGAAATGCCGAGCAGCTTGTAGACTATGAGACAGGGGCTCCTTTTACCGCCCATACCACCAATCCGGTTCCTTTCATATTGGTGAACGCCGATTCTGCCTATACCTTAAGGGAAGGCGGCTGTCTGGCAGATATCATTCCTACGCTGATTGAGCTGATGGGAATGGAACAGCCGGCAGAGATGACGGGAAAGTCTCTGCTTATTAAGAAATAGAGAAAATCGGATACAACGAGAAAAAACAAAAAGATTAAGTTAAACTTATGGAAATAGTCGTCCAGCCATTGTGTGTGAAGTGAGCGGGATGGCTATTTCTTATTTTTCAAATAAAAATATAAGGCAGGTAACCGAAGTTACCTGCCGATAATTTGAATGAAATAGGTGGGTGACAATCCACATCTCCTAACAATGGGCGACGGCCGCCTGTTCCGTCCTCAGATTTCATTCAATATAGCTTACTCATTTAGCAACTTAATTATACAATAAATTCAGTTTGTGTCAAGCCTTTTCAGGGTGCCTTTTTCAAGATATCTTTCTGCGTTGCAAGTACTTAACAAATGCAGCGTTTTGGCGAAGCATTTGCCGCCGGAGGTGATTTTTACAGCTACACGGATATACTCTCCGTCTACTTTATATAGCTTTACAAACAGAATGGAACTATCTTTTGGATTTATCCCCACATAATCAGGAGCGTTTATTATTATGCTGATATCTCTGTAATATTTGTCAAATTCGTAACGGTGTCGGTTCTTAATATGCGCTATATTGGATTCGCCTATGAATACTGGCGTATCAGGAGGAATATTTAAACCCAATGTGTTTATAACGGATTGTGAAATATAACCGATTATTTCCATTGTCAGTTCCTTTCGTGTTAAATATGCCTTATATACCCGGCATAACTTCTAAAATGTAAACTTTCGTTCAGTGAAATTCCTTCCATACCAATTTAACACAAAAATAATGTTTTAAAAATACTATAAAACAAAAAAGATATCAATGTAAAACAGTAGAAAAGTAAATCCGGTTACGGTGGGAAAATTTCGTGGTAACAAAGGTATTGGATGTAAACAATTAATGTTTTATTAATCTGTGGGTATTTTTCTTGACAGGAAACTGCGGTCATAATACCATGAGTGTATCAACAATATTAGTACACTTAGTGTATTTAAGTATAGCAGAAAGGAGTCATGCATGATACTCATAGATTATCGAGATACAAGTCCTATCTATGAACAGGTCACGGAGCGTTTTAAAATGCTGATACTGCACGGTGTGCTGCATCCGGATGAGAAAATGCCTTCCGTGCGTAATCTGGCGGTAGAGCTTTCCATCAATCCCAATACGATTCAGCGGGCTTATTCGGAGTTAGAGAGGCAGGGGTACATTTACACCGTGAAGGGAAAGGGAAATTTTGTCTCGGATGACAGGCGGCTGCTTTTTAAGTATAAGGAAAAGCTGCTTGAGGAACTGCAAAGCGTCTGTAAGGCCGCCCTTGAGGTGGGAATTACAGAGGAAGAGCTTATTCAAAGCATAAGAGGAGGGAAAGCTGATGATTGAGATAAAGGATGTGACCAAATCCTACGACAGGATAAAGGCAGTCGATAATGTCAGCGTGACCATCAGGGAAAATACGGTGTTCGGGCTTATCGGCACCAACGGAGCCGGAAAGAGTACCATGCTTCGGATGGTGGCGGGTGTGCTTAAGCCTGATGCAGGAGAAATTACCATTGACGGACTTCACGTGTTTGACAATATGGAAGCCAAGAACAGGATTTATTTTATCGCCGACGAGCCGTACTTTTTCGCCAACAGCAATGCGATTGACATGCAGAAATATTTAAGTAGCGTTTACAGGGAATTCGCGGCGGAGGATTTTTACAGCTATCTGGTAAATTTCGGACTGGATAAGAAGCGCAAAATCAACACTTATTCCAAGGGAATGAAAAAGCAGCTTGCGCTTATCTGCGGCGTGTGCAGCGGAGCCAGGTATCTTTTGTGCGACGAGACCTTCGACGGCCTGGACCCGGTAATGCGGCAGGGGATTAAAAGTATTTTTGCCAGTGAGATGGAGCGGCGGGGGATGACGCCGATAATCGCCTCCCATAACCTGAGAGAGCTGGAGGATATCTGCGACCATGTGGGGCTTCTTCACCGGGGCGGAGTCTTGCTTTCCAGGGATTTGGAGGATATGAAGTGCAATATCCAGAAGGTGCAGTGCGTATTTAAAACCACAGAGGACGAAGCCAAGGCGATTTCCTGTCTGGATATTATGAAAAACGAAAAGAGAGGCTCCTTGAATGTTCTGACTGTACGGGGAAACAAGGCCGAGATACTTGCAGTATTTGCCACGGTGAACACCGTGTTTTTCGAGGCGCTGCCGCTTTCCCTTGAGGAAATCTTTATCAGTGAAACGGAGGTAGTGGGCTATGACATCAAAAAACTCATTCTTGGCTAGTATCAGGGAAAATAATAAGAGACGTCTGTGGGTGTGGATGCTGTCGGCTCTTTTCTTTGTGCTGGCAATACCGGTCACAATTTCAATTACCATCAGCCGGCAGATGAATAATCTCAAATATCTGACGGAGGTCTACGGCGCCGCCCTGGCGGAAGAAGCCATGCACGAGAGGCTGGTAAACAACATGTGCGGACAGCTTGGATTTTCTTCCGCTCTGCCGGTGTTTACCACAATCATTGCGGTGGCTGCTGCCATTCAGGGTTTTTCTTACCTTTACAGCCGGAAGAAAATTGATTTTTATATGGGAATGCCCGTAAAAAGAAGCAAAAGATTCCGCATTATCTGGCTGAACGGTATTATTCTGTACGCTTTTCCTTATCTTCTGGGGCTGATAATCAGTCTTTTGATTGCGGCCGGAAACGGGGCGGTGGACGGGCGGGTACTGCTCACGGCGTTTACAGCTTTCGGCGTCAATATTATTTTCTATTTAAGCGTCTATCACATGGCGATTCTGGCGCTGATGCTGACAGGAAATCTTGTGATTACAGGCTTCGGGTTCCTTGTCTTTTGCTTTTATGAGTATGCGGTAAGGTATACGATTTATGGCTATCGGTCATTGTTTTTCAGGTATTTCAGCTATCACAGCATGGAGGTTTCACCAAAGATATCGCCTTTTGTATGGTATATAGAGATTGCGGACACTTTCAGTTATAAGAATGTGATGGATTTTAAGTATCTTGTCGTCCTTACTGTTTTCGCCCTTGCCATCGGCGCTCTTTCTTATGTCTGTTATTTAAAGCGTCCGGCGGAGGCGGCCGGAAAGGCTATGACTTTTCAGGTCACAAAGCCGGTGATTAAAATTTTGCTTACGGTTCCTGTGGCGCTTTTGATAGGGGGAGTCATTGCGGATATTGTGGACTATGAACCGGGCACTTCCTTAAAGGGAGGCGGTTACGTCATATTTGCCCTTGCCCTTGTGGTGATAATCGGGAGCGGGCTGATACAGTCGATTTATGAATTTGATATCAAGGGTATGGTTCACAAAAAGACCCATATCGTAATCAGCGGCGTAATTACAGCCTTGATTTTCCTTGCGTTCCGCTATGACTTATTCGGGTACGACGCTTATATTCCAAAGCCGGAGCAGGTGGAGAGTGTGGCGTTTATCCCTTCCAATTATGAAGAAACCTACGGCGGAGTCGCCCGGTTTGACGAAAAGGGAGATTATCTGTCAGAGGAAGCGTACGCAAGGGAATATATGCGCCTTTCCAATACGGAGGATGTCTGCCGACTGGCATCCATTTCCATGGAAGCCTATAACCGGTTGGCCGATACCATCTCCGAAGCGGACGCGATGTCCTATAATCCGGACAGCAAATGGTCAACGGCAACGCTGATTTACCGTCTGAAAAGCGGCCGGGAGGTTTACAGACGAATCTGGGTGAATGTGGAGAATGAGCAGACGGCCGGACTTTTGGATAATATTATCGGTTCGGATGAATTTAAAAAAGGATATCTTGCAGGAGCGGCGGAAAATCTGCTCAGCCTTCTGGACAGAAAGGACAGGTATAAAATCGGCGCCGCCTATGGAAATACGGTTTACTGGGAGGAACTTAGCCAGGCGGAGATAAAGGAATTTATTCAGATTTACCAGAAGGACTTGGCCCGTGCCAATTTCACCAACGTAAAGGAAAATCTGCCTGTCGGAATGGGGCGAATCACAATTTCCGAGGAGATGAAAGGAAACGGCTACGGATATTTTTCCGGCTCAGACTATGCTTATTCCACCAGAAGCTGGGAGGTAGGGATGAATATCTATCCTTTCTATGAAAATACCATTGCATGGCTGAAGGAGAAGGGATATTACAGGGATTTCCAGCTTAACATGGAGGACGTGGAGCATATTCAGGTTGTGAATAATAACACGAATGTTTATAATGAGCTGGTAGAGAAGCAGGCAATGGAGGCGGGAGCTGCTGGAGTGGGCGGCATAATACCTGAGAGAGCGGAGGATTACTACAGATATAACAGTACACTGGATTATAACAGCGATATGATAGATACCCGTGTCTATGCAGATTATACGGACAGTGAGGCCATCAGGGAAATTGCCTCCGGCGTTTATCCCCGCGACATGGTGAAAAGCGACTGGGATTTCGGAGTGGCCGGCGAGAACGATTATATGGTCTACGTATATTTCAAGACGGACAGTCCCATGACCAGAAGATACGGTTCTTCCGTGAACTATGTGTTCCCTGAGGGTCAGGTTCCTGACTTCGTGAAAACGGATACCGCTTATAAAGAATAAAATATGTGGCAGTTTATCCCATATAATGGTACAATCAATTTGCACAGGGGAAGAACGTCTCCGTCGGGGCGTTCTTCCCCTGTGAGCTTCCCGTAAGGGCAGGACGGATAAACAGTCTGCGGGGGAGCTTTCAGTCTGCATATTAAAATGAGATGCAGAAGCGGAGGGAAAGCATGGAAGAGCGTACCATTGACAGAGTGATGTTTCAGAGGGTAAAAATTGGAAAAATAAAGTTTCAGGTGGTGGATTTGGTATTTATCCTCTGCCTTTTTGTGTTTGCATTTATGATAAGATGGAAACTGATGCCCGTGGAATCGGCGGATTACTGGGGATTTCTGGAAGGGTGGATGGCGCAAATCCGAAGCGGAGGCGGTTTTCGTTCCTTAAGCCAGTCCATATCCAATTATACCGCCCCTTATATGTATCTTATGTGTCTGGTTTCGTATATCACAGATAATGACCTGTACGGACTGAAAATGATATCCGTTTTCTTTGATTATTCAGCGGCTGCCGCAGTCTTTTTAATTATTTATGAGATGAGCGGAAACGTAAAAAAATCGATTCTGGGAATGGCGGTTTTGCTGTTATCGCCCACCGTTATTTTGGACGGCGCTTACTGGTGCCAGTGCGATATTATATATACGGGTTTTCTTTTGTATGCTCTGTATTTTTTCCTGAAAGGCAACAGCAGATGCTGCCTGATTTTTACGGGGATTTCCTTTGCGTTTAAGCTGCAGGCCGTTTTTATTCTTCCGTTTTTTATTATTATGTGGCTGAAAAAAAGAACCGTAAAACTCCCGGATTTTCTGTGGATTCCCGTAATTTATGTGATAAGCTCCCTTCCGGCATATCTTTTCGGACGCGATTTTAAGGAACTGATGACGGTTTATTTTGAACAGACGAATACCTATCCTTGGGGAACGCTGGAATACCCCAATATTTACGCGCTTTTGGGGGAGGCCATGCCAGATATGCGTCATGCCGCCGAGGTGAGCGGCGCGGGAACATTTATGACTATCATAATTCTTGGCTGTATTGCCTATTATCTTTATACCCAAAATATAAAAATAACCGATGAGCTGGCAGTTACGCTGGCACTCTTTACGGTGGCGCTGATTGTATATTCGCTGCCCCACATGCACGACAGATACGGATTTTTAATTGATTTGCTGGCGATTATCTATGGAACAGTCCGGGTGAGGCGTCTTCCCGTGACCTGCGGATTTATGCTGATATCTGTGCTGACCTTTATGCCTTACCTGATAGCCGTGCATCTGGTTCCCATCACTTACCTGGCCATAGGACTTTTGGGGCTGATTGTCTGCGTAGGGCTTGATTTGTATGGACAGATAAGGGAATTGAGCATATGAAAAAAATTTTATTTTTGTTGGCCTGCGTGCTGCTGGCGGAGCTTTTTGTCTGCAACTACCGTCATTTTGAATCTCTTGGAAACAGAGAAAGGACAAGGCAGCTTTCTGCATCGGACATAGAGCTGGAGGAGGGCTATTTCCATGTCGGAGATAATGTTTATCTGATTGAGGAAGATGCGCTGGGAATTGAAATCAAAGGGATAAATGAAACGCTTTCCACAGCCTGTATTGATATTCGGATAATCGGCGGTGAGGAGGAGACGGCGAAACCGGTAACCATACACCAATGGGTAACGGACGAATCCCATAAGCTCTATTACGGGCTCCCCGGACGGGAAATCTGGCGGAACGAAAAGAGAAGCAGCTATATTACCTATCACTTATACGGGAAATGTACGGATTTGCGGATTGTCCCTGATGTTTTGAAGGGTCAGAAAATATCTCTTTCCATCACCTTAAATCCCGTGATTCCGCTTTATTTTTCATGGGAGAGAGTGGCTTTCCTGTTTTTCCTTTCCTGCCTTGTTTATGTCTTAAGACCGTCCTCTTTTCTGCACCGGACAGAGTATATCCGCCTTAAGCCTGTGCACAGAAAAATATTACTGGCGTTATTTTTTATAATACATCTGTTTCTTTTCCGGTATCTGACCGGGCTGAACCCTTATTTTCAGACGGAGGAGCAGGTAAATCAAAGGCAGTACCAGGAACTGGCGGAAAGCTTAAGGGCCGGAAGCTTTGCTCTTTTGGAGGAACCTGCAAGGGCTTTGCAGGAGATGGAAAACCCCTACGATTTGCTTTACAGAAATCAGGTCATGAGCGAAGCGGGGGAATGGTATAACTGGGACCATGCTTACTATAAGGGGAAGTACTATGTATACTTCGGGATGGTTCCGGCGGTTTTGTTCTACCTGCCTTATTATGTGATTACAGGCACGCATTTACACAATCATGTGCTGATATTTTTCCTTTCCCTGTTTTTTACGGCAGGATGCATGGGCGTTGTCCACGAGATGATACGAAAGTGGTTTACCCGCGCCAGTCTGGGAGTGTGGCTTCTTTTAAGCGAGCTTCTGCTTTTGGGGAGCGGCATTATTTACATGACTAAACGCCCGGATTTATATACAGTTCCTATTCTCTCCGGGCTTGCTTTTGGGATGCTGGGTCTGTGGTGCTTTCTGATTGCCGGAAGGGAAAAGGAGATTTCACTGAAATATCTGGGGCTGGGTTCTCTTTTTACGGCATTGACAGCGGGATGCCGTCCGCAGCTTTTTCTGTTTATGCTTCCGGCTGCAGTCTTGCTGTGGGAATCTGCGGTGCATCCTCTGGCGAAGAGTATCGCAGGAATCAGGAAAGATGGCGGCGGAAAGCGCGCCGGAGAAGGGCAGGCGGAGAGCGGCAGAAAAAAGGCTGACAACCGGGTGTTATCCGCGATAACGGTCTTTGCCCTTCCCATGCTGCTTGTGGCGGCAGGGCTGATGTACTATAATTACAGCCGTTTTGAATCTGTTTTTGATTTTGGCGCCAATTACAATCTGACGATGAACGATATGAGAAACCGGGGGTTTCACTTAGACCGCATTCCTCCTGGCATTTTGGCTTATTTATTTCAGCCGGTTAAGATAATACAGAGATTTCCTTTCATGGAAGCGGTTTATTTAGACAGCCAGTATATGGGAGTTACCATACAGGAAGCTACTTATGGCGGGATTTTCATGACCAATCTGTTTGCCTGGGTTGGTCTTTTGCATTTTGTGTGTTATTATTTTTGATGTATTGTGCCTCATCTGCAATGA
>CAMSTM010000105.1 GCA_947063675.1 uncultured Lachnospiraceae bacterium | reverse complement strand
TTTCTAAAAATCAACCCTTCCCTGCCTATTCGCTATTGAGTTTCCGAGACTGCTCTTTTATTATACTACATGAAGAAAAACAAATACATGTTTACTTTGGAAAAAACTTATAAAAAATTTTTCCGTTTTTTCTCCTTTTTAGTAAAAATCCCCACAGGGCAAACCCCTGCGGGGACAAAATATGTAACTACCATACATTACCATTTTAAATGTCAGTCCACTTTTTGAACAGTGAATATTTTTGGTTTTTTTAGTAGTATTTTGTGATTCCCGTTATTCCTGCACTTTATTTCGGGAGAGCGGTTCAAATATCTTTCTTCTCCCTGCCATATAGGCAGCCATAAGAAACACTGTCATAAGCACCCACGTAACAGGTTCGGTAATACTGGTGCCCAGAAAGCCCATACGGGGAATCAGCCGCCATGCGGCGAACATTTTCATGGAAAGCTCGATAACGCTTGACGCCACGGGCGCCGCCTTAAATCCAATGGCCTGCATGGCGTCCCGCATACAAAGCAGAATCGCCAGTACCGGATAGAAGGAAAACTGAATCCGCATACAGCTCACCGCCATCTGAATCATCTGGCTGTTCTCTGACCCTGTAATAAGCCTTATCAGGCTGCCGCCAAACAGCCATATGCCCAGAGCTGCAAAAGAAGCCCACAGCACTTCCAGTACTAACACCTTCTTAAGCGCTTCCCTGATTCTGTCGGGCCGCCTTGCCCCCAGGTTCTGTCCTGCAAATACGGAATTGGCAACGGCTATGGTGCATACCGGTTCAAGGAGCGTTTCCAGAATACGCCTTGACGCTGTAAAGGCCGCGATTGTCGCCTCGCCAAGCATATTGTTGGCCCTCTGGAATATCATGGTTCCCAAATCTACCAGACTTTCTACAAGAGCCATGGCAATTCCTGTGGAAAGCAAATCTCTCCGAAGCGGTTTCGGCACACAAAAGTCCTCTTTTTTCCGGGGCAGTATTTCCCGGTAATTTTTCACAAGATAGCCTCCGCTCAAAACTGCCGAAATCGCCTGCGCCGCAATCGTTGCGGCAGCCGCCCCTGCAACGCCTCCGTGAAGCCATACCACCAGTATGATATCCAGCGCAATGTTGATAAGCGACGCCATAATCAAAAAGTAAAGAGGCACCCGGCTGTTTCCCACCGCCCGCAGAATTGAGGCAAACATGTTATAGCATATGGTAAAAATCATACCCGCGCATAAAATGACAATGTACAGATAGGCCTGCTCAAAAATCGCTTCCGGCGTATTCATAAAAACAAGCAAAGGTCTTAAAAATACAAGTGCAATCGCTGTCAGTATAAGCGTAACCACAGTATTGTAGGTTATCATTCCCGCAACAGACTGCCGCAGCTCCTTTTCATTATGGGTGCCAAAGCACCGGCTCACCACGATTCCGTAGCCGTTGTTCATCCCGAAGGCAATACGGAAAATCAGGCTGTACAGCGCGGATGTCGCTCCGATGGCTGCAATCGCGTTATCTCCCAGACTGTGCCCCACCACCATGGTATCCGCCATGGTATAAAACTGCTGAAAGATATTTCCGATAAACATGGGTACGGCAAAACCCAGTATCAGCCTGACCGGGCTGCCCTTTGTCATATCCACGACCTGCATGGATGTTTCTTTTTTATTCAGTTTTTTCATGGTATCCTCCTGTCAAATAATTTGTAATTTTCAGCAGGAGGAACTAACAGAGGTTACCGCCTTTCTTTTTGTCATTAAAACCATAAGATTCATCTCCTCTATATTTAAGTCTTTCTTTAAATTATCTGCTTTCCTTCACTTTCTCCGCAGTCTGCCTCATCTCCCTGGCATTGCAAAGAACCGCTTCCGTCAGTTCTCCGCTTCCCAGAAGCCTTGCCATTTCCTTGAGGCTTTCCTCTCCCGTAAGCTCCCGGATATCCGTTACCGTCCGGTCATTTTTGATATTCTTTTCAATGAGAAAATGGGAATCGGCCATGGAGGCAATCTGCGCCAGATGGGTAATACAGATAATCTGGTGATTGCGCGAAAGCCTTCCCAGCTTTTCCGCCACCTTCCAGGCCGTCTTTCCGCTGATTCCCGTGTCAATCTCATCAAACACCAGCGTATCCGTATCGTCCTTATCCGCAAAAACCGTCTTAAAAGCAAGCATAATCCGGGACAGTTCGCCGCCGCTGGCAATCTGCCAGAGGGGCTTTACCGCCTCCCCGGGATTTGTGGAAATCATAAACTCCACCTGGTCATAGCCGTCCGTTGAAAATGCCTTTGCGTCCTCCGTAACAGAAATAAAAAATTCCACATTCAAAAAATTCAAATCCGTCATGGCTCCCTTCAGCTTCTTTGCAAGGGGCCCGGCCGCCTTTTTCCGAAGCCCGGAGAGCTTTTCGCACAGCCCGAGGATTTCCCCCTCCAGCTCCTTTTGCCGTTCCCGGAGCTGCTCCATATAGGCCTCATAATTGCCAAGCTTTTCAAGGGATTTCTGTTTTTCCTCCCAGGTCTTTAAGATATCGGCAATGGTGCTGCCGTACTTATCCTTCAAATGGTTGAGGACGTTGAGCCGCTCCTCCAGATGAGCAAATTCCTCCTCGTCAAATTCAAGGCTGTCGCTGTACTGCGCCATGGAACGGTTGAAATCATTCAGCAAATCATCAATGTCCGTAAGCTGGGAAATCAACGGCTCGCTTTCCTCGTCATAGGCGCTTATGGTTTTCAGCTCGCGGAGCGCATGCCCCACGGCAAGACCGGCGCTGCCCTCCGTCTCATAACCGGTAAGAGCGTGCACCCCATAGACCACCTCTTTTACCCGTTTCGCATTTACCAGCCTCCGGTATCTTTTTTCAACCTGCTCGTCCTCCTCAGGGTTTAAACCGGCGGCTTCTATTTCGTTCACCTCAAATTCCAGAAGCTGCGCCTCCCGCGCACGCACTCTCTCATCGGTATCCTGGCTCTCCAGTTCCTCCCGGCACTCCCTGTAATCTGCAAGCTTCGCCTTCAATTCCGCCTTCACCGCCTCAGCCTTTTCACCGATGTAATCATCCAGAAGCTTTCCCGCAGCGGCAGGCTTTAACAGCGACTGATGCTCATGCTGTCCGTACATATCCAGAAGGCATCCCGCCAGACTTTTCAGCTGGCCGGCGCTGATGCTTTCCCCGTTTGCCCGGCAGATGCTCCGTCCGGCGGTGATTTTTCGCTGCAAAATCAGGGTATGGTCCTCCTCTATCGGAAGCTCCATTTCCTTAAGCCGCCCGCATTGCTGCTCGTTTAAGGAAAATACAAGCTCCACAAGGGCATACTCCGCTCCGGCGCGGATATATTCCTTCCCCGCCTTCGCTCCCAGCGCCAGATTCACAGAGCCTATGATGATGGATTTCCCCGCGCCGGTTTCTCCTGTGAGAATGTTCATTCCCGGTGAAAACACCACCTCCTGCTCATCGATAAGCGCCAGATTTTTTACATGTAAACTTTCAAGCATACGCTCCCTCCTTATGCCCCTTCTCTCAAGCGCACAGTCGGTTATTCGTCAAGCACGTCATAAATTTTATCCATGACGCACTGAGTATCCTCCACGGTTTTCACCGCCATCATAATGGTATCGTCCCCGGCAATAGAGCCTACTATCTCTTTCAGCTTCATGGCGTCTATGGCTGCCGCAACTGCCATTGCCATTCCGGAAACAGTCTTTACTACAAGAATATTCTGAGCCATATCCATAGATACAAACCCGTCCTTCAGCACCCGGATATACTTATCGCTTAAGTAGTGCTCGCTTTGCATCAATATGGTATATTTCTGTCTTCCATTCCCCATAGGAATCTTGGAAAGCTTTAATTCTCTGATATCCCTGGACACTGTGGCCTGGGTAACGGTATAACCGTCCCCCCGCAGTCTGTCCGCCAATTCCTCCTGGGTTTCGATTTCAAATTGTTCCACCAGTTCCTTTATCCTCTGATGTCTGCTCTTTTTCATAACGCAAATCCACCTTGTAAACAAAATACTGTTTTTATCCGCAGCCGCCGTCTTTTGCTTTCCTGTCAGTCGCTCATTTTGCGGTGCAGCACCTCCAGAAAGCTTACCTGGCTCAGCTTCACAATCCCTGTAGTCTGACCGGATTTCTGAATTTCAATTTTTTCTCCGGTACGCAGAGTAACCTTATGGCAGCCGTCAAAGATGGCCTCCACCTCCTGTATCTCTCCGTCCCTTCCGCTTTCTATCTCCACCGTAACGGTATCTTTCGGGGATAACACAATGCTCCTGCTTTGCATAGAATGCGGGCAGATGGGAGAAAGCAGAATAAGCTCCGCTCCCGGCTCCACCACAGGACCGCCCGCTGAAAGGCTGTATCCGGTAGAACCCGTGGGCGTGGCGGCGATTACGCCGTCGGCATGATAACGGTGCAGGAACTGCCCGTTGACATAAATATTAAAATTAATAATCTGCAGGGAGCCCTTCCGGGTAATGACAATATCGTTAAGAGCTACTGCTTCGTCAGTCATTTCCCGCCGGTTAAAGCTCTTTCCGGCCAGCATCATGCGTTCTTCAATCTCATATTCATTTTTTAACAGCTTGTCAAGGGCTCCTTCAAATTCTGTCTGCCCTACCTCGGCCAGAAAACCCAGCGTCCCCATATTGATTCCCAGAAAAGGTATTTTTCTTTCCGCCAAATCCGTGGCGGCCTGCAGAAGCGTTCCGTCTCCGCCCAGCACAATAATACAGTCAGTCTCAGCGCTTATCTGTCCGTTATAGGTGTAGCCTTCCTGACCTTTCTTTCTTGCTCCCACATCGATTATGCAGGTCTTCCCCCGGCCGGTCAGATAGTCCCTGATAGAATGGGCGGTTTTCAGTTCCGCATCCTTCGTAGGGTTTGCTATCAAATAAAAATGCTCCATCACTTTCCTCGTTTCGCATTGCTGCCTGCGCCTGAAACAATCCGCTCATTCCGGCACACTTATCCCAAAACCGCTAATCACTAAATATCAAGACTTTCATGCGCCCTCGCTACCGTCTCTGCAATCAGCTTTAAAAATTCCCCCTGCCGGGAAAGACCGCTTTTTTCCTCAGAAATCCTCTTAAGGCCATCCTCGGCCAGGCTCTCCGTAAGCTCCCCCGCCGCCTCTGCTTTTTCTGCATTTTTCCGCAGGTACAGCAGGTATTCTATATTTCCCTCCGGCCCTTTCACCGGGGAAAAGTCAAGGTCTAAAATATCAAACCCGATATAATCCGCATAATCAATAACCTTTCTGATTACCTCCTCATGGATTTCCGGTTCCCGCACCACTCCCTTTTTACCGACCTTCTCTCTCCCGGCTTCAAACTGCGGTTTAATCAGGCAGACCATTTCTCCTTTTTCTTTCAAAATGGCTCTTGCCGGGAGCAGGATTTTGGTAAGGGAAATAAAAGAAACATCCACAGAGGCAAAATCCGGGCTTTCGGAAACATCGGAAGGCGTCATAAACCGGAAGTTGGTCTTTTCCATGCAGATTACCCGTTCATCATTCCGCAGCTTCCAGTCCAGCTGTCCGTGCCCCACATCGATACTGTACACTTTAGACGCCCCGTTTTGCAGCATGCAGTCGGTAAAACCTCCTGTGGAAGCGCCGATATCCATACAGACCAGGCCTTTTAAAGCAAGGCCGAAGCTCTCAACTGCCTTTTCCAGTTTCAGGCCGCCCCGGCTCACATACTTTTGTCCTGTGCCCTTTACTTCAATATGTATCTTATTCAAATCAAAAGAAGCGCCGGCCTTATCCTCCCTCTGTCCGTCCACAAAAACGTTTCCCGACATGATGATTGCCTTTGCCTTTTCCCGGGAAGGCGCAAGCCCTTCCTTTACGAGCAATGTATCCAAGCGCTCCTTCATTGTCCGATTTCCATTTCTTTTTTTATTTTCTCCGCAATTGTTTCCGCGTCTATACCGATTTCCTTTTTCAGCTGCTCCACGTTGCCATGCTCCACATACTCGTCAGGAATCGCAATCTGCATAAATTTAGTGGTTTTATAAAAAGGAGCTACTATTTCCCGAAGCTTCTCCCCATAGCCTCCGCTGGCAACATTTTCCTCCATGGAAACCACCAGCCTGTGATTCTTCGCCGCCCACCTTACTGCTTCTTTGTCAACAGGCTTCACAAACCTTGCGTTAATGATACTGCATTTATGGCCGCTCTCATTCAGTAAAGCCTTTACCTCCTCCGCAGTCTTCACCATGCTTCCTACCGCCATCAGGCAGATTTCTCCCTCTGCACATAAAAGCTCCGCCTTGCCAGGCTCCACCGGCGCGCGGTACTCCTTAAGCCCCGCATAAGCCTCTCCCCTGGGATATCGGATGGCGACAGGCCCGTCGAAAGCAACGGCAAATTTCATCATATCCGAAAGTTCCCACTTGTTCTTTGGCGCCATGATATGCATATTGGGAATAGAGGAAAGATAAGACAAATCAAAAATTCCCTGATGGGTTTCCCCGTCGCTTCCCACCAGTCCGGCTCTGTCAATGGCAAACACCACCGGAAGGTTCTGGATACACACATCATGAAGAATCTGGTCATAAGCCCTCTGTAAAAAGGAGGAATACACCGCCACCACAGGCTTCAGCCCGCCGGCCGCAAGACCGGCCGCAAAAGTAACCGCATGTTCTTCCGCAATACCCACGTCAAAAAAGCGCTCCGGGTACATATTCCTGAACCGTTTTAAGCCTGTTCCGTCAGGCATCGCCGCAGTAATGGCAACGACCTTTTCATCTCTTGCCCCAAGCTTTGTCATAACGGTTGAAAAAATATCCGTATAATTTGCCACATTTCTGGCTTTTGAGGGAAGCCCTGTTCCGATATCGAAAGGCTCCGCACCGTGAAACCTGGCCGGGTGGCGCTCCGCCGGCGCATATCCCTTGCCTTTTTGGGTGATTACATGAACCATCACCGCATTTCTTGTTCTTTTAGCGTCCTGAAATACCTTCAGCATTGCCGGAATATTGTGCCCGTCCACAGGCCCTAAATAAGTGATTCCCATATCTTCAAACATCATTCCGGGAACCACAAGCTGTTTAAAGCTGCTTTTGGCCTTCCGTATGCTTTCCACCACCCGTTCGCCACGGGGGATTTCCTTTAAGGTGTTATATACCCCTTCCTTGATATCCAGATAAGCGTTGGCTGTACGGATACTGTTCAGATATTTGGACATACCTCCCACATTTTCCGAGATGGACATGTTATTGTCATTGAGAACGATAATGAAATTCGTTTCCAGTTTTGCCGCATTATTAAGAGCCTCATAAGCCATGCCTCCCGTCAGGGAGCCGTCCCCAATCACAGACACCACCGTATTTGTACCGCCCTGAATATCTCTCGCCTTTACCAGGCCAAGGCCTGCCGAAATGGACGTTGAGCTGTGTCCTGTGTCAAAGCAGTCGCAGTCGCTTTCCTTCCGCTTGGGAAAACCGCTCATCCCTCCAAACTTCCGGAGATTCTCAAAGCCTTCCCGCCGGCCTGTTAAAAGCTTATGGGTATAAGACTGATGCCCCACATCCCAAATCAGCTTGTCCTCCGGGAGATTTAAGGACAGATGCAAAGCCATGGTAAGCTCCACAGCGCCCAGATTAGAGCCCAGATGGCCTCCTGTGCGGGATATTTTTTCAATCAGAAAATCCCGTATCTCCTGCGCCAGAAGCGGATAATCGGACGGCGCTATATTCTTAATATCATTGACACCCTTAATACTATCAAGCAGCATTTTATCAACCTTCTTTTGTCTGATTACTTTTCTCTGGTAATAAGCATCTTCACAAGTTCCTCCAAAAATTCATTCCGTTTTTCAAAGGAACCTAATATTGTAAGCGCCGTCTCGGACATACGCTTTACCTCTTTTTTTGCCTTTTCCAATCCATAAAGCGAAACATAGGTGAGCTTATGGTTTCTCTCGTCGCTCCCCACCGGCTTTCCCAGAACTTCCTCTGTGCTTGTCACATCCAGAATGTCATCCTGAATCTGAAAGGCAATTCCTATATTGGAAGCGGCGCTCTCCATTGCCGCAATTTCCTTTTCTCCTGCGCCTGCAAGTACTGCGCCAATCATCAGCGCCGCCTGAATCAGCGCGGCAGTCTTATTTTCATGGATGAATAAAAGGCGTTCCCCGCTTATCTGGCCGTCAGATTCCGCCTCCAAATCAGCGGTCTGGCCTCCTATCATTCCGTAAATCCCCGCTTTCCTTCCGAGAATCTTAAGAGCCCGGGCAGCTCGCTTTATATCCTCCGCATCCTTCGCCATATCAAAGGAAAGGGCTGCCGTCTCATAGGCAAGGTTCAGCAGTCCGTCTCCTGCAAGCACTGCCATGCCGTCCCCGTAAACCTTCCAGGTGGTTTCCCGCCCCCGGCGGTATTCGTCGTTATCCATTGCCGGCAAATCATCATGCACCAGAGAATAGTTGTGTATCATTTCAAGCGCCGCCATAAAAGGTTCTATGACTTCCCCGCTTCCGCCAAACAAAAGAAAGCTCTCTTTCATTATCACCGGGCGGAGCCTCTTTCCGCCTGCCGTCACGCTGTAATTAACGGCTTCCAGAACCTTTTTTTGAAAGCCTTCCTCTATGGGAAGATACTTTTTTAAGATATCCTCTGCGTCTTTGGTTTTCTTCGCCAGTAACTCGTTAAAATTCATGTGTTTCTCCATCCTCACTTAAGACCTGTACCTTCTTTTCCACCCGGTCGATGGCCAGGTTACATTGCTTTAGCAATTCCATCCCCTGCTGGTATATCCGAAAGGATTCCTCCAGAGAAACATCCTCCTGTTCCAGAGCCTGAACTGTCTGTTCAAGCTTTTCAAAGGCTTCCTCCAGCCGGAAATCTTCGTCCTGATTTCCTGCCGCAGCTTCTGAATCGAATCCTTTGTTTTCAAGTTCTTCCATATAATTTCCTCATTTCCGACGCTTTCATTCATCTTCCTGCGCCCAGGCGGCAAAATCTTTTAAAAGACTGCTTTCGGGACGGATGCCGGTCACCTCCGTCTCCATTCTGCCGTTTTTTACGTAAACCTTAAGCCTGTCGCCAATGCTGACCCTGTCAATATCCGTTACCGTTTTCCCTTCACTGTCAGATACGTAGGAATAACCCTGATTCAGCCTGTCCAAAGGGGAATTTCCTTTCAGCTTCTCTATATAAATCGCCAGCCTGTGCCTGCTCCTCACAATTTTGTCCTTCATGGCGGCGTTAATCCTGTCTTCCAGATGGACGGCATAAAGCCGCCTTTCTCTGATTCTCCCGGCGGGGCTGTTGACCTTAAGTCTTGCGCCAAACGCCTTGTAATTTGCTCTGGCAAGCTTAATCCGCCCTGACATCTGACGGTTCAGCGCCGCTTTTATCCCTTCCATCTGCCTGAAAACGAGAGAAATATCACTGACAGCCAGTTCTGCCGCCGCAGAAGGTGTGGGAGCCCGCAAATCAGCCACATAGTCTGCAATCGTGGTATCCGTTTCATGCCCTACTGCCGAAATCACCGGAATACTGCAGTCAAAAATCGCCTGGGCTACCTTCTCCTCATTAAACGCCCACAAATCTTCAATAGAGCCGCCGCCCCTTCCTGCAATGATTACATCAACCTGCGCATCTTCCAGCGCATGTATACCTTTTACAATACTTTCCGCCGCCGCGTCTCCCTGGACAACCGCCGGGTACAGAATAATCTGCACATAAGGATTTCTTCTTGCGGCAATATTTATGATATCCCGTACCGCCGCCCCTGTAGGTGCCGTCACCACACCCAGCGTCCTTATAAACCGGGGAACGGGTCTTTTATACTCGGATGCAAACATCCCCTGCTCTGAGAGCTTTTGCTTTAACTGCTCAAACCGCTCGTAAAGCTCTCCCGTACCGTCGCGGGTAATTTGCCTGGCGTACATCTGATATTTGCCGTCCCGCTCATAGACGTCGATGCAGCCCCGCACTATCACCTGCATCCCTTCCGCCATTTTGAACAAAAGGCCGGAACGGTTTCCCGCAAACATCACGCAGGAGATGGTTCCTTTTCCATCCTTTAAAGTAAAATAAATATGTCCGGAGGAATGGTACTTACAATTGCTTACCTCCCCTTTCACAGACAGGTCCTGCAACAGAAAATCCTGCACGAACATATTTTTGATATATGAATTTACTTGTCCAACCGTGTAAACATTCTGCATATTATAATCTTTCTATGCAAATTTTGCCAGAACGCCGTTGACAAAAGCAGACGAGGAATCCTGCCCGTATCTTTTTGCCAGCTCAACCGCCTCGTTAATGGCCACTCTGGTGGGAATCGTCTCATCATACAAAATCTCGTAAACAGCCAGCCTTAAAATCGTAAGGTCCACCTTACCCATACGCTCCGTGTTCCATCCCTGCACCCTGCCGTTCAATTCCCCGTCAATGTCGTCTAATTTTTCAAGAATTCTGTTGAATTTTTGCGTAACCTCGGCGCAGCCCTCCTGCGCCATTTTATTTTCTTCATCCTCGAAAAAAAATGCTTCCTGCTGGGGCATTTCTTCTCTGGGATTAAATTCCACTCTAAACAGCAGCTTAAAAACCTGCTCCCGCACTTCTCTTCTGCCCATAATCTGCGCTCCGCGTTTATTTCTGCATGGTAACGCCTGAAATACGGATATCCACATCCGAAACTTCAAGGCCTGTCATGTTCTCCACTGTGGATTTTACCCTCTCCTGAACCTTCTGTGATACCACCGGGATATTATGGCCGTATTCAACAATAAGAGCCAGTTCCGCTTTCACTCTCTTTCCAATCACTTCCACCTTGACGCCTTTGGCAAGATTTTTGACGCCTACCCTGCTCATCAGCTCATTTGTAATATTTCCTGCCATGGCAGCGACGCCCTGTACTTCCGTTGCCGCAAGCCCCGCAATCATTGCCACTACGTCGTCGGCAATCTTAACCGTGCCAAGGTCTTCATCCTCACGTAACACATAGGTTTCCTGTTCTATCGTTTTTTCCATATTTGCAATCCTTTCTTTCATCTACTGCATTTGGTCTGACTCATTACCATTTATCATATCAAAATTTGAGCTTTTTGCATAGTCCCAGCCAGAAAATTATCCAAAATCCTGCAACTGTTCAGCCTCCGGATTCTCACAGCCAGAAGCTTAAACTCAGCTGTTCTGCATTTTCCGTATAAGAAACTGTTCCCTCCGGCGCGTTCAAATATTCAAAAATCCCCTGTTCCTCTATCAAATGAAGAATCATGCCGAGATAAACCTCATTGTCCGCACATTTAAGCGTTACATAAGTGCTTCCCTGTTCATAGGACGCCGCAAAAACCTCTTTCAGCTTTTCCCTGTCAACCTGTGTGAAGTACAGTCCCTCTCTGACATAATAGTTATCGATAAGAGAATTGCACAGAGGGATTTCCACAACAGGGTCGATAACATGGGTCTGCTCTAACTGACTGGTGGTAACGCACAGATAATCATAATTAATCGGCGGAATACTGCCTGTGCTTTGAGAGCCTCCCCCTCCCACAACCTGATAGGAAGCATCTCCCCATGTAGTATCTACATAATAGTAATTTCCATCCAGCCGGATTAAATTCCATGCATGTCCCTCCCCGCCGGAAACTCTTCCCATCACTAAAGTCGCCTCAATCCCCACTCTGCCGAGAAGATACTGAGTGGCCTTTGCGTAACCCTGGCACACGCTTTTGCGGTAAATAAAGACAGAGCAGATATTCTGGTTATCGGGAACCTCCGCATCATATTCCGTCTGGTTGATGATATATTCATAAATATATTTCACCTTCCCATAGGAATCCAGACCGGCGTCCATTCCCGCAAGGCACGCGCTTACATACTCCTCCATCTGGTCCATGCGCAGAGCCGCTTCGTCCACAGACATATTGTAGGTCCCGGAAAAGGTAACCTTCTTCACCACATCCCCTAACGTATATCTGGTAAAAGTATACCCTTCCACGTAAAAGATTTCAGGATGGTCGTTGAGCACGCATTGGAAAACCTTTTCAATCATATCCGTTTCCGTGCAGGATAAGGCGGTTCCCCCGCCAAATTCACGGAGAATTTTCAGAATTTCCGCATAGATAATCTGCTCCTTTTCGCTTAACCTGTCGTAGTAAAAAAGCCCTGTCTGCTGCTTCCTGATAAAGGCGGTTTCCTCCTGTGAAACGCCGGTAATATTTTTTACCTCCTCCGCATCCGCCTCCTGCCTCTGCCCGGAAGCAGTGCCGGCGTCCCCGGCAGTATCCTCGCCGCCGTGGCTGATATCCCCGCTTTCTTCGTCCTGCTGCCCGGTATTAAGTTCCTCCCCGCCGTCCGGCCTGTCCGTATTTTCCGCATAGCTGCAGCCCGAAATCAGCGCCGCGCACAGAACGACCGCCAGTAATCTCTTTTTCATTTTCATTTAGTCACGCCCGAATTCTGAAAGTACCAATCCTTTATTTCGTTCCAGAGTCATCCCCACACTCCATGCATTGATAAACAAAAGAAGCGGGTTGCCCCTTAAATCCCTGATTTTTTTCATATCGGATGTCCCTGTCAGGGAATCCATATCAATCTCTTTATTTTCAATCCACCTGATGTGCTCATAAGGAAGGTTGTCCAGCCTGATTTCCACATTATATTCATTTTCCAGACGATACTTTAACACATCGAACTGAAGTACTCCCACAACTCCTACGATGATTTCCTCCATTCCGGTATTAAACTCCTGGAAAATCTGGATAGCGCCCTCCTGGGCAATCTGGGTAATTCCCTTGACAAACTGCTTCCGTTTCATGGTATCCACCTGTCTCACCCTTGCAAAATGCTCCGGCGCAAAAGTGGGAATCCCCTCATAGCAGAACTGCTCCTTCGGCATACACAGGGTATCGCCGATAGAAAAGATTCCGGGGTCAAACACGCCTAAAATTATATAACTCTCCCGGCTTAGTCCCATCAACTCAGCATGACCAT
>CAMSTM010000104.1 GCA_947063675.1 uncultured Lachnospiraceae bacterium | reverse complement strand
GATTTTACGGTTGCCAATCGTTGTTCCCTGATAAAAAGGATACTGGCTTCCGTTGTCTGATTCCGCCTCAATCTGAAAGCTTTCCACACGCTGTCCTCTGGCAATATCTTCCCTGAGCACAATATATTTGAAATCATTCCTGGGCTCGTCAAAAACGATTTCATACTTAGGCTGCGTAGGTCTGGAATCTTCCAGCTTCTTTACAGTAACCGGAATTTCGTGTCCAAACTCCTTATCTATAAGCGCTTTTAATTCCTCAAGTCTTTTCACGTCTCTCTCGTCAATCAGGCCGTCTCTGTTTGGCGGCAGATTCAGATGAAAGCAGCAATTTGCGCCTACGGACGACACATAGGTTCGGAACAGCCTGTCAAGGCTGTGAGGTTCTTCCTTTTCATGCCAGAACCACCCGGGCCTGATTGACATATTAATTTCCGCCGGGGTAAAGGTCAGCCCCTTTGAATACATAATATTGTCCAGGGTTCCCAGATTCTGGCAGGTATTATAAAGGAAAGAAAGACTCCCCTCCTCCGCCATAGGACCGGCGCATGTCTGAACAGGGCTTAAATAGCACAGCTCGGAGGGAACCGCCGCCCACTCTGCATGCCTGACATTGCCCGCTTCATTGCCGCACCAGCGCACGTCCGGCCCGAAATCATTAAAAATCACCGCCTCCGGCTGATATTTCCGAATCAGCTCAATATATCTTGGGAAATCATAAACCTGCTTTTTCCCGTCAGGGCCCTCTCCGCAGGCATTGTCAAACCAGACATAAAAGATATCTCCGTATTCCGTCAAAAGCTCTGTGAGCTGATTGCAGAAGTAATCATTATATGCCTCTGTTCCATAAAGGGGACTGTTCATATCCCATGGTGAGAGATAAATACCGAATTTAATACCAGCCCTTTTACATGCCTCAGACGCTTCCCGGACAATATCTCTCTTAACCGGAGAATTTTTTACACTGTGCTCAGTGTACTTTGAAGGCCACAGACAAAATCCGTCATGATGCTTTGCCGTAAGCACCATCCCCGTCATACCGGCTCGTTTGACAGTTTCTGCCCACTGATTACAGTCAAGCTTTTCTGGATTAAAGATTTCCTCGGGCTCATCCCCCTGTCCCCACTCCCTGTCAGTGTATGTATTCGGCCCGAAGTGAATGAAAGCATAATACTTCATGTCATACCACTTAAGCTGTCTTTTTTCCGGCTTTACTGCAGCCGCTTCTTTTAAAAATGTTTTCATAGTTTTCCCCGTAAAGGCCGCTATTAATATGCTGCCGCCTTTTCCTTTGCTTTCTCCCATTCCGCGCTGTACCAGTCAATTACTTTCTGCAGCCCTATCCTGTCAAATTCCTCCATGGTTTCCGCTTTGAGTTCCTCATATTCCGCCTGGTCTGATGCCAGAATAATCTTAGATGCCTGCGAAAGGGCATATTCCGTCAGGCTTGCCTCGATACGGGAAATATCATCCGTAGCGGCTGGCACCAACGCAACGGCAAAAGCATCTGTACCACTCTGGTCCGTCACCCCATATTTTTCCCGGTACTGCTGGAAAATTTCATCAGGATAGCTTACTTTGTAATGCTCAGAAAAGTCTTTCTGGCATACTGTCAATAAATTTTCATAAACAGAGGAATCCACAAATAAATCCAGTGCTTTTCCATCCTTGGGATTCGTCATATAATTACCAAGTCCTACGATATTTCTGTCAAATCCAAGACCGCTTTCTTTCCAGGCATCTCCCTTTTCCAGATACAATGCCAGGCTCTCCTGCGTCAAAACCGGTTCGTCTCCTTCCATGGTATAATCCAGACCTTCCACACCGCTGTAGAGCTGACGGCAGCCGTCGTAGGAATAAATGTAATTCAAAAACGCCATTGCTTTCTCGGGATAGGCACATTTTGAATTGATACCAAAACACTTGTCAATCCATCCTGCCGTATAGTTTGTTCCGCCCCACTGATTCGCCCAGGACGTGGGAATCACTTCATATCCCACCGCCTCATTGCTGTGGTTACTGTTGAAATTTCCCATCGCAAATCCAGATGGACCTGTTAGAAATTGCCCATTAGTTCCCTTTGCAGTATAATCGTCAAAGTTCGTAACAAACGCATCCGGGTCGAGAATACCTCTCTGGTTCGCTTTAAAGTAATAATCCACACTTGCCCAAAACAGCCCGTCCTTTTCCAGAAGATTGCTGTATTCCATGGTTGCGGGCTTATATAAGCCGGTAGCCGCACCGCTTAACTCATTATAGCCATAATAACACGCCAGAGGGAATTTATAACACCATGTTCCCCAATCCGAGAACATGGACACGCCATAAACCGGAAGCCCGTCTTCTGTTTCGGGATGTGCCTTCTGCATTTCCGCCAGCATATCAAGCCATTCATCCAGATTATTAATCTCCGGGTATCCCATCTCCTTATAATAATCCCAACGGGTCAAAGGACCCATGCTTTGGGCAACGCCCTGAGAGTCTACGCCAATCTGGCAGGGCAAAAAGTACAAAGAGCCTGTTCCGTCACTCCAGTTATCTTTGGAAAAGGACACCGTATCAGAAATATTAGCCGCAATATCCTTCCCATATTCCTCCATCATATCGTCTAAAGTTCTTACCACACCACCCTGAATCAACTGAGAAAAATAGGTGGTCGGCGTAAGAATCAGGTCAAATCCATCTCCTGACGCCATATAGACATTATACTTGTCCGTATCAGCCTCAATGAGGTTAACCTTTACTCCAATCTGTTCTGCCATCGCCTCAATAACATGAGTATCCGGGTGTTCCGTTACATTACTGGATATTTTACTGGTCAGTATGTTAAGCGTCACCACATCCGAACTTTCCCCGCCGCTGTTTTCCGTACCGTCGTCCTCTGACTCTGCCGCTGCGGATGCCTGCCCGTCGTCCGCATTGCCGGTATCCGAACCGCCTCCACAGCCTGTAAGCGCTGCCGCCATCATCGCTGCACTCAATGTTACTCCCAGTAATTTCTTCAAATAACCATTCTTTTTCATCTCTTTTACATGCTTTATGTTTGCCCAAAAGGCTATGCCTGAAGGAATATTTTTCGCATGACCTCCTTTTTTATTACAATATTTTCCTCCGGCATTTTTTATTTTTCTCTTTAATCCCCCCTTTGCAAAAGTCGTTTACTCTGTTCGTCATCCCTTGACGGCCCCTAACATAATTCCCTTTACAAAGTACTTTTGCATAAACGGATATACAAACAATATAGGAAGGGTCGCCACCATGGTAATTGCCATACGCACCGACTGCGCAGTTATGCTTGCCCCCTCCAGGCCGTGCTGTAAGGAAGACGTACTCATCTGGGATATCTGGCTTGCCTGATTCAGATATTCATAGAGCACCAGCTGCAGAGTTTTCAGGCTGTCGTCCTGCACATAAATATAATTGTCAAACCAGTTATTCCACTGAGCCACCGCAGAAAAGACCGTAATCGTTGCCAGAATCGGTTTAGACAGCGGGAAAATAATTTTAAAGAAAATTACAATATATCCCGCGCCGTCCAGCTTCGCGCTTTCCTCCAAAGACATGGGAAGGCTCTCGATAAAAGTCTTTAAGAGTACTACATAGTAGGCCGAAATTGCTCCCGGAATGATATAGACCCAAAAGGTATTGGTCAGGTGGTAAGTTTTCAGCGTCAGATAATAGGGAATCAGCCCCGAATTGAAATACATGGTAATAATCACAAAACGGTAAATCAACTTTCTTCCATAAAGCTCCTTCGTAACCAGATAAGCAAAAAACGAACAGGCCACCACTGTAATCACCGTTCCGATAACGGTTCTGGAAAGAGACACCCCAAAGGACTGCATAATGCCTTCCAGATTCATCACCTTGACATAGTTTGTCAGCGTGATTCCTTTCGGCAGCAGGCTTATCCCCTTCTGGGCAAGGGATGAATCGCTGATTGAATAGATAAACACATAATAAAACGGATAAAAACAGATAAACATCAGCAAAGTCATAATAAAATACGTAATGCCGTAAAATATCCTGTCATTCAGTCTTTTTCTTTTTTCCATATCAGATTCCCTTCCCTCTTTAAACCAGGCTCTCGCCACGCAGCCTTTTTGACAGTCCATTAACGCTGAACAGAAGAAGAATGCTAATCAGCGATTTGAAAATCCCCACGGCCGTCGCGTAAGAATAGTCCTGCGTTATCAGTCCAAGCCGATACACATGTAAATCCAGCACCAGAATCTTATCCGCCACCATGCTGTTGTAAAACGCCAGATACTGGTCAATTCCAAGCGCCAGAAGATTGCTCACCTGCAACAGGAGCAGTACAAAAAAGGTGGATGAAATTCCCGGAACCGTAATATGTAAAATCCTCTGGAAACGCCCCGCTCCGTCCACGCTGGCCGCATCGTACAGCTCGCTGTCAATTCCCGCGATGGCTGCAAAATAAATAATGGCATTCCACCCCAGTCCCTTCCAGACATTCAGCGCTGTCTGGAATACCCAGGTAATATCGCTGTTTCCCAGAACGTTACCTGCCTTTTCAATGATTCCTGCATTAAGAAGCACCTGATTTACCACGCCTTCCGTGGAAAACAGGGCATAGGCAAGCGCATAAATAATAACCCAGCTGATGAAGTTCGGTATTGTAGTAAGCGTCTGCACCACCTTTTTAAACCGTACTGAAGGAAGCTCCGACAGGAAAATGGCAAACACGGCAGGCAGCGGCGTACATATAAGCCCAAGAAAACTCATTACCAGCGTGTTCTTTAACACGGAAGCCATCTTATACCAGTCCTGGAAAATTAATTTGAAATAATAAAGTCCTGAGTATTCGCAATCCCATATTTTCAGCCCGGGCTTATAATTGATAAAAGCAAGAATCCACCCGAATAACGGAACATAGCTGAAAGCAACGACAAAGGCAATAAACGGAATTGCCAGAAGCGTCAGAACAAGCCGCTCCTTTTTGAAACTGAATCTCCCAATCTGTATCATTTGCTACCCCTCCTTTTTTCAGATTATAAGCAGTCCAGACTGATTTTTATTATAATTTTTCCGGTGAAAAAATGAAGTGGTTCGCATGACACATATCATCTGTTCATGTCGCATTCTCGAATATCCCGTTGCAATTCATATATAAGCAATGTATACTGACAAAAAACACTTCAACAGCCAGCATATTAAAAAAGGAGCCGCTATGCCTGAACACTCTAAGAACGCCAGTTTCAGCTTTTCCCTGGGAGGCTATAACTTTCACATTTCCAATATCGCTTACGGTCAGTTTAACCACGCTATTCCGAGCCACAGCCACAGTAAAAACAGCTATGAAATCCACTATATTTCTTCCGGCTACGGCGAGACCTGGATAAATGGGAAAAAATACGAAATCATACCCGGCATCCTTTATGTCACCGGTCCCTGTATTGAACACGCCCAGATTCCGTATCCCAACGACCCCATGTGCGAATACTGCATCTATCTGAAAATCGAAGGCAGCTCCCCCTGCCCTGACCCTGCGGAAAAATCTCTTGTTAAACATTTTCGACAGACAGCATTCTGGTTCGGGATGGATACCTGGAATATTTACTCTCTGATACAAGAAATTTTCTTTGAACTTGAGCATCGATATACAGGTTATTTTATTTTGGCAGAAAGCCTGTTGAAGCAGTTTATTATAAAATTGCTGAGAAACTATGAATGTAAACCGGAGATTAACAACAAAGCAATATCCCCAAATCTCATTGACAATCAATATCTTACAATTGAAAAATGTTTCCTTGACGAATACACCACCCTGACTTTGGAAGAATTGGCGGTCCGCCTCGGCCTGAGCACCCGCCAGATGGAACGGCTCTTAAAGAAACACTATGGAAAGACTTTTTTACAAAAAAAGATGGAGGCCCGTATGTCAGCCGCCATCATTTTATTACAGAATCCTGATTTAACCATCACTCAGATTGCTGAAAAAACAGGTTATTCCTGTGTGGAACATTTTTCAGCCTCCTTCAAACGCTATTACGGAGAAAGTGCAAGCGATTATCGGAAACAGAAAAACTTTTAGCCTCCCGCCGGCGTGTCAAGTACCGTCCGGCGCTATATCAATTACCACCACTTCCCCCGGATTGAATATCCTTATGGGAAGGGTATGGGTTCCCAGCCCCCGCCCCAGAATAAGCGCAGACCTTCCCTCATGAAATTCCCCGCCGTCATATTTCGGGAACAACTTCAAAGCCGGTGAAATCACTCCTCCAAGAAACGGAAGACGCATCAGCCCGCCATGGACATGGCCGGACACCACCAGCCCGGCTCCCCATCCGGCATACACCTCAAAGTACTTGGGATTATGGGCAATCAGAACCGTTGCCCTTGTTTTGTCCGGTTTTCCGATAAGCCTGTCCAGATAAGAAGTCTCCATTTTCCCATGCTTGAATTTACCGTAATAATCCCACCCGATTTCAGCGCCGTAAATATCCATATTAAACGCCGGAAGATACACCTTCTCATTGACAAGATGACAAACGCCTGCCTTTTCTATTTTTTTCGAAAATTTTTGATACATATCCCCGAACTTTTCAGTGTCAAAGGCAGTCTTCTGTTCATGGTTCCCGTTGCCGTAATAAACCGGGTAATCCGCCGCAAGGGCGCACACAAGCTCCGCCGCCGTGTCAGTGTCGCCGTTTTTTTCAGCGGTATACATATCTCCCGCAATTAGAATCATATCCGGGGAAAGCCTGCGGACAGCCGACAGCAGCTTTTCATTTTTCACCCCGAAGGATTTATTGTGCAGGTCGGATAGCAGAATAATCCTGCCGCTTTTTTTCAGCTTCTCCACCCTGCAGCTATAATTTCTTATCACGAAACGATTGCAGTCCACAGCCATCACAGCCAGAAAGAAAGCCGCAATAACCGACAATAAAGTAATAACCATCATAACGTATACATTTACAAAAATGTTTTCCTTCCTGCGAATAAATAAGGACGTAAGCCATATACGGTAGACTTGCGTCCTTATTTGTCTGCTGTTTAATTATTCCTTGATTTGGTCAATATCCGTAAGATTTACGCCCAGCGAAGTTAAAACCGCTTTCAATGACAAATAATCCTTTTTCAGTCCCTCATATGTTTCAGCGGCGTTTTCTTTTCTCGCATTTTTCATATGTGACTGTACTTTTTGGAATTGCTCGACCACATCTTTTATTATCTCGCCGTTACTTGGCATATATACCACCTCCTGAAACCGCAAATCCATTTATCAGCTTATATCAAGTATATCATAACCAAAGTTCGCCGTCTATTATAACTTCACAGCCTGTATTTTTATGACTGGCACCATTCAACCATACATTCACAGCCCGCAATACAGCCTCCACACCTTCATCAGATAGTCCTTATATCCCGCTTTATCGATAGTCACGTCCGACAAAATGGAAACGCTTCCGATTCTCTGTCCGTTCAGCTTGTAAATAGCCTCTCCCACGGCGTCGCCTCTCGTTACGGGAGCCGTTATCTCCGCAGGCAGGGAAATGGTCTTTTCAATGCTGCCAAGGTCGCTCCCCGCAATATCCAGATAACGGAAAGGCCCCTTGTAAACAAGCGCCGCCTCGTCCACAACTCCTCCCTTGACGGGTATGGAGGGAAGCTGCTCCGTATTGGCGTCCTCATAAAGAGCGCTGACGCTGTAGCCGTAATTTAAAAGCGACATGGCGTCCTGAAAGCGCGTCTTATTGCTGGGCGAGCCCATTACTACTGCAATCAAATCAATGTTGTCCTTGCTTGCGGTGGCTGAAAGGCAGTAAAGCGCCTTGCTGGTGGAGCCGGTCTTAAGCCCTGTCGTCCACTCGTACATTTTCAGCAGCTTATTGGTGCTTGAAAGGGTAAAGTTGCTGGTTCCCTGAGTCGTTACATGGGTAATGTCCTCCATCCAGATTTTTGTGTAATCCAGAATCTGGGGATACTTTGTAATCAGCTCACGGGACATAATCGCCACGTCTTTTGCGGAAGTGTAGTGATTGTCGGACTCGCTAAGCCCACAACAGTCCTCAAAATGTGTGTCGGTAAGACCAAGCTCCTCCGCCCTCTTGTTCATCAGCGCTACAAACTCCTGCTCGCTGCCTGCAATAAATTCCGCCGCCGCCACGCTGGCGTCATTCCCGGAGGCCACGGCGATACATTTAATAATGGTCTCCAGACTCTGAACCTCGCCTTCCTCCAGAAATACCTGGGAACCTCCCATGGACTTCGCATAGGCGCTGGTCATAACCTCGCTGTCAAGCCGCACCCTTCCCGTACCCAGATGGTCGAAAATCACAATCAATGTCATGATTTTCGTAATACTTGCCGGGCTCCGCCTCTCTCCTGCATTCTGCTCGCAGATAATCTGCCCTGTGGAAGCCTCCATCAGGATATAGGACGGTGCTTCCAGAGCCGGCGCCGCAAACGCATTTACCGGCGTCATCAGCAAAAAAATAAAACATATCACATAGCACAGGGTTACTTTAAAATATTTACTCACGTAATCGCTCTCCCTTATGTATTCTATTACTATGGATATGTTTTATTTAATTATAAAATGCACGTCCGCCTTAATACCATCTGGCGCGAAACGCCTCATAAGCGTCCACCAGCCTGTCTTTCTGCTCCTTTAAGCTGATATTGAATATCTGCATCAACTTTATCAGGTAATCCGCCGTCACCAGAAAGAAAACGATTTTGCATGCCCAGATACCTATTTCCATGTCGTACCTGTCCACCAGCCCGAGCACTCTCTCGTGCAGGAATGTTACAATGATAATCGCATAAAAACCCCAGGCAATCGTACTCTCAAGGCAGATAATTCCTTTGTAATTACAGGGCTTTTCGTTATAATCCCACCATACTTCCCCGAAAAGCCGCAACATCAGTTTTCCGACAAGAAACTCAAACAAAGTGGCAAGGACTGCGCCTGCAAGATATAACTGCACCAGATTTTCACTTAAGGGACGCAATACCAGATAGCCGATTACCCCGCCAAAGCCGTAAATCGGGCAGAACGGCCCGCGCCCGAAGCCCCGGTTGGTTAATTTTTTATTGCAAAACGACATATATATGGATTCTACCAGCCATCCTATCATGCTATAGATAATAAACGCCGCAATCAGGTGATATACGTCCGTGTCAAATATTTCCCTCGTCCACATAATATCAGCCCTTTCTTAAGAATTTCCTAAGACTCCCTATAAAGACAATAAAGTCCTTGGAAATTCAAGGACTTTACTTTGCTCATAATCATTAATTGTATTTGCGTTTTCTTGCTGCTTCAGATTTCTTTTTGCGTCTTACGCTGGGTTTCTCGTAATGCTCTCTCTTACGAATCTCCTGCTGAATACCAGCTTTCGCACAACTTCTTTTAAAGCGTCGTAAAGCGCTATCTAAAGTTTCATTTTCTTTAACGATTACATTTGACATCCTACACTCTGCCCTCCCTTCAGTCCCCTTCTGGTAACAACGACTGATACGGGTTTTTATTGTGTATCCTGATACACACTTGTCATTATACCACAAATTTTTTATGCGTCAATTATTTCTTTAAAATTTAAGGAAATAAATCTCATTTTTCTACTTAATCTGCCCTTCAAGCACGCCCGCGGCCTCCGCTATGGCATCGTCAATGCCCTCCGGGTTCTTCCCGCCGGCCTGAGCCATGTTCGGTCTTCCGCCGCCGCCGCCGCCGACCTTTCCTGCAACTCCCTTAATCAGGTTTCCTGCGTGGGCGCCTCTGTCCATGGCTTCCGGCGTTGCCATGGCTACCATGTTAACCTTTCCGTCCTTATCGGAGACAAGCAAAATCACGCCCTCGCCGAGCTTTGCCTTTAACTGGTCACCCAAGTCGCGCAGGCCGTTCATATCCACGCCCGCCACCCTGGCAGCAAGGAGCTTCACTCCCCTGACCTCCGATACCTGATTCATCACATCGCCCAGGGCATCCTTGGCCGCCTTGCTCTTTAACGCCTCGTTTTCGCTCCGAAGGGCTTTCATCTCGGAAAGCAGATGCCCGACTTTTACCGGAAGCTCCGACGGCTGCGCTTTCACTAAAGCCGCCGCCTCTGCAAGCGTTTTTTCAAGGCCGGCATAATAGGCAAGCACGCCTTTTCCCGTGAGAGCCTCAATTCTGCGGACACCCGCCGCGATTCCGCTCTCGGAAACGATTTTAAACAGCATAATGGACGAAGTATTTGCAACGTGAGTACCGCCGCAAAGCTCCGTGGAAAAGTCTCCCATGGAAACCACCCGCACGGACTCTCCGTATTTTTCACCGAAAAGCGCCATTGCGCCCGTCTTTTTGGCCTCGTCAAGGCTCATCACCTTTGTTTCCACACAGATAGCTTCGGCAATCTTTTCATTGACAATCCTTTCAACTCTGCCTATTTCCTCAGGCGTCATGGCGGAAAAATGGCTGAAATCAAAACGCAGTCCGTCTCCGTTTACAAAGGAGCCTTTCTGTTCCACATGGGTGCCAAGCACGCTGCGCAGGGCCTTTTGCAGAAGATGGGTGGCGCTGTGATTCTTACAGGTATCGCCTCTGTTTTCCCCGTTTACCTTAAGAGTCACCTTATCGCCCGCCTTCAGCATACCTTTTACCATGCATCCGATATGGCCTACCTTGCCGCCGAGAAGCTTAATGGTGTCCTCCACCTGAAATTCGCCGTCCGGGCAGATAATGATTCCATTGTCGCCGCTCTGTCCGCCCATTGTAGCGTAAAAAGGCGTCTCCCTAACGATTATCGTTCCCGACTCTCCGTCGGTCAATGCGCTGACCAGCTCCGTCTCCGTGGTGAGCACCGTAATTTCCGAATCATAGTCCAAATGGTCATAACCCACGAATTCTGTGGTGATGGCCGGGTCAATGGACTCGTAAATAGTCACGTCCGCGCCCATATAATTGGTAACCTTGCGGGCCGCCCTTGCCGTATCCTTCTGCTTCTGCATGGCTGCCTTGAAGCCTTCCTCGTCCACGCTGATTCCCTTTTCCTCCAGAATTTCCATGGTAAGGTCAAGAGGGAATCCGTAAGTGTCATATAAGCGGAAAGCATCCTCGCCGGAAAGCGTGTTTTTGCCCTCCTTTGCCATTGCCTCCTCCATATCGTTCAAAATACCAAGGCCCTGATCAATGGTCTTGTTAAATTTATTTTCCTCCTGGGTAAGGACATTGAAAATGAAATCCTTCTTTTCCTCCAGCTCGGGATAGCCGTCCTTACTGCCCTCGATAACGGTGCTGCTTAAGTCTGCAAGGAATGTGCCCTCGATGCCAAGCAGCCTTCCGTGGCGGGCCGCACGGCGGATAATTCTCCGCAGAACATAGCCCCTGCCCTCGTTGGTGGGCATGATGCCGTCGGAAATCATAAAGGTTGCCGAACGGATGTGGTCCGTCACAATACGGATGGAAACATCCCATTTGTATTCTTTCTTATATTCCTTGCCGGAAATCTCGCACACCCTGTTCCGAAGCGCCCGGATGGTATCCACGTCAAAAATGGAATCCACGTCCTGAACCACCGCCGCAAGACGCTCAAGCCCCATGCCGGTATCAATATTTTTCTGCTCAAGCTCCGAATAATTCCCCTTGCCGTCGTTGTCGAACTGGGTAAACACGTCGTTCCAGACTTCAATGTATCTGTCGCAGTCGCAGCCCACGGTACAGCCCGGCTTGCCGCAGCCGTACTTCTCGCCTCTGTCATAGTAAACCTCCGAGCAGGGGCCGCAGGGGCCTGAGCCGTGCTCCCAGAAATTATCCTCCTTGCCGAAGCGGAAAATCCGCTCCTTCGGAATCCCGATTTCCTTATTCCAGATATCAAAGGCCTCATCGTCCTCCAGATATACGGAAGGATAAAGTCTGTCTGCGTTAAGGCCCACTACCTCGGTTAAAAATTCCCAGGTCCAGTTAATGGCCTCCCTCTTAAAATAATCGCCGAAGGAAAAGTTTCCCAGCATTTCAAAAAAGGTGCCGTGACGGGCAGTTTTTCCGATGTTCTCGATATCTCCTGTACGGATACACTTCTGGCAGGTGGTTACCCTCCTTCTGGGAGGGATTTCCTGTCCCGTAAAATAAGGCTTTAAAGGCGCCATGCCTGAATTAATCAAAAGCAGACTGTTGTCATTATGGGGAACAAGGGAAAAGCTCTTCATTGCAAGATGCCCCTTGCTCTCAAAAAATTCCAAAAACATTTTGCGCAATTCGTTTACGCCGTATTGTTTCATCTCAGTTCTCCTATTTCAAGTTCCGCAGATGTACGTCAGCACACCTTGTCGAAAGGGGTTTCAGCCGTTTTCACGTCCGCAAATCCTTCCCTGCGCTTCTTTTCATCTGCTGTTTATTTTAAAAGTTCATCTTATCTGCAAAGTAAGCGTCCAGGTCTGCGATTTTAACGCGTTCCTGCTCCATAGAATCCCTGAATCTGACAGTCACGCAGCCGTCCGTCTCAGAATCAAAGTCATAGGTGACGCAGAAAGGCGTTCCGATTTCATCCTGCCGGCGGTAACGCTTTCCGATATTGCCTCTGTCGTCGAACTCGCAGTTATATTTCTTTGAGAGCTGCGCGTAAATCTTCTCCGCTCCCCTGCTTAATTTCTTAGAAAGAGGCAGAACGCCGATTTTTACAGGAGCAAGGGCCGGATGGAAGTGAAGCACGGTGCGCACGTCGCCTTCGCCAATCTCTTCCTCGTCGTAGGCCGAGCACAAAAACGCAAGCACCACTCTGTCCGCGCCAAGAGACGGCTCAATCACATAAGGGATGTATCTCTCGTTCTTCTGGTCGTCAAAGTAGGATAAATCCTCACCCGAGGTGTTCTGGTGCTGGGTCAAATCGTAGTCCGTCCTGTCGGCAATGCCCCACAGCTCGCCCCAGCCAAAGGGGAACAGGAATTCAATGTCCGTGGTTGCTTTGGAATAGAAGGACAGCTCCTCCTTTTCATGGTCGCGGACGCGCATTTCATCCTCTTTCATGCCGCATTCTTTTCTTCATTGATTTGTTGGTCATCTCCTTTTCACATATCTGTCATAGCGGCATTGTTC
>CAMSTM010000103.1 GCA_947063675.1 uncultured Lachnospiraceae bacterium | reverse complement strand
TGTATTTACGGGCAAAACTGGCACTGTGTCGAGGGTTCAAATCCCCCTCTCGCTACTTGCGAAGGTTCTAAAAGCCTTGTATTTACAGGGTTTTTGGGACTTTTCTTTTTCTTACTGTGAAATTTTTTCTGTCAGCAAAATCATCTCAACTCTGCCCCAAATTATGAAATACCGGTTCTTTCCAGTTCCGCAGCTTTCTTTTCCATAAATGTAAGCATATCTTCCCTGACGCCTGTAAGTCCGTTAACAGCAAATTGCATGATATCCCATTCGCCCCACCCGTTTATTTTGTTGAATCTCTTTGCCAGATTCTCAAGACGCTCCTGCTGCCTGCCGTCTAAAATTATTGTCACCTCATAAAACTTCATTCTAATAGTACCCCTTAATATTACTAAATTTATATAGCCAGGTCAAATTCCTGCTGACAATCGCCTGGCCACCTGTCTGCACACGATAAAAGGGGCTTGAGAAAATCTATTCTCCTGCCCCTTTGTCTTTTCACAGTTCGCTTTTATTATCTCTTTGCAGTTTATTGTAAAATTTTATGCAGCAATACTCAAGAGGTAATTACTGGAAACTACGGAAGTCAACAACCCCGCAGCAAGCTGACGGGGCATCAAACTTGCAACGCAGCTAAGCTGCGGGGTATGTGACCCTCGCGGCATTCGCCAAATGTCTGCTTCGCAGCCGCCTGGCTCATTGCTCGCGGAAATCAATTTTCAGATTCTGGTGAGAGTATGTAGAGTCAGAAGGGATGTCAACCCGGAAGATTTCCACGTCTCCGCCTCATTCATCGCCCGGAATCTGTTTCCTCATTAGTAAACCAGTCTCACATCTCCCTCGTTTTTCGGATTTACCAGAACCACAACCTCCTCTACCCCTATCCATTCAAGGGAAATGATTTTTCTCTCCTTCAGGTTCTGCAGAACCAAATCCTTCCCCTCCATGAGCAGCCCGACTTCATCCCAGTCGTCGCCTGTCCATCTGTATGTAAAATGAAACTCCTTCGCCTCCTGGTTCAGATAAGCATAGGGGGTGACGCGCTCCGCATTGTAAGTCACCTGAAAGCGCACGGCGCCTTCCGGCACCTTGCTGTCCGTTACAATCTCCGCCTGTTTCCAGCCCCACTTTCCCCAGACAAGATACTGTTCCTCTCCGGGTTCGAAGGGAACGTCCACGTTTTCCGTTACCATCTTCGTTTTTCCTATAATCTGCTTCCCTCCATAGGAGAGGGTGGAAAATTCCATAAATGCAATACCGATTCCCAATCCGCAAATCAGGACGCCAGTACAAAAGATACCGATTAAAATTTTAAATTGTTTACTCATACTGCACCTCCCCCTCAGGCCCCCCGGGTCTGCCGTTCGTCCTCTCTGTGTCCTGTTCTTCCTTTTTCCTTCTGATTATCATGCCAAACGCTCCCGCACACATTGCGCCAAGGCACAGCAGACCGCCTGCGCAGATAGTGAAAAGGCCGAAGATGGGATATCCTTTCAGCAGAAAAATAAGCATCGTTCCAACACCCATAAGCACTATCATTGCCATAATACCGCAAAATACGGAAAACATCAGCCACGCCGCATTCCAGCAAAAGCGCAGCCAGAATATGCAAAAGGCAAGAAGCATCCGCCATAATTCCGCTATCCCCCGGCCTGTCATCCTAAAAATATTTTTCATTTTCAACTTTCCTCTCCTTATATTTTTACCCCTTTGCTGCTCCGGCTTTTCCAAAACAGAAAGCACGGCGGTTTCTTCTTCTCCGTTTCTGACAGGGTTCCCGGCCTCCTCTTTAAAGGGATGCTGCTTTCCAAAGGCATTCCCTTTTCCAAAACCGAGCCGTTTTCCCAAATCCCGGCATTTTCCGGCGCTCCAATGCCATCCTTTCCTGATGCTGTCCGTTGCTGCCCGCAGCTTTTCCCTGAAAAACCGACAGATACGCATAAAAAAGTTTCTCCCGCTGCCCGCAGTCCTTCCCCCGAGTCCCGGAAGCTTTATCGCCGCTTTCTTTTTCTGAAAATCGGGCTTTACGTGGTAGGCCTCCAGAATTTCCGCCGCAAGCTCTTTAACCGGGCCGAAATCTCCGATGGCCTCCTCCTCGCTTAAGCCTTTCTGAAGCTTCATATCTATATGCTGGGCATATTCCTCAATAATATCATCCTGCTCCTGGTCCTCCAGTACCTGAAGGTATCCCCGCAGCTCCTCCAAAAACATCTCTTTATTCATGTTCGCTCCTCTCCTTCAAAAATCTGCCGACTCTTTCCTGAAATTCCTCCCATTCCTTTGCCAGTCTGTCGCGGTACAGTATTCCGGCAGCCGTCAGATGGTAGTATTTCCGGGGCGGTCCCTCGGATGACTCCCTCAGATATGTCTCAAAATAGTGCTCGTTGGTGAGCCTTTTTAAAAGCGGATATATGGTTCCCTCGTTCACGTCGATGACCTCCGAAACCTCCTCCACCAGCTCATAACCGTACATATCCTTTTTTCTTACAGATTCCAGGACAATGAGCTCCAGCACTCCTTTTTTAAATTGTGGATTCATGTCCTACCTCTCCTTTCTGGTATTAGATTACACCCACTACTATGTAATGTCAAGTACTAATTTTTCCTAAATACTCAAAGTGCCAAAAGTGCCGTTATGATTTTTTTATTTACAATCTATCAGGGTTGGTGCTATACTTAAGCCGTTTGATGTCAACAACCCCGTAGCTTTGCTGCGGGGTATGTGACCCTCGCGGTAGTTGCCAAATGCCTGCAGGCAGTCGTCTGGCTCGTTGTTCGCGGGAATTGAGATAGGAGTAAATTTATGAGACAAAAAAGAGAAGATGTGAGAAACATAGCAATTATTGCCCATGTTGACCATGGTAAAACCACTCTGGTTGACGAGCTTTTAAAGCAAAGCGGCGTATTCCGTGAAAATCAGGCAGTTGCCGAGCGCGTTATGGATTCCGGCGACATTGAAAGGGAGCGTGGAATCACCATTCTTTCAAAAAATACCGCCGTCACTTATAAAGGATGCAAAATCAACATTATCGACACGCCGGGACATGCCGATTTCGGCGGCGAGGTGGAGCGTGTCCTTAAGATGGTAAACGGCGTAATACTTGTAGTAGACGCTTTCGAGGGCGCAATGCCACAGACCCGTTTTGTACTCCGAAAGGCTTTGGAGCTTGGGCTGCCGGTTATCGTATGCGTCAACAAAATCGACCGCCCGGAGGCAAGGCCCGTGGAGGTTGTGGACGAGGTTTTGGAGCTGTTCCTTGATTTGGATGCGGACGACGCCCAGCTTGACTGTCCTTTCGTATACGCTTCCGCAAAGACAGGCACCGCCACTTTGGATTTGGAGACTCCCGGCGTAAACATGGAGCCTCTTTTTGAAACCATACTCGACTATATCCCGGCTCCCGAGGGAGACCCGCAGGCTGGCACACAGGTGCTTATCAGCACCATCGATTACAACGAGTATGTGGGACGAATCGGCGTGGGCAAGGTGGACAACGGTTCCGTAAAGGTCAACCAGGAGGTTGTCATTGTAAACCACCACGACCCTGACAAGATTCGGAAGGTAAAGGTGAGCAAGCTCTATGAGTTTGACGGGTTAAATAAAGTGGAGGTGAGCGAGGCTTCCATCGGCTCCATCGTGGCGATTTCCGGTATTTCCGATATCCACATCGGAGACACTCTCTGCTCCCCTGAAAATCCGTCCCCCATTCCTTTCCAGAAAATATCGGAGCCTACCATTGCCATGCATTTTATTGTAAACGACTCTCCTCTGGCAGGTCAGGAGGGCAAATATGTCACCAGCCGCCACATCAGGGACAGGCTTTTCCGGGAGCTCAACACGGACGTTTCCCTCCGGGTGGAGGAAACGGACACCACGGAAGCCTTCAAGGTGTCGGGCCGCGGGGAGCTCCATCTTTCCGTCCTGATTGAAAATATGCGCCGGGAAGGCTACGAATTCGCGGTCAGCAAGGCGGAGGTTCTCTATAAGACCGATGAAAACGGAAAGAAGTTAGAGCCAATGGAGCTTTGCTACATCGATGTGCCGGAGGAATTTTCCGGGACGGTAATTGAAAAGCTGAGTATGCGCAAGGGCGAGCTGCAAAACATGAGCGCCGCCTCCACCGGCTATACCCGCCTTGAGTTTTCCATTCCCGCCAGAGGCCTGATTGGCTACCGGGGCGAATTTTTGACAGATACCAAGGGAAACGGCGTTATGAACAGCACCTTTGACGGTTACGGCCCTTACAAGGGTGATATCCAGTACCGCAAGCAGGGCTCTCTCATTGCTTTCGAGGCCGGCGAGGCCATTACCTACGGTCTCTACAACGCCCAGGAGCGGGGCACGCTGTTTATCAGCCCCGGCGAAAAGGTTTATTCCGGTATGGTGGTAGGCCAGAACGGCAAGGGCGAGGATATTGAGCTGAATGTCTGCAAGAAAAAGCAGCTCACCAATACCCGTTCCTCCAGTGCGGATGAGGCGCTTCGCTTAACGCCTCCTAAGGTTTTGAGTCTGGAGCAGGCCCTTGAATTCATTGATACGGACGAGCTGCTTGAGATTACCCCAAAATCCCTCCGTATCCGCAAAAAAATATTGGACCCTACCATGCGCAAGCGGGCGGCCATGCGGGCGGCTTCGCTGGCACAGAAACAGTAAATTTGAAGGCTGCTGCAGGAGAAAATTTTCTCTTTGCAGCAGCCTCTTTTTACGAGATATTCAAAAACCGGGCGGCAATCTGAAAATATACCAGAAGGGAAAGCACGTCCACAATGGTAGTGATAAACGGGCTTGCCATCACCGCCGGGTCAAATCCGATTTTCCGGGCAAGCATGGGAAGCATGCAGCCCACCACCTTGGCGATGAGCACTGCCGCAATAAGCGTCAGGCACACCACAAGGGCCACGGTCATGCCCACCCTGTCAAACAGCATCAGCTTGATAAAGTTGGCGGCGGACAGCGTAGTCCCGCAAAGCAACGCCACCCGGATTTCCTTCCACAGCACGGAAAAAGCGTCCCGGAACTCTATTTCATTTAAAGACAGACCGCGGATAATGGTAACGCTGGCCTGTCCTCCGGCGTTTCCGCCGGTATCCATCAGCATGGGAATATAGGCAATCAGCACTCCGTAGGCAAGAAGCGCGCTCTCAAACCGGTTGAGGATACTCCCGGTAAAAGCGGCGGATATCATCAAAAGCAAAAGCCAGGGCATCCGCTTCTTCCATGTCTCAATCACGCTGGTCTTCATATAGGGCTTATCCGACGGCACAATAGCGGCCATCTTTTCCATATCCTCCGTGGCTTCCTCCTGAAGGATATCCACAATATCGTCTACTGTGATAATTCCCACCAGCCTGTTTTCATTGTCCACCACAGGCATGGCGGTAAAGTCGTACTTCTGGAACTGTCTGGCGACCTCCTCCTGGTCCATCAGCGTATTGATGAATATCACGTGCTCGTTCATGATTTCACCGATTGCGGCGTCCGCCGGGCTAATCAGCAGATAGCGCAGCGCCACCGTTCCCACCAGCGTCCTTTTGGCGTCCAGCACGTAGCAGATGTTGATGGTTTCGCTGTCCATCCCGATTTTTCTGATACGGGCAATGGCGTCCTCCACCGTCATGTTTTCCTTCAAATCCACGTATTCCACCGTCATAATGCTTCCTGCGGAATCCTCAGGATAGCGGAGGAGATGGTTGATATCCCTTCTGGTCTCCGGGCTTGCGTTGGCAAGAAGTTTTTTGACCACGTTGGCAGGCATTTCCTCCAGCAAATCCGCGGCGTCGTCGGCCATCAGGTTGTTGATGATACCCGCCGCATCCTTTTCCGACATGCTGGTGATGAGAAACTGCTGGCTGTCCACCTCCAGATGGGCAAAAACGTCCGCGGCAAGGTTCTTGGGTAGAATACGGAAAATCTTCTGCAAATCTTCCTCACAAAGCTCCTCCATAATTACCGCGATATCCGCGGCGTTTTCCTCTGAAAGCTTCTGACGGAGCCTGGTGTATTGCTTTGTTTCAAGTAATTCCTTTACTGTCTCAATGTCCTTGATTTCTTCCATAGCAATTCTCCTTTATATGTGATTTTTACGCCCCGTTCATGAGGAGGGATATCGGTACTGCTGCCCGCTATACTCTTTTTCATAAAAACCACCCCCTTTCGGAAAACTGCCTGATAAAATGCAAGGCAGGCTGCATAGCAAAAATGCATAGCAAAAATGCGCGGCAAAATGCCATGGTATAAACTGTGCCATCCTTTTTTTACTTACTCTCTTACTTTAGAACAGCGCGCCCCTTTTGTCAAACGAAATTCCCGGTATCCATATAATACCCGCAGCCTCTTAAGCTTATTCCTGCCCGGCCCGCCGTGGCTTCTGTCAGGGCAGCCCGTACCTTCTTTTCCTGCTCGGTGGGAATGCGGATATCAAATTCCACTTTATCTGTGTATCTGGAAGCGGAAATTGTGGTTTTTTGCGTTTCCAGAAGATATTGAACCGCCCCCACATCGGCATATCCGATTTTGACCGTCAGTTCCGTTCCGTAACGCATAACCGCCGTTTTGGCATTTGCAAGCCCCTCCTGCGCCGCCCGGGTGTAGGAGCGCACCAGCCCTCCCGTCCCCAAAAGGGTGCCGCCGAAATATCTGGTAACCACCACAATTCCGTCAACGGCCTGCGTGCCAAGGAGCGTTTCCAGTATGGGCTTTCCCGCCGTCCCGCCAGGTTCCCCGTCGTCGCTGCATCTTGTGATTTCCCTGTTTCTTCCTATTACAAAGGCGTAACAGTGGTGTCTGGCGTCATAATATTTCTTTCTTATGGAGGCGATAAAGGCGGCGGCCTCCTCCTCCGAGGTTACCGGAGCCGCGTTCGCAAGAAACCGGGATTTTTTTTCCTCGTATTCTCCATATCCCGGCTCACAGATGATTTTATATGGTAAAAACTGATTCCTTTGTTCTTCCATCCCCAAATCCCTCCCTGGGTTTTTGCCCTTTTTCCCTTGCAGTTTACCACAACAGGGAATAAAAGTGTATAAAATCGTGAATAATTCTTAATAAACTATAAAAAAACTTTATTTCATCCCCACATTTTGGTATACTTAGACTATTATGATTTCATTAAATATGAATGTAATCTATATGGAGGCACATATATGAACTACAGTAAAAGAGGCATCAAAGCCAGGCAAAAGGCTGTCCATGCCACATCAACCAGGCTGGGGAAGAAGCTCCTTGTATCAGTCCTGAATCTTTCCCTGCTCTTTATTTTATCTGTAGGCGTGATTGGAATCAGTATGGGCTTTGGGATTTTCAAGGGAGTCATCGATACTGCTCCCGGCATCGAAAACATCAAGGTTACCCCTACCGGTTTTTCCACTTTCGTCTACGACCTTGAAGGGAATCAGACCGCCAAGCTGGTTTCCCAGAATTCCAACAGAATCCCTGTCACGCACGACATGATTCCGCAGGATTTGGCGGACGCCTTTGTTGCCATAGAGGACGAGCGTTTCTACGAGCACAACGGCATTGACATCAAGGGAATTATCAGAGCCGCTTACATCGGAGTCTCTCAGAAATTCCATTTTACGGAGGGCGCCAGCACCATCACCCAGCAGCTCCTCAAGAACAATGTTTTTACCGACTGGACAAGCGAAACCGGTTTTGCGGATAAGCTGAAAAGAAAAATCCAGGAGCAGTACCTTGCCATCGAGCTGAGCAAGTCCATGTCAAAGGAAGACGTTCTGTTAAATTACATGAACAGTATCAACTTAGGGCAGAATACCTTAGGCGTCCAGGCGGCTTCGCTGCGCTATTTTGACAAGCCGGTTAATGAGCTGAATCTTTCCGAATGCGCGGTCATTGCCAGTATCACGCAGAACCCTTCCAGACTCAATCCCATTTCTCATCCGGAAGATAACGCAAAAAGACGCAAAAAGGTTCTGGACAATATGCTGGACCAGGAATACATTTCCCAGGCGGAGTATGACGAGGCAATGGCCGATGATGTTTATTCCCGCATTCAGGTCGCCAACGAGGGCTCTGAGGATTCCACAGTCAATACATACTTTGTGGACTCCCTGACCACCGACGTCATGGATGACCTTTTAGCCGCAGGCTATAACGAGACACAGGCCTTTACTCTGCTCTACAGCGGCGGCCTGAAAATCTACTCCACCCAAGACCCGTATATTCAGGCAATATGCGACGAAGTATTTTCCAATGAGGAAAATTATCCCGCCGATACCCGCTGGCAGCTAAGCTATGCCCTGACCATAAAGAAGTCCTCAGGAGACTATGAAAATCACAGTACGGAAATGCTCCAGAGTTATTTCAAGGAGCAGAATCCTTCCTTCAACCTGATTTTCAATTCCCACGAGGACGCTTATGCCCAGATTGAGGAATACAAGCTGGCTGTTCTGGAAAGCGGAGACGAGGTGTTCGACGAGAATGTAACCCTGACGCCTCAGCCCCAGGTTTCCCTCACCATTGAGGACCAGCACACCGGCTATATCCTTGCCATGGTAGGCGGACGCGGCCCCAAGGAGGCCAGCCGTACCTTAAACAGAGCCACCGACGCCAAGCGTCAGCCGGGTTCCACCTTTAAGACCGTTGCGGTTTATGCCCCTGCCTTTGACAGCGCCGGGCTCACCCTTGCCACGGTCATCAACGACGCCCCCTTTAACTACGCCGACGGCAGGCCTGTAAACAACTGGTGGGGCGCATCCTACAGAGGACTCAATTCCCTTCGTCAGGGAATTATCGACTCCATGAACATCCTTGCAGTCAAGACTCTGACCGTCATCACGCCCCAGCTGGGCTTTGATTATGTAAAGAACTTCGGCTTTACCACCGTTGTGGACCGGAAAGAAGTCACGGTAAACGGAGAAACCCAGATTTTTTCCGATATCCAGCAGTCTCTTGCTTTAGGCGGACTTACGGTAGGCGTCACCAACGAAGAACTAAACGCTGCCTATGCCGCCATCGCCAACGGCGGAACCTATATTAAGCCCAAGCTTTACACGAAAGTGGTGGACCACGACGGCAATGTGATTTTAGACAATACACAGCCTGAATCCAGACAGGTAATTAAGGAAACCACCGCATGGCTTCTTACTAATGCCATGATGGATGTGGTGATTCAGGGAACCGGCGCTTCCTGTAATTTCGGGAATATGGCCATTGCCGGCAAGACAGGAACCACCTCCGCCTACAACGACGTGTGGTTCGCCGGTTATACCCCTTACTATACCGCCACTACCTGGACCGGCTACGACAATAACACCAAGCTGCGGAAAGGGGATGAGAGAAGCCTTGCGAAAAAGCTGTGGCGAGCGGTAATGTCCCGTATCCATGAGGATTTGCCCAGCGCATCCTTCCCCATGCCCTCCAGCGGAATTGTTCAGGCAACGGTGTGCGCCCGCTCCGGCAAGCTTCCGATTGCCGGACTGTGCGACGGAACGCTGCGGACGGAATACTTTGCGGAGGGCACCGTGCCCACGGAAAGCTGCGATGTGCATTACCGCGGGCTGCTCTGCCAGTATAACGGCCTGCCGGCCTGCGAAGGATGTCCTTTTGCAGTTGAAGGGGTAAGGGAGTTAATTCCTATAGAGCATCCCAGCCTGCAGCAGGGCTCCGTGCTGACACAGCAGATTACCAATGAAGACGGAACGGTTTCTGTCGTACCAATAGACCCGAATCAGTCCAATACCTGTCCCCATAATGCGGAATTCATGGCTCAGCCCGGCATTGAAGGAATCATCGAGCAGCAGCGAAATGAAATCCTTGCCGCACAGCAGGCTGCTATGGCCGCCGCAAACGAGGGTGCGCCGCCGGCGGAAAATACTGCCCCCATGGACGACAGTAACGGCGGAGCGGAATAAGATAAAAAACACCGTCCTCATCCGGAGGCGGCTCTAAATAAAGTAATTGAGGCGGCGCTATCTGGCGCCGCCTCTTTAAGTCCTTATATCATTATCAATATTTCAGGCGTATCCTGCGCCCTCAGGGCCTTCCGGCGCTACTCGCAGGATTCCCGGAACACAATTTCACCGGTTTTATCATCCATGCTTTCCACGATTGCCAGAGATTCCACCCGGATTCCCTTTCCCCGCAGAAGCCTTCCGCCCTCCTGAAATCCCTTTTCCACAGCAATTCCAACGCCCTCTATCTCGGCGCCGGCGCTTTCAATTAAATCAATAAGTCCTGCCACCGCGCAGCCGTTTGCAAGGAAATCATCGATAATCAGCACCCTGTCCCCCTTCTGGAGATACTTTTTCGACACAATCACGTCATACACCCTTTTATGGGTAAAAGATTCAATCCGCGTGGAATACTGCTCGCCGTCCAAATTAATGCTCTGGGATTTCTTTGCGAAAACCACAGGCACATGAAAATACTGCGCCGCAATACATGCAATGCCGATGCCTGACGCTTCAATAGTCAGGATTTTGTTGATTTTCTCGCTTGGGAACAGTCTCCTGAATTCCTTTCCCATCTCATTATACAGCTCCACGTCCATCTGATGATTTAAAAAACTGTCTACCTTCAGCACATTGCCCGGTTTTACATTGCCGTCCCGCCGAATCCGTTCCTCCAAAAGCTTCATACTTTGCCCCCTTATCCTGAGTATATCCGGCAGACCGCTTCATCATGCTTCCGTCCGCCGTTGTTTTCTATTTTACTCCTCTTCCACCGTCTTTATCAACTTTTTTCTGCTCCATTTCCCGGACAAATATCTCACAAAAGAAATCAGGTAATTCGTTGTCCATCCCATGGGGATGGCAAACCAGACCGCCTGCACCCCCCACACGGGCGCAAAGGCAAAGGCAACGCTCACCCGGATTCCAAGATTAATCAGATTCGCCAGGGTAAAGACAACCACATCCCCCGAACCCCGCAGCACACCGTCCGTAATCGCCTTTAAACCGATACACACAAAGAAAAATGCGATAAACGTCAGATAGGCGTTCCCTGTCTCAAAGGCCGCCGGCTCGCTTCCCGCTTCCAGAAATGAGCCCACAATCCCGCCATGAAATAAGGTGAGAATCACGCAGATTATCACGGCAAAGGCCGCCACCATCTTAACCGCCGCCAGATACCCCTTCTTCACACGCTCCGGCTTCCCGGCACCCAGGTTCTGAGCAGTAAAGGTGGAAACCGCGTTCCCGGAAGCAATCATAGGCACAATACAGATAGATTCAATCCTTGTCCCGGCAGTATAGCCTGCCAGTACGGAAGAACCGAACCCGTTAACCACGGACTGCACCAGAAGCATTCCTATGGAAACAATCGACTGCTGGAGCATGGACGGAATGGCAACCTTTACCATATTTCCAAGCATTGCGGTATCAAACAGAACCGGCCTTTCCTTTTTCCCGTCTGTCATACACGGCGACTCTTTCCGCTGCGTGGCAACGACTTCCCCCATATTCTTCTGTTCCGCAAAATCCGCGGCGCCGCTTACCGTGCGCGTTTCCGCATACCCCTTTAATGAGCGCAGCAGCAGGCAGAAGGAAATTACTGCCGAAAGCCCCTGTGCAATGACTGTTGCCACCGCCGCCCCAGCTATTCCAAGCCCCAGTCCCCTCACAAAAGCCAGGTCCATGACAATGTTGAGAAGAGAGGAAAAAATCAGCAGATACAGCGGCGTTTTTGAATTCCCCAGAGCGTTAAATACGGAAGATAAAATATTATACATAAATAAAAAAGGAAGACCTACAAAATAAATGTCCAGATAAAGCAGAGCGTCCTCCAGAATATTTGCCGGCGTATTGAGCGCAGTCAAAATATTTCTGCTGAAAACGAGCCCCACAACGCCCAGCACGATACTCACCCCTAAGAAGCTCAGAAGCGCCGTATAGACGGATGTTTTCATCTGCCGGTTAAGCCCCGCCCCAAGGTACTGGGAAATCACAACGGAAGCGCCGATGCCTCCCCCTATGGCAATCATAATAAAAACCGTGGTCAGGGAATAGGAAGCCCCCACCGCGGCAAGAGCGTCCTCCCCCACATACTGCCCCACAATGATGGAATCCACCGTGGAGTAAAACTGCTGAAAAAGATTTCCCAAAATCATGGGAAGCGCAAAGAAAAACAGCGACTTCCCCGGACTGTCCGTAAGCATATTGTATTTTTTCATTTTTTCCTCATTTCCGTCTTTTGACGTATAACATATTCCCCAGTATTGTTCCCAGAAAACAGGTATGTATCAGCGTTTCATATTCCGCCCGGTCGATATAATACCTTTTCCCCCAGGACGAAATTTCCAGATAAATACGCCCGTTTTCCTCCTCAACTCCTGTCACGACAACATAATGGGCTGAAACGTTTGCTGCTTTCACAAAATCATTTCCCTTTTTTGTGTAAAAGACAGCGCCCCGGCTTTTATCCCTTTTCCGCACCATATAAGGCATACATAAAATCACCGGAACGTCTCTGCCAAGCATATCCAGTATCCTGCCGTAAATTTTCCCGCCGCAAAATCCCCATCTGCTGTAAAGAGGCCATTTCTGCCTCCTTGCCATGCGGTTAAATATATTTTGCAGACGGATAAAGGTAAGTCCGTTATTTCCGCGGGGCGAAAGGCCGCCTGCAAATTCATAAATACGGTTATAGTAATCCTTATATTCCTCCTCGGATAAAATACGGTTTATGCAGCCTGCATTTTCCCTGACCGCATAGCCGCCGTCCTGCCCTGCCAGATAGAGAAACACATCCGCAAGCGCCGTAATCCCGCATCCCTGCTTGGTCTTTCTCTCATCAGCAGAACGCGCAGGCGCACCCGCAAAAAACCCCTGGTCTCCCCCGCAGGTAATCTCACCTGTTTTCTTCCGTCTTATCCGTGCGTATTGTCCGTTTAAACCGACTATCCGGGACATCTCTCACCTCGCTTTTTCGCAGTAACGTTATCTCATGTTGCTGTGAACAACAACTACCTTATTATAACAGTTACAAAAATAGAAATCCAGCATTGACAAAGCAATTCCGATTGTGTTACAATACGATTTGTGATGTGAGAACAGACATTACAGGCTGCTGTGGCTCAGTCGGTAGAGCGTCGCATTGGTAGTGCGGAGGT
>CAMSTM010000102.1 GCA_947063675.1 uncultured Lachnospiraceae bacterium | reverse complement strand
ATTCCCGGACGTTCTCTTTCTTCTCCCGGTACTCGTTGTAAAGGCTGTTTTTCTCACTCATAAGCTGCTCAATCTCGGTCTGTAATGCTTTGGACGCTGGCAGCTTGGAAATGCCCTGTGCCTTGAAATAGAGCAGGAAAGCTGCCGTCAGCTTGCCGTAAGCTTTGCCCGGGTACTGGATAAGGAGCTTCTTCAATATGAGAAAACAGAGAATGCGCCTGCGGACAGCTTCTACCTGTTTGTGTGCAGGTTCCTAGAAGATTCCAGATATATGGAGTATAACCCGGATTACCCGGAGAGTACGGTTTACCATTATTCGGCGGGAGAGAGCCCGGCGGGAGACAATTATGGAAAAATAACGGTCGTTCTTTATAAAGAAAACGACTGGGAGGGTGACAGGATAACAGGAATACTGAATTATGACCCGGACGAAATGGCCCAGGACCCGTTAAGCGCGGTGGCGGAGGTTGCGCATTACACCTTTACTGTGGAAGTAATTGCTAATACGGGGAAAGCAAGTTTCCATCATGCTACAGTCTATAATCAGCAGGCGAGTTATGATGAAACTGCGGTGCTTTTTGAAGCAGAAGGAAAAAAGCTTAAATGGGACAGTGTACGCAGAAGATGGCTGGAAAGCAATACCGGCAATGAAGTTACAATAACCGGAACTACTACGATTAACTATGAAATTCAGCCGCATATTGACTATCTGACAGGCTGCAAATTTTCAAAAACCATTCAGGAGGCAGGAGATGTAACAGGAGGGGAGGCGGGAAATCCATGAAAAATTACAGGAAAAACGGAAAATCAGGAGAAACACTGGTGGAAATCATGGTCAGCGCGTTCCTTTTTCTGATACTGATGGCGGTGATGCAGGGAGCAATTTCCTTCTGTACCAATGCCCAGCGCAAAAGCGGGCAAATCCGTGAGGCAAACGCAGAAATCTGCAAAAACCTCCACAGCGCTTTGACAGCACAGGACAACGGAAGCAGTACCTTTGACTTTCAGGCGGTTTCCGCCGATGGGAATGTCAAGGGGGAATGGGTTTTCGGCGTGAATGTGGAGCTGAAAAAGAAGGAGATTTCAAACGACGACGGAAGCAAAAAAGTGACGTTTTATCTGTTTGACTCCGCCCTGACAGGGGGTGGTACGTCTTGAAAAAACTATGGAAACGGCGGCAAATCAAAAGTAGCGGGGGAACCACGCTGGTGGAGCTGGTGGTCGCCATGCTTCTTCTGGGGATTATTATGACCATGATAGTGGGAGTCCTAAGTCCGGCCTCCAGGCTGTTTCTGCGGATGGAAAGGCTCCAGCGGGCCCAGGTGATTCTGGATAATGTGATTCTGGAGCTGCAGGGGATTGCGGACAACGCCACAGGGTATGTAAAGATATACCCGCAGGGACAGCAGAGCCCCGTGGGAGCGGAGGGAGCGGAAATAGGAGGAATGCTGGAATTTATAAATCCTGACAATTACGTGACGTTGATTTCCGCAGAGGGATGCCAGGCGACGGATATTCTGGCAGGCGGCGTCAAAATTGACAGTGTCGGGGCGGTGGAGTCCGGCCGGCTTCTTGCCAGATACTATACCCGGGACGTCGCCAGTCAGACCTACCAATATACAGATGCGGCGGGCAGCCCGGCTGCGCGCGCGGTTGCCGCTGTATTTGCGGATGATTATTACATAGGAAATTATCTGGAAGTTACCTTTTCCTATCCGGCAGAAGGCGTATCGGCGGGAGGTGGGGTTGCCTGTCTGGAAGCGGATGTAAGGCTCTACAGCGACAGGGAAAAAAACAATCTGGTGGTGCAGGAAAGCGTTCTGCTGGATTTGCGGTATGCAGCAGTAAGAAAAGACGAGGTTACGGCAAAGAGTATATCTGCGTTTTAAGAAAAAGACAATGGAGAATATAGGTGCAGATTTTTTAATTGCATTTATAGATAAATGTAACCTTTAGCGGCAGTAGGCAGGACATGGATAAAGGACATATATGGGATTTTGACATAAAAGAAGTAATACCATGCCCCGCTTCAGGCACACAGGCCGCGCAAGAGGAAGGTTACGGTAACACCGGCGCACAGCCGGAGAACAGGTCTTATGAAAAAGGAGAAAAAGAATGTTAAACAAACTGAAAAAGAACAACAAAAAGGGCTTCACACTGGTGGAACTGATAGTGGTACTGGTGATTCTGGCAATTCTGGCAGCATTGCTGATTCCGGCGCTGACGGGGTATATTGATAAGGCGAAGGAGAAACAGGTTATTGCGGAGACAAGACAGGCTGTGATGGCAGCGCAGACGTTGGCGGATGAAAAATATGCTTTGGTAGACCCTGATAGTGGAGCCGGAATAAGTCTGACTTATTCTGATGTAACAGCTTTGGCAGAAGTAAAAGGCACAATTACCGCAGATAGTATTAAATTTAGTGATAAAGGGGTTGTAACTGACCTTACATATACGGCAGTTAATGGAGTAGAATGTGTATATGACAATGATGAAACTAATGGTGAATACTATAAAGTTACATCATAATTAGTAAAAACAAAGATATGACCAACGACACACCATCAATCAACCCGAACAATAAAAAAACAGCCGGCAAGCGTCTAATCCGCTTTCTGACCCTCCTGGTCATCCTCCTTGCAGTCCTCACCGCCTCCGTGCCCAGTATTCTTACCATCATGCGCCGGGCGGACGCGCAGGTGGCTCTTGGCAATGCCAAGTCCCTGCGCATTGCGCTGCAGGCGGCCTCCACGGAGGCCTACGGCTCCGGCCGGTCTTTCCGAAGCCTGTCCGGTACGGGAGGCGTTACGGAGGAGGTCTGGCGGGAAGTGCTTTTAAGAAGCAAGGCGCCCGGCGATTTCTGGGTGCTCCAGACAGACGAGAGCGGCTATGAGGTAATGCGTTTTGTCTATCAGGAGGGGGATTTTACCGTCACCTACTGTAAGGAGCCTCTTTCCTACGAGGTGTATTACCGTCAGCCCTATATACAGACGAGCTTTCATACCGTATACTGAAACAGGGTGTGTGCCCCTGTCACGTAGCGGTGTCTGTCCGGCGGGCTGCGGGAGGTTCATCGAGGTTTGATGCAGGTGAAAGAAAGGAAAAATTAATTTGATTCCAGTATTTTCAGGACTTTTGTTGCTGATTCGTTTTGCTATGGGAGCCTGTGTATTCAGCTTTTTCAATGTAGTGATATATCGTCTCCCAAAAGGGGAGAGTGTGGTGCGGGGGCGGAGCTATTGTCCCTCCTGCGGAAAGGCTCTGACGGCGAAAGAGCTGATTCCCTGCATCAGTTATCTGATACAGGGAAGAAAATGCCGCGGGTGCGGCGGGAGGATTTCGGTCAGATATTTTCTTGTGGAGCTTGCGGGAGGTATTTTCTTTATCTATTGCGGGTCTTATTTTGGATACGGAGCGTGGGGGCTTTTGTCTTTAAAGGGGATTTTTGCATTTATCTACCTTGGGATTTTAACCATGGTAGCGTTTATCGACTGGGATACAAGGATTATTTATAATCGTTTTCATATAATGATTGGATTGCTTGGGCTGACCGCCCTGCGGCTGTTTCCCGGGCATGGTATTTGGGACAGGCTAATCGGAGCTGCGGCGGTATCGGTGCCGATGCTGCTTCTTGCGCTTGTCATTGAGGGAGCCTTTGGCGGCGGTGATATCAAGCTGATGGCGGTAAGCGGCTTTCTGCTTGGATGGAAGGCCGTTCTGGCGGCGATGTTTATCGGGCTTTTGGCAGGCGGAGTTTACTGCGTGTGGATGCTTGCCGGAAAGAAGCTTTCCCGTAAAGATGCTTTTGCCTTCGGGCCTTTTCTTGCGCTGGGACTTGGCATTGCGTTTTTCTGGGGGGATTTGCTGGTACTGTGGTATCTGTCTATTTTGTGACAGGCAAATCTTTCGGGGAGAGTTTGGAGGAAAATTTTTTATGGCAGATTTTCGATATGTGGCAAAGAGTATGGACGGAAAAGTCCATCGGGGCGTCATGGAGGCGGCAGGCGAGAGCGCCTTACAGCAGCTTTTGAAGGAACAGGGGCTGTTCCTGATTACGGCCTGGGAAGGAAGGCGCGGCAAAAAGCGCAGGAAGCTTTCTTCCAGACAGCTTTCCGAATTTTCAAAGTCCTTATCCACCCTTTTGGCATCCGGCGTCAGCATTGTGCGGGGACTTGAAATCATTGCGGATGAGGAAGGAATTTCACCGGCTGCAAAGAGCCTTTATCTTGAGATTCTGTCTGACCTTCGAAAGGGAATCAGCCTCTCGGAGGCCATGGAGCTACGCAAATGTTTTCCTGAGCTGATGCTCGGCATGATTCGCTCAGGAGAAGGGAGCGGCAATATAGACGCGGTGATGAACCGGCTTGCCCTGCATTATGAGAGGGAAAGCCGATTAAAACAGCAGGTACAGTCCACCATGACATATCCGGCGGTGCTCCTTGTGATGTGCGTTCTGGTAGTGATAGTGATAGTGACCTTTATTCTTCCGCAGTTTGAGGAGCTTTTTTCCGAGATGGAAAGTCTTCCGGGGATAACGGAATTTTTAATGGCGGCTTCGGATTTTCTGGTGAATCAGTGGTATGTGGTGCTGCTTATTCTTTTTATACTGGGGATTATCTTAAGAATTGTGTCAAAGATTGAAAAGGTGAGAAGAACCATTGATTATATCAAGGTACATATGCCTGTGATTGGCAGGTTAAACCGGGTGATTTATACAGCCCGTTTTGCAAGGACGCTGAGCAGCCTCTATTCCAGCGGAATGCCCATTGCCTCGGCTCTGCAGACCGCCGGGGGGACGGTGGGGAATCTTTATGTGGAGCAGCAGTTTGAAAAGGTGATTGGCATGGTACGCAGCGGCGTCCCCCTTTCCCAGGCGTTAAAAGAGGTGGACGGATTTCTGCGCAAGCTCTCCAGTACCATTCTGGTAGGGGAGGAAAGCGGCCGGCTGGACGTCATGCTGGATTCCATTGCCATGACCATGGAGCAGGAGGCGGAGGAAGCCACAAAGCGGCTGGTAACGTTGCTTGAGCCGGTGCTGATTTGCGTGATGGCGCTGCTGGTGGGATTTATTATTGTGGCCGTGATGCTTCCGATTTACGAATCCTACGGCGCAATCGAGGGGGCGGCTTAACAGAGATATGTGGAACTGATAACGGCATATGTCCGGATAACGGCGTGCAGAAGGGCATATGCAAAATTGCATATGCAAAATTGCAAATAGGAGAAGGAATGAGTCAGACAGTTATTGTTTTTTCAGAGGATTGCATATTGGCGGCAACCGGCCGGGAGGGAAGATACCCTGTCATCACAAAGGCGGAGCGGGTAAGATGCCAGGGGCAGGGAGACTTTTTTGAACGCTGGCAGCAGGCGCTTATGAGTCTTTCCCCCCAGTGGAAATCAGAGCCGGCAGTGCTGGTGCTTCCCGTCAATATGTGCTCCGCCAGAGTGTCCAGGCTTCCCTACAGTAAGGGAAAGCAGCTGGCAGCTCTGGCGGCCAGGGAGGTTGCCGACAGCTTCAGAAACGAGATTGCCGATTATTCGGTGATTTATGCGGAGAAAAAGGGCAGCGTGGATATCTGTGCCGGAGGCGCGGACAGCGGGCAGCTGAAGCGCTTTGAGGACATTTGTCGGGAAGCGGGTATTACCATAGGGGGAATGACCGTTCCCATGGAGGGATATCTTCATGTGCTTTGTCAGCTTGAAAGCTTTGCGGAGAGTACGGCCATTTATCTTTTCTTTGACGAGGAAAGCATGACCAGCGTTCTTTGCCGGAGAGGCCATTACTTATATTCGGGACGAAGCAGGCTTTTCGGCGAACCGGGGACGCTGGATTTCGGCACGGAAATCGTCAGAAGCATTTCCGGCATCCTCCAGTTCTATGCGGCGGAAAAAAGCGAGATTCCCATCACGGACGTGTATTATGCCGGGTGCCCAAAGGAGGATTTCGAGGTCAGCGTGGAGGGGATAGAGGCGCTGAACCTGAAAGTAAAGCCCATGGAAACGGACGGCAGGATTTCCATGCCGGAGGGGCGGCAGGTTACGGACTGGCTTTCCTGTGTGGGAGCCATGATATCCTACGGAAAAAATAAAAAGAGGATTAATCTCTATGAGGAGATGAAAAGGCTCTCCGAAAAGGAGGGAAAGAGCAGCGGAACCCTCAGGCATTTGCTCCTTCCCCTTTCGGTGGGGATTCTCTGCCTTGTTCCAACTATTGCGGTCGCCCTGATGAACCTTAAAGTGAGCGGGGAAATAGCGAAAAAACAGGCATGGATAGAATCTGAAACGGTGCAGGAGGACTACGGGTACGCGGTCATATTGCAAAAGAATCTTTCGGCGATTGACGGCGGTATTGCGGCGGTTCGTCTTTCGGACGAAAATCTGTCCGTCTACCCCGACTTTTCCGCAAAGGTAGTTGCAGGGATTGAGGATGCCGGAGGAGCGGGAATTGACTGTACGATTACCGGCTACGACGCCGCTACGGGGATTCTGACCTTCAAAGCCGGCAGCCGGGAAGTCATAGATGTTCCTTCCTATATATTAAAGCTGCAGGAGAGCGGGCTTTTCCATACGGTGGATTATCTGGGATATGCCTATGAGGAGGAGCGATATACCTTAGAGCTGTCCTGCACCATGGAGGGAAAGACCTCCGGGAGAGCTTTGAACAGACAGGGGGAAACCGGTGAGGAAGGAGATGCCAAGTGAAGCTGGAATTGACGGAAAATGATGTTTTAATGTTAAAAATAGCGGGCAGCGCCCTGATTGCTTTTCTTATCGTCAGGTTCCTTTTGATGCCCGGAATCGAAAGGTTTCAGGAAAATACGCTGGAGCGGGATTTACTGGACGAGAGGGTGAGCGAGATGGAGCTTTCCATTGAGAGCATTCTTGTGCTGGAGGAGGCCGCTGAAATCCGCATGAAAGAGCTTATGGAAATTTCCGCGTCTTATTATGAGAAGATGGAAAACCGCCAGGTGGACGAGCTGCTTACGGGACTTGCGTTAAAGCACGGCCTGTTTCCCGTCTCCCTTTCCATAGACGGTGCAAAGCCTGCGCTGCCGGAGCCTTATCTGTACGGTGTGACGGCGAATGCAGAAGGGGAGGTGTCGGATAATTATATATGTACGGCCACGGGGCGGATGGTTCTGCAGGGAGAGGAAAACAGGATTTTTGCTTTCCTTGACGATGTGGAGGAAAATTATCCGGCCATTATGCTTCGCTCCCTCCACAGGCAGGAGCAGGTGTATTTTGATGCGGAGTGGAACACAGTGGAGCAGCCGAACGTGAGCTGCGAGCTGGCCGTTTATATGTATGATGCCGGTACTTTGGCGCATTCCTTGCAGGAGGAGAGCACAGGGAGGGAAGGAAGTTGAGAACAAATCTGAGGATTGGGGAAATACTGGAGGAGCGGGGCTATGTAGACGCCCGGCAGATGGCGGAAGCACTGGCCTATCAGAAGGAGCACAGGGATAAGCGCGTGGGGCAGATTTTAATCGAGCTGCAGTTTGTTTCGGAGCAGCAGGTGTTGGAGGCGCTTGCCAGCAGACTGGAGCTTGAAATCGTGGACGTGGCCTCCCAGACCGTGGATTTGGAGGCGGTCGCCATGATAGACAAGGAGCTTGCGGAAAAAAATCTGTTTCTGCCCTTAAGCGTCAAAAACCGCACCATGGTGCTGGTGACAAACGACCCGCTGAATTATTTTGCCCTGGAGGAGGCGCGCCAGCAGACAGGGTGCTTTTTGCAGATTATGCTCAGCGAGGAAAAGCCCCTTCGTCAGGCGATTTCCTATTATTTTGCCGAGGTCGGGGCGAGGAAAGCAGCCACTCAGGCCAATGCCGGATTCATGGCGGAGGAAATAGACGACCTTGACCTGACAGAGCTTGAAAATGTGGACGAGGAGGCTCCCATTATCCATCTGCTTAACAGTCTGGTGGAAAGAGCCATCAAGAGCAATGCCAGCGATATCCATATCGAACCCTTTGACAGGGATACCAAGGTTCGGATGAGGATTGACGGCGTGATTATGGAGTATGTAACTCTCCAGAGAAACGTGCATCAGCCTTTGATTGCCCGCATCAAAATCATGTCCAATCTGGATATTGCCGAAAAACGAATCCCTCAGGACGGTCATTTCCGGGTGCGGACGGAAAACGGCCACGTGAATATCCGTGTTTCCCTGATGCCTACGGTGTTCGGGGAAAAGGCTGTTCTGCGTCTTTTAAATGCAGCCGCCCAGCTTGACTATGCGGAGCAGTTCGGCATGGACGGCGAGAGCTACGGGCAGTTTCTTCCATTATTAAACAGCTCCAACGGAATTATTTATATTACGGGTCCTACCGGAAGCGGGAAGTCAACCACTTTATATATGATACTGGAATATCTTTCCAGACGCATGGTCAATATCTCCACCATCGAAGACCCTGTGGAAAAAAATGTTCCGGGTATTAACCAGACTCAGGTAAATCCTGTGGCGGGTCTGACATTTGAGGCAGGGCTGCGGGCGCTGCTGCGTCAGGACCCGGATATTATCATGGTGGGAGAGACCCGTGACGGGGAGACTGCAGAGATTTCCGTGCGCGCCGCTATCACTGGGCACGTGGTTTTAAGTACGCTCCATACCAACGACGCGGCTTCCAGCATTGTCCGCCTGGAGGATATGGGGGTGGAAAATTATCTGATTGCCAACTCTCTGGTAGGCATGGTCGCCCAGCGTCTGATGCGCAAGGTCTGCGGCAACTGCAGCCAGGAGATGGATACCACGCCGCAGGAGCAAAAGCTGCTTGGCAGCGAAGTAAAGAAAATCCGCAGGGGAAGGGGCTGCGCCCAGTGCAACAATACCGGTTACAGGGGGCGTATTGCCGTCCATGAGATTATCGCCGTGGATTCAAAGCTGCGCCATATGATAAGCAGCCATGCTTCCACGGAGGAGATTATCCGCTATGCGAAGGAGAATCAGGGGATGCATACCCTAAGGGAAAACGGCTTAAAGCTTGTAAAAAAAGGAATAAGCACGCCGGAAGAACTCTTAAAGATTGCGTATGAGTAAAAACGTAAAACAGCCCGGGACAATGGTTCAATCTTTCAATTAATCGTTGCCCCCGGGCTTTTGATATGGTATGATTACACCGTATTGTATCTCGGAAAGAGAATAATAACAGGAGGAACCGCACCATGAAAAATGAAAGAACCTATGAGCTTGTGCTCACGGCACTGTTTACGGCTATTATTGTGATAATGGCATTCACCCCCCTGGGGTATATTCCGCTGGTGGTAATCAACGCAACGGTAATCCATATTCCGGTTATCCTTGGAGCCCTGTTTTTAGGACCGAAAAAGGGGGCGTTTCTGGGATTTGTTTTTGGACTGACAAGCCTGATTAACAACACCTTTAAGGCGGCTACGGCGTCGGCCTTTGTTTTTTCACCGGTTCTGGCGGCAAATGTCATCGGCGTATCCGGCGTTTTCAAGAGTCTTTATATTTGTTTCGTGCCGAGAATTTTAGTCGGAGTCATTCCTTATTTTGTGTACATCCTGATTCGCAGGCTGCTGAAAAGCGAACAGAAAGTATGGCGCATCCTGATTAACGCGGCGATATCGGTTATCTTTTTATTTTCGGTCAAAGCGTTTGTGGATAATCTGACAAAAGGGAATGGAAGTGGTATAGCCGGAACTGCGGCAGGAATTATTACGGGTGTTATTTTATTTGTTTTCCTGACGGTGACTGCATGGAAAAAGACGTCCGCAAGCATTGCCCTTGCTTATGCGGGAGTGACGGGGGCATTTACCAATACCCTGTTTGTTATGAGCGGTATTTATATCTTATATAAGGACGCCTATGCGCAGGCGTTGGGAATTGCCGGAGATACGGTAATTGACGTTATCATGGGAATTGTAAGCTTTAACGGAATTGTGGAGGCCGCGGTGGCGGCAATTCTGATTGCGGGCGTGGGACTGGCTCTTATGCAGGTAAAGCCCGTGAAGGAATTGAAGTGAAAAAGAAAGAAAAAGTAATGAGATAAAGAAGGAAACGGGGAGAAACAATGATTCTTGCACTGGATATTGGAAATACAAATATAGTAATCGGCTGCATGGAAAAGGACAGGGCGTACTTTGTGGAGAGGGTCTCCACCAACAGCTCAAAAACGGAGCTTGAGTATGTGGTGGACTTTAAAACGCTGCTGGACTTGTATCAGATTAAGATGGAGAACATTACAGGATGTATTGTCGCTTCGGTAGTGCCCCCGCTGAATAATATTGTGACGGCGGCGCTCAAAAAGCTTTTGCATGTGTCGCCTCTTTTGGTGGGACCAGGAATTAAAACAGGATTAAATATTTTGATGGATAATCCCGGACAGCTTGGCTCTGATTTGGTGGTAAACGCGGTGGCAGGGCTTCATTATTACGGCGCGCCCATTATCATGATTGATATGGGAACGGCGACTACCATCAGCGTGGTTGACAACAGGAAAAATTATATCGGCGGCATGATTCTGCCGGGCGTTAGGGTATCGCTGGATTCTCTGGTAAACCGTACCTCCCAGCTTCCGAGAATCAGTCTGGAAGCGCCGAAAAAAATCATCGGGAAAAACACCATAGACTGTATGAAAAGCGGTATTATCATGGGACAGGCGTCCTGTATTGACGGCATGATTGAGCGTATATGGGACGAGCTTGGATATCAGGCGCAGGTGGTTGCCACCGGCGGGCTGGCCGGGTGCATCGTACCTTATTGCAAGAAGAAAATCGTTTATGATAACGAGCTGACTTTAAAGGGACTGGAAATTATTTACCGGAAAAATACAGAACAGGAGCAGGGATGTTAGAGGGAAAACATATCGTACTGGGAGTGACAGGAAGTATTGCGGCGTATAAGATTGCCTCTCTTGCCAGCATGTTAAAAAAGAAGAAAGCGGACGTCACCGTGATTATGACGAAAAACGCCACGAATTTTATCAATCCCATTACCTTTGAGGAGCTGACGGGAAATAAATGCCTGGTGGATACCTTTGACCGGAATTTTCAGCACAGTGTGGAGCATGTCTCGCTGGCAAGGCAGACAGACGTGTTTCTGGTGGCGCCGGCCTCCGCAAATGTAATTGCCAAAGCTGCCCACGGAATTGCGGATGATATGCTGACCACCACGCTGCTTGCCTGCGAATGTCCGAAAATTTTCGCGCCGGCTATGAATACAAGAATGTATCGGAATCCGGTTACGCAGGATAATATGAAGCTGCTTTCGCATTATCATATGGAAGTGATTCCTCCGGCCACGGGTTATCTGGCCTGCGGTGATACCGGGGAGGGGAAGATGCCGGAGCCGGAGCTTTTGCTGGAATACATTATAAAAGCGCTTACGCCTAAAGATATGCAGGGGCTTAAGGTGCTTGTGACGGCAGGCCCCACCATGGAGAAGATTGACCCGGTGCGCTTTATCAGCAATCATTCCACCGGAAAAATGGGCTATGCCATTGCGCGGGCGGCAATGCTGCGCGGGGCGGACGTAACGCTGGTAACCGGAAAGACAGGGCTTACGTCTCCGGCCAACGTAAATACCGTGAATATCCTGTCGGCGGCGGATATGGCCAGGGCCGTCAAATCACGGGCGGACGGGCAGAATATCATCATCAAGGCGGCGGCTGTGGCGGATTACCGGCCAAAGCATACCGCCGACGAGAAAATAAAGAAAAAGGATGACGATATGAGCATCGAGCTTGAGCGCACAGAGGATATTCTGGGCTTTCTGGGCGCCCATAAAAAAGAAGGGCAGTTTTTATGCGGATTTTCCATGGAAACGGAAAACATGGAGGAGAACTCCCGCCAAAAGCTTCAAAAAAAGAATCTGGATTTAATTGTGGCAAATAACTTAAAAGAGGCCGGCGCCGGGTTCGGAACGGATACCAATGTCGTGACGCTGATTTCAAAGGAAGATTCCATACAGCTTCCGATTATGAGCAAGGAGGAAGTGGCGCAGCGGCTTCTGAGCCATATTCTGGACACCATGGATATTTTATGATAAAATACAGACAGTTTTATTACAATAAGCTGGCCCGCGAAGCGTGGCGGCGTTTGTTATAAAAGGCGGTGTAAAGGGCGGCGGGTATGAGCGAGAAATCAGAACAAAAGAAAAAATTAATTCTGGAAACCGCAAGAAAAGTTTTTATGGAAAAGGGATACAAACTGGTTACCATGAAGGATATTGTTGAGGCCTGCGAAATCAGCCGCGGAGGCCTCTATTTGTATTTTCAGAGTACCAGAGAGCTTTTCGAGGAGGTTTTGCGGTCCGAGCAGGAGGACGCGGACGATTTGTTTGCCGGGAATATCCCAAAGGAGGCTGCGCCTTCCGACATTCTGGCGCTTCTGCTTAAGGAGCAGAAAAAAGAAATCCTGAACAGGAACGCTTCCTTAAATAAAGCGATTTATGAGTATTTTTTTGAAAATCAGGAGCCGTATAAGGACAATATGCTGAAAAAGCAGTTTGACGCGGCGGTTTATGTAATTGAGAAGCTGATTTTGGACGGTGTGGAAAACGGAGAGTTTTATTGCGAAGACCCGAGAGGCACCGCAAGGCATATCATGTATGTCTTAGAGGGCCTTAAAATCGCCTCGCAGACACGGGGTATTTCCGAGGCGGCGATAGACAGAGAAATCCTGTATGTAATGCAGGGGCTTATAGTGGATGAATAAGGAGGATGATTAAATTCACCATGGGAAACGTAAAACGCGTTTATGTTGAAAAGAAGGCTCCCTTTGCGGTAAAGGCCAGGGAGCTGAAAGAGGAAATCAGCAGTTATCTGGGAATTACAACGGTTAAGGACGTCCGGGTGTTTATCCGTTATGATGTGGAGAATCTGTCCGAGGAAATCTTTGAGCAGGCCTTATACGGCGTGTTTTCAGAGCCGCCGGTGGATATTCTTTACAGGGAGCAGATTACCGTTCCCGCAGACGGAAAGGTTTTCGGAGTGGAATACCTTCCGGGGCAGTTTGACCAGCGGGCGGATTCCGCCGTGCAGTGTGTGAAGTTCTTAAAAGAGGACGAGGAGCCGGTGATAAAGACGGCGGTGGCCTATCTGATTACCGGTGATTTCTCTCAGGAGGAATTTGACAGAATCAAGGCTTACTGCATCAATCCGGTGGAGGCAGAAAAAGAGTGAAAATATGTAATGACAGCCATTGAAGGAAAT
>CAMSTM010000101.1 GCA_947063675.1 uncultured Lachnospiraceae bacterium | reverse complement strand
AAATAGCAGGGGATTATAATGAGCCTCTGCTATTTTTATAACCTCAAGCTAATATTTAAATTTTCTTATTACCGACTATTTAACCTCATATATAAATCAGTGAAATTATTCGCTTGACCGTATATGATTATTCGTGATTAATTTGTGGAGGTAGGATATGGATTTTATTTCGGTACAAGAAGCTGCAAAAAACTGGGGAATTTCAGAACGCCGCATACAGAAAGTATGCGAAGAAAATCGTATAGAGGGTGTCATAAAGTTTAATGCAACTTCTGAATTATTTGTTGTGTTACTCTCCGACGAATCTGAATTTAGCTTTGTATCTGTTTTATTACAAGATTTATATTTTCTTCAATGGGTTTTGTTCCGTCAATTCTTATGATAGGACAGTTTAAAGACTGTATCCATTTTTCAACGGTATTCTCAGCTCTGGATTTGACTAAATCAAAAAAGCGCTCTTCCTGTTCATATAAATCTCCGCCTAATAACATTCTATTACCAAATTTCTGAAAAGAACGGTTTTTAACACGTTTCATCCGAACGTCTTTCGGAACATCAATCAATACGGCATATTGAAAAAAAGGATAAATAGTTTCTCCATAATCACCCTTTACAGACGCAAAAACAAAATTTTCATGTTTTTCAATTTCATTGAGTAGAAGTTTTTCAACCTCTTCACGAGTACGTGGAGCAGCATAGATATAAGCAGGGTCTATTTTAGGAAAATACAAGTCTTCATTATCTATAAAATAAAAATGCAACTTCTCTGCAAGAGCCTTTCCCAGTGTACTCTTTCCAGTGCCGTTTAACCCACATACAATAATTCCTGTTCCCATAAATTACTTCCTTAAATTCCGATTTGTCGCTTCAATAATTTCAATATTTTAACATACAGCCCTATCTTTCTCAATAAAAATCGAATTCATCACTTTACAATGTGGCAAAGACTTCATGATTATCTGGAAACTCATGAAAATCATCCTGGATGGATACGCGGAATTTATCCAACTAAGGTAAATGCACAGGAAGGATTTGAGAAAGGCTGGTTATATTTAACTGAAAAAGATGGGAAGTTGGCAGGAAGTGTAATTTATCTTTATGAGCAAGGAGAAGTTTATAACCAGATAAAATGGACTAAAAAAATACCGGGGGACGATGACAGCTTTTGCCGCTATATAATCCAGCAGGATATAAAAGGGATAGCCCTTGATTTACGGGAAACCCACAGGGACGACTTTTTCAGTGTCCCGGAGGATAACCCGCTGAAAGGACTGTTGCAAGTCGTTGATGAAGCCGCTAGTCCAGACAGCGACCCGGAGAACGCGTCTTTGGTATTTATCTGCAAACGCCTCCGCCTGAATTATGGCAAGTTAAGCGGGGAAGACAAGGCTGCTCTGAAACGGCTTGCGGGAGAATCGGATTTGCAGAAAAATCCAATCCCGTAGCGGGGACGGAAATAACAATAATGACAAATGTCAAACTTTGCGTTAAAATAGTGGAGGTACATTAGTATGGGGCTGACCAGTTATTTTAAAGAACCTTTTCCGATTATAGATAGTAAAGAAGCTACTACACTTGATAATCTGACAAAAAGATACGATAAATTGATTGAGCCAGGTATGATTGCTAAGTTAGGAACAAAGGCAGGTCAACTTGTGCCCGAAAAAGTCAAATAAATCGGAAGTGACATAGGATTAAGCATAACTGAAAAAGAGTTATATGTCCAAATGATGAACATTATTGGAAGTGGATTTAAAGCTGTCGAAGAACAAGTGGTCAGGCTTTCAGTTAGTGAAAAATACATATTGGATAAAATAAACAAAACTTTTCCACACTATCAATTAGAAACACCAGGCAAGCTCACCTGCAACAAACCTGGTGTTTTTAAGTGTTGGCTGGAATTTTAATAACGAAATACAGCAGCTTATATTTTCCTTAAAATCATCAAATCGCAATCGGAATTTGGAGGGCAAAATGTCAGGAAAAATGATAGATATAAAACATCATCTTTCAAGTGGATGCTGTATGTGCAGCGGGATTGAAGATTTGTATGCAACAAGAACAAATCAATCTATTCCAGAGGGTTTTCTTCTTGCATTGGGAAGTTTTGGGGAAACCGTTTTCATTAAAATGAACAATAGTGAAAAACCCTATATGTTCAGTGCAAATGACGCAAGGCCAAAAACAGTATATGAAAATTTAAAAGATGAATTAGGGTTAGATTATAAAATTATTGGGGGAACAACTGTAGAATATGCAAAAAAGTCTGTTAAAAAAGAAATTGATGAAGGCTATCCTGTTGTTTTGGGTCCGATGGATATGTTTTATCTTCCCTATCTGAAAATGTATCATGCTGAACATATCCCCATACATTATGTTATGATGGTTGGATATGACGAAGAAAAGAATTGTGTCCTGATATATGATTGTGACCGGGAAGATATGATAGAGCTTGCTGTTAGCGATTTGGAACTGGCCTGGAATATTGAGAAAAACGGGGTGGGTGACAAAAACGGATTTATTAAAATCCGATTAGGCGAAAACCTGCCGGATAAATATACCCTTAGTCGTAATTGTCTGTTGAAAAAAGCGGAAAGACAGCTTAGAGAAAAACCGTATATTCTTGGAATTTCTGCCTATCAAAAAATTGCAAAAGAACTTCCGAAATGGAAAAAGAATTTTTCAGAAGAAGATTACAGGAAAGCTCTTATCTCTATTACTGAATATATGGGGAAAGTGCCTAAAGTACCAAATCAGATTATGGGAGTTAAGGAAGCTGATATACCATACTGCGCAAATTATGACAGGCTTGCAGAGATTATTCATGAATTAGGGCGGGAATATAAGCAGGATAATTGGATAAAGTCTGCGGAATTGTTTGATAAATGCGGGAAAAATATCGAAACTATCGTTACATATATTGTGCAGTATTGTTGTAATGATGTTGACAGAATAGATGAACTTCCTGACTTGTTTCTTAAAAATGCTGATTATGCAAAGGAAGCCTATCAGCTGATTCAGGACACAAAATAAATTATAATTGCCTGACAGAACAAATATATAAAAAAGAGCAAAATGCATATAACGTAGAGCCAACAGACTTGTTGTGGGAAATTACAGTTTGTTGGCTCTCTTTATGTAAACAATACAGGCTTGTGTTTGCTTTCATGCTTAATATGGAAATAGCTGTATGGATATGGTATATTAAATATGTGGTTTTATCAGAAAAGCATCGGTGAAGGAACGGCCGGAAGCAGAAGAGTCCGTAGAGAAACTTTTTGAAACTGACTGTTATTAAGCCATAACCTGAGCCTGACGGAGAAATGATTATGAACAACGAATATGACAACGACAATTTTTTTAAAGAATACGCCAAAATGCCCCGAAGCAAAGAAGGGCTTGCCGCCGCCGGGGAATGGCATCAGCTGCAGACTCTTTTTCCCGACCTTGAAGGCAGGAGCGTTCTGGATTTGGGATGCGGATATGGCTGGCACTGTCGGTTTTCTGCGGAAAAAGGGGCAAAGGAGGTATTGGGCGTTGATATAAGCCGGAAAATGATTGAGGAAGCAAGGCGGAGGAACGGGGAGAGCAGGATTGAATACCGGGTATGCGGAATTGAGGAATACGATTACCCGGAAAACCGGTGGGACTGCGTTATCTCAAATCTGGCGCTGCATTATATTGAAAATATTGAGCAAATTTTCCGGAAAGTCCACAGAACCTTAAAGCAGGGCGGAGTGTTCATTTTTAATATCGAGCATCCGGTTTTTACCGCAGGGGTCGGGCAGGACTGGATTTATGACAATGATGGAAAGCCGCTATACTGGCCGATAGACAACTATTTTATGCCGGGGGAGAGGAAAACTCGTTTTCTGGGGTGCGATGTGATTAAGCAGCACCATACCCTGACGCAGATACTGACGGGACTGATAAATAACGGCTTTGAGCTTCAGGCAGTCGAGGAGGCAAGGCCGCCGAAAGAAATGATGCAGCTTTCGGGAATGGAAGACGAACTGCGCAGGCCTATGATGCTGCTGGTAAAGGCGGAGGTAAAAAAGCATGACTGAACGGATTAACCGGATTTTGAATATTATAATGGGGAGCACTGTAGGGGTTCTGCTTGGCCATGGGATTTATGTGTATTGGGATTACCGGACGCGGCCCGGTTTGTATGAAATGCAGTCAGCCCCATGGTATACCAGCGTTCTGGTTTATGGATTGGCTGCGGCATGTGTGCTGATTCTGTGCTTTATTATTAAGCTGTACATCCGTAAACGTGGTATTGAAAAAGGCATTTCCTGATAAGCAAACTAATTTGCTAAAATAAAGCGTTGCCATTTATCCGCATGTCTGATAATATAAACCGGAACGAATATAAGTTCGGACACAGGGAAGAAGGTGACAGATAAAATGAATGAAGAATTATGGAGTCTTTTAGCGGATTCCTTTTGGAAAATTCTTTTGCCGGGGCTTACCATGACAATCCCTCTGACTGTGATTGCCTTTTCGCTGGCGCTTGTGATTGCCGTGGCTATGGCAATGGTACAGTTTGCAAATGTGAAAGTGTTAAAGCAGCTGGCGAGATTTTATATCTGGATTTTCCGGGGAACGCCGCTTCTGGTACAGCTTTTCGTGGTGTTTTACGGACTTCCTAATGTAGGGATTCTGATTGAACCTTTTCCGGCTGCAGTGCTGGTATTTTCTCTCAACGAAGGCGCTTACTGTGCAGAGTCCATCCGTGCGGCACTGGAAGCAGTACCGGCAGGGCAGATGGAAGCAGGCTACTGCGCGGGAATGTCTTATATGCAGATTATGCGCCGGATTGTCCTTCCACAGGCCATGCGCACAGCCTTTCCGCCTCTTTCCAATTCACTGATAGCGATGGTAAAGGATACCTCCCTTGCGGCGAATATCACTGTGACGGAGATGTTCATGGTGACCCAGCGCATCGTGGCCAGAACCTATGAGCCCCTTGTCTTATACATAGAAGTCGGACTGATTTATCTTTTATTTTCCACAGTGCTTACAGGACTGCAGAGAGCCGGGGAAAAGAGGCTCGCAACACACAAAAGGAGGGAGGATTGACGTATGCTGGAAATTAAAAATATACGGAAATCTTTCGACGGACTTGAAGTCTTAAAGGGCGTAAGCTTTGTCGTGGAGCAGGGAGACGTGGTGGCGGTTCTGGGTCCCAGCGGTTCGGGAAAGACCACGCTCCTGCGTTGTATGAATTTTCTGGAAGCAGCCGATGGAGGCTCCATGATTTTCGACGGAGAGGAATTCATATTCGGGAAGGTTTCCAAAAAGGAGATTTCCCGATTGCGGCGAAAGACCGCGTTTGTTTTTCAGAATTATAATTTGTTTTTAAATAAAACTGCTCTGCAGAATGTAACCGAAGGTCTGGTTATTGCGCGAAAAATGCCAAAGGCAGAGGCGGAGGAAATCGGAAGGCGTGCGCTTGACAAAGTGGGCATGTCCGCCAGGTATCATTATTATCCCGACCAGCTTTCCGGCGGCCAGCAGCAGAGAGTGGCCATTGCCCGCGCCATTGCCACGGAGCCGGAGATTATTTACTTTGACGAGCCCACCTCCGCGCTGGACCCGGAGCTTACCGGAGAGGTGCTTTCCGTCATGCGCCAGCTTGCGGACGAGGGGATGACTATGCTTGTTGTCACCCATGAGATGGGTTTTGCAAGAAATGTGTCCAGCAAGGTGATGTTCATGGAGGACGGGACGCTGGTGGAAGCGGGAAGCTCAAAAGAGTTTTTTGCAAATCCCAAAGAGGAGAGGACGAAGGTGTTTTTGCAGACCGTGGGCGAAAGCGGCAGAGGAGAAGCGCAAGCGGAACTGGAATAGGAGGAGTTTTCTGATTATGAAAAGGAAAATTGTAAATACTTTATTATCGGCAGTTTTATTATCCGCCCTGTTTCTGACAGGATGCGGCAACAGCAAAACGGCGGAAGCAGGCGGCGCCGGTTCCGACGCGGCTGCAGGAAGTGAAGCAGAGGCCGGGGCGTCAGGCAAGGATTTGCTTGCGCAGATTCAGGAAAAGGGCGAAATCGTCGTTGCCATGGAAGGGACATGGGCGCCCTGGACCTATCACGACGAGAACGATAATCTTGTGGGATATGACACTGAGGTGGCGAAGTTGATTGCAGAGAAGCTGGGAGTTACGGCAAGCTTTGTGGAGGGCGAATGGGACGGACTGCTTGCAGGGCTTGACGCCGGACGATATGATATCATGGTAAACGGCGTGGATATCACGGAAGAGAGGCAGAAGAAATATGATTTCAGCACGCCCTATGCCTATAACCGGACGGCGGTCATTGTAAAAGGTGATTATGAAGAAATCCAGTCCATGGAAGATTTGGACGGGAAGCACACAGCCAACACCATCTCCAGCACCTATGCGGAGGTGGCTGAAAGCTATGGAGCGGAGGTTACCGGTGTGGATGATTTGAACCAGACCTTTGAGTTGCTTCTTACCGGGCGGATTGACGCAACCTTAAATGCGGAAGTTACTTATTATGATTATATGAAAGCGCACCCCGACGCCAATATCAAAATTGCAACGCTGGCCAGCGATGCAACTCAGGTGGCGATTCCTTTTAGAAAAGGGGCGGAGACGGAAAGCCTTAAGGAGGCTGTCAATCAGGCGATTGCGGAGCTTTCGGCGGAAGGGAAGCTGACGGAGCTTTCGGAAAAGTACTTCGGAACGGATATTTCCAGGGCGGAGTAAGGAGTTTTTTCAGACCGGCGTATTGATTTCCGTATTGAATGTTTTTAAAAATTGACTTTTCAAAGAAATTTCCGTATAATCAATAATATAATATTTTGGCGAGGTTAAATTGATGTCCTGGAAAATGACGAATCTGCAACTGAAAAAAGGTTATATTTTTCCCTTTCACGGGGATAGTGCGCCCATTTTCAGGAAGATTCGTAAACGGAACGGACAGCATGGAGGTACTTTGTGAGGATTTATTTTCTGATATAAAAAGTATCTGTCAACGGCTGTCGCATCATTAACCTGGCGAATTCCATAAAATCAGCGCATTGTCTCCTTAACGTTTACTGTAAAATTAAAAGTTAAGGAGATTTTATTATGTTTAATATCAAAAAACAAATATCAGGACTCTATTTATCTTCCGCGCTCTGGAATCTGTCATTGACCGGTGCGTGGGTGGCAATACTGGCGGCAAGAGGATACAGCCTGCCGGAAATCGGCCTGGCCGAGACAGTTTTTCACATAACAAGCCTGATTTTTGAGATTCCGTCAGGCATTCTTGCCGATTTGTTCGGAAGAAAAAACATGCTGATTGTAAGCACGGTGATGAAAATAATCGGAAATATCGTAATGATACTTTCCGGCAACCTGTTCATGGTCTGCGTGGCGCTTGCATTTTTTGCCATGAGCTATAATTTTTCCTCCGGCTCAGGGGACGCCCTTGCCTATGATTCCCTAAAAATAGCCGGAGACGAAGCATATTATGAAAAGTATGCGTCAAACCAGCTTATTATCCACCGCTTTTGCGGAGGCATGTCAACTTTGTGCGCGGGATTTGCTCTGTTTATCGGGCACCGGGCGGCGTACGGAATTGACGTTTTCATGTGCGCCGTGCAGATAGGGACGCTGATACCGCTGCGTGAGGTATGGGCCGGCGAAAAGGGCAGGCAGGACGAGAGAGGCGTGCTTGGCTCCATCAGCGGGGAATTCGTTAAATGCTTTATGGAAAGCCTGTCTTTTATAAGACGGGAGGGAAAAACGATGGTTTTGATGCTCTCTAATTCTCTGGTCGGAGCTGTTGATGTCCTGCTGCTGTTTTTCCTGCAGGCAAAGCTCCCAAAGGCCGGCATGCCGGGCTGGGCTCTTGGTTTCGCCCTGTTTTTCATGGAGATGGGCGGCGTATTGGGAGCGAAAATTATCCTTAAGTGTAAAAAGCTGCGATACAGGAGTTTGTTTGCGGCGACTGGGCTGGCTGTGCTTTTCGGGGTGCTTGCGGAGCATTCGGGTATGTACCTTATCATGATGCTGGGCGGTTTTCTTGCCGCGTTTGGCGACGATGCGCTTCAGGTGAGGACGGATTCCATGCTGCAGGATATGTTTCCCTCCGAGCAGAGAGCGACGCTGATTTCCATTGAATCTTTTACGTTTTCAATGATAATGATTGTAATGTCGCCTCTTGCGGGAATTGTTTTTTCCTGGTGGTAAGAAGGGACGGATATCAGGAGCCTTGCCTGTAAGGCTTCGTCTTTATTCTGTTACATTTCCCAAATAAAGCGCAGTCAGATACTTGCGAATCCGCGCGATTCATTATATGATAAAAAACGAAAGCAGAGAAAACAGATTTCCAGATTCTGCTGCGGAAAAGAGGATAAAAATGGACTTACTTAAGCTGCGCGAACAGATTGACGCAATCGACGAACAAATCGTGGATTTATATGAAAAGAGAATGGATATCAGCCGCCAGGTGGCTGAGTTCAAAATAGAGACAGGCAAAAAGGTATTTGACAGGGTAAGGGAGGACGAAAAGCTCCGCAAGGTGAAATCTCTTACCCACAATGATTTCAACAGCCGGGGAATCGAGGAGCTGTTTGAGCAGATTATGTCCATGAGCCGGAAGCTTCAATACCGGCTTTTGGCGGAGCACGGCAGTATGGGCAATCTTCCCTTTATCGGGGTGGGGGAACTGAGTGAAAAGGCAAGGGTAGTGTTCCAGGGCGCGGAGGGAGCTTACTCTCAGGCGGCTATGGTACAGTATTTCGGGGATAAGGTGAGCAGTTTTCATGTGGACACCTTCCGGGACGCCATGATTGCCATTGACGAGGGCAGCGCGGACTTTGCGGTGCTTCCCATCGAAAACTCCACGGCGGGGATTGTCAGTGAAATTTATGACCTTCTGGCGGAATTTGAAAATTATATCGTAGGCGAGCAGATTATCAAAATAGAGCATTGTCTGATGGCGGTGCCGGGAACGAAAATGGAGGATATCAAAACGGTTTACTCCCATCCGCAGTCCCTGATGCAGTCGGCGAGGTTTTTAAACGGCTACAGCTGGCAGCAAATCAGTATGCAGAACAATGCCTTTGCGGCAAGGAAGGTGGCGGAGGATAAGGATAAGACCCAGGCGGCCATTGCCAGCGAATATGCGGCCGGGCTTTATGGGCTTTCCGTGCTTCAAAAGGGCGTCAATCAGTCCAGCACCAACTCCACGCGCTTTATTATTGTTACGAATCAGAAAATTTTCTTAAAGGATGCCGGGAAGGTCAGCATTTGTTTTGAGGTTCCCCATGAAAGCGGTTCTCTTTATCATATGCTGTCTCATTTCATTTACAATAATCTGAACATGAACCGAATCGAGAGCAGGCCCATAGAGGGGCGGAACTGGGAGTATCGCTTCTTTATTGATTTTGACGGAAATCTTTCGGACAGCGCGGTAAAAAACGCGCTGCGCGGGCTGCGGGAAGAAGCGCGGAACATGCGGATTCTGGGAAATTACTGACAGGCGTAAGTCTGCTAAAATCTGCGTTCAGAAAGAAAATACGAAGTGCAGGCAAAAGCGGCACAGGAATGAGGAAAAATGAGAGAAAAGGAACTGATTGTATATAAGGAATTTCCCGATAAGGAGGGCGCCCTCTTATATGATATGGCGTGGCTTATGGAGCATTATGAGGAGAAGGCAAAACAGGAGGAGGCGCGGACGGTCTGCTGCAGTTGTATGCACCGGCTATTTGAAATGGCGGAGAACCACGGGTTTTACGGGAATCTGTGGCACTGTTATCTGGCCAATCTTCTGGTGAACAACGAAAACAGCTACAGCAGAGCCTGTGAAATCAGAGGGAAAGTAGGGGGAACCATCAATCAGGCGGCGTGCCATGACATTGTGATTTTCAAGGAGTTTTTTGACTTTGACTTCCGAAAAATGGCAAAAGCGCTCCATATGGACGAGTTTAAAATGATTCTGGATTATGAGGGCGCAGACGGTGAGAGCAAGGTGTACAACAGCCGCATCAGGGACAGGATATGTTCTCTGGCGGTGAAGTTCACCAAAGACCACACGCCGGAGGAAATGAAGGATACGCTCACGGAATTTTACCGGGATTACGGCGTGGGAAAGTTCGGGCTCCACAAGGCGTTTCGGGTAGTTCACGGGGAGGCGGGAGTTGAAATCGTACCCATCAGGAATATTGCCCATGTTCATCTGGACGACTTGGTGGGTTATGAAATCCCAAAAAAAAAGCTGGTTGAAAATACCCTGGCCTTTGTGGAAGGAAGAAAAGCCAACAACTGTCTGCTTTTCGGTGATGCCGGCACAGGAAAATCCTCCAGCATCAAGGGAATTGCCAATGAATATTACGGCAGGGGACTTCGTATTATAGAAATGTACAAGCATCAGTTCCAGGATTTGAACGAAGTGATTACACAGGTCAAAAACAGGAACTATAAATTCATTATTTATATGGATGATTTGAGCTTTGAGGATTTTGAGGTTGAGTATAAATATTTAAAAGCCGTCATTGAGGGCGGTCTGGAAAAGAAGCCGGAGAATGTGCTGATTTACGCCACATCCAACAGGCGGCATCTGGTCAGGGAGAAGTTTTCCGACAAGGAGGAGAGAAGGGACGACCTGCATGCGGGGGATACGGTTCAGGAGAAGCTTTCTCTGGTGTCGCGCTTTGGCGTCACGATTTTCTTCGCCGCGCCGGATAAAAAGGAATTCCAGAATATCGTCCGTGTTCTGGCGGAAAGATACGGGGTTGAAATGCCAGAGGAGGAGCTTTTGCAGGAGGCAAACAAGTGGGAGCTTGCTCACGGCGGATTATCGGGGAGATGCGCCCAGCAGTTTATAGATTATCTGCTGGGGACGCGCAGGAAGGAGGAGGTATGCAGGTAAAAACATTTGCCGCAATCGACGTGGGGTCTTATGAATTGTCTATGAAAATTTTTGAGGTTTCAAAGCTTCGGGGGATGCAGGAAATCGACCATATCCGGCACAGCATCGATATGGGGACGGAGACTTATGGGGACGGCAAGCTCTCCTATGAAAGGGTGGATGAGCTCTGCCATGTGCTGAAAGAATTTTCAGGGATTATGAAGTCCTATCAGGTGAGCGACTACAAGGCCTATGGCACCAGCGCCATCAGAGAGTCGAAAAATACGATTATTCTGCTTGACCAGATTGAGCAGAGGACGGGAATCCATATCGATGTGCTGAGCAATTCCGAGCAGAGGTTTTTAGACTATAAGTCTATTGCCTTTCAGGGGGAAGGATTTCAGAAAATCATTGAAAGCGGAACCGCCATTTTGGATATCGGCGGGGGCAGCATTCAGGTTTCTTTATTTGACAACGACACTCTTGTATCCACCCAGAATATGCGGATTGGGGTTTTAAGGCTTCAGGAGCGGCTTTTCCACCTTGGAGTCGGCTTTTCCAGATACGGGGAGCTGATTCGGGAGATGGTGGAGTCCCAGATGAATGTGTACAAGAAGCTTTATTTAAAGGACAGGGAAATCAAGAGCATTATTGTGGTGGACGATTATCTTTCCAATGTGGTGAGGCGCAAAAAGGACAGCGACGTCATCAGGGGATTTGCGGACAGGCAGTCCATGGATTATTTTCTGAACATCTACAACACCAAAAGCCTTTCGGAAATCGCAAAGATTCTGGATATGCCGGAGGAAAATGTGCCGCTGCTTTATATTTCCATGATGATACTTTACACCATTATGGACGCCATGGGGGCGGAGCAAATCTGGTCGCCGGGGGTGACCTTAAGCGACGGTATCGCCTACGAGTATGCGGAGAAGCACAAAATTATCGCTTCCACCCACGATTTTGAAAAGGATATTATTGCCTGCGCCCAGAATATCAGCAAGAGATACCGGGGCAGCAAGAAAAGAAGCGAGACGCTGGAAAAAATCGCGCTTACCATTTTCGACAGCATGCGGAGGATTCACGGGCTTGGCAGGAGAGAGCGGCTGCTTTTACAGATATCCACGATTCTGCATGACTGCGGAAAGTACATCAGTATGGTAAACCTGGGGGAGTGCTCCTACAGTATTATCATGTCAACGGAAATTATCGGGCTTTCCCATATTGAGAGGGAAATCGTGGCGAATGTGGTGCGGTATAATCATCTGGAATTCGACTATTACGGAGCGGGGAGCCTTGATACTATTGACAGGGACGCTTATCTGAAAATTGCGAAGCTGACGGCGATTCTGCGGCTGTCAAACGCTCTTGACAGGAGCCATAAGCAGAAATTCAGGGATGTGAGAATTTCCTTAAAGGAAGACAAGCTTATTATTTCCGTGAATACAAACGAGGATATTACCCTTGAGCGCGGGCTTTTCGGGGCGAGGGCGGATTTCTTTGAGGAAGTATATAATATCAGGCCGGAAATCAGAAGGAAACGTTAACGGCGGCAGGCCGAAAGAACCGGCAGGCAAGGTCCGTGCATAGTAAGCCGGTTTTAAATGTGGAGGGAAATTACTATGAGCAATACAATCAATTATGACGACCCGAAATATTACAGCAACAGGGAGCTGAGCTGGGTGATGTTCAACAAGAGGGTGTTAAGCGAGGCCAGGGACAAAAACAATCCCCTCTTTGAGCGGCTGAAATTCTTAAGCATTACATCTTCCAACCTGGCAGAGTTTTTTATGGTCAGGGTGGCGTCTTTGATGGATATGGTCAACGCGGGCTATGAAAAAAGGGATATTGCGGGAATGACCGCGAAAGAACAGATATCCGCGCTAAGCCAGGTGACTCACGAGCTGGTGGCGGAGCAGTACGGGATTTACAATAAGGAAATTCTTCCGGGGCTTTCAAATAACGGTCTCCGTGTAATCAAACGCCACGAGGAGCTTACCGGAAAGGAAGCCGCATTTGTGGATAAGTATTACGAGGAAAACGTTTATCCGGTGCTCACGCCCATGGCGGTGGACTCCTCGAGACCCTTTCCCCTTATCAGGAATAAGACCTTAAATATCGGCGCTCTTGTCAGGAAAAAGAACGGCGAGGGGGATTTGGAGTTCGCGACAGTCCAGGTGCCGGGGGTTCTGGACAGAATCGTACAGCTTCCGGTGAAGGAGGGCGCCGGTTCCAAAAACAGGAAAAAGACAGTTATCCTTCTGGAGGAGATTATCGAGAGAAATATCCACAAGCTGTTTATGAATTATGATATCTGTCGTAAAATGTGTATTTTCTTTCTTCCATGATTGTTCCTCCAATT
>CAMSTM010000100.1 GCA_947063675.1 uncultured Lachnospiraceae bacterium | reverse complement strand
CTGCTGTGCAAAGCTGGCTTTTATCGATGAGGCGTTTTCGGCATTGTCCAGGGAGCGTGGATTGAAATATTGCAGACAATAACGTATTTTCTTTCATTCACGTCGCTCCCCTTGCGGGAGCGTGGATTGAAATCATATCCGATTGGAGTACTAAACGCCAATTCGTGTGGCTCCCCTTGTGAGCGTATGGATTGAAATGGCATAAGCTGTTATTAAAACGTAGGAGGGCAGAAGTCGCTCCCCTTGTTGGGAGCGACTGGATTAAAATTCTGTATAATAACGGCAGAAAAACGTGTTGTTTTATGCTTTTCCTGATAAATTTGAAAATCGCGCATCTTCTAATCAAAATGCTTTATTTAACAATAAATATTTATCACCATACAGTTTAATATGTCTGCTTATACCATCTTAATACAAAAAGCAAAATACCCCGTTCCTGTATTAAGCAGCAGGTTATAATCGAAATATTCCGCATAAAACGCCTGTTGGAATTGCTCTGTTGTCATCAGGTGATTGCTTTCTAGTAAATATTTTGAGGAAAGGCGGGAGTGAATACCGACCTGTTCGACTATTTGTTGGGAAAGTTGCCTGGCGGCATTTATAACCATTTTATCTACTTTTTTTATTGGCATATTCAACATGGAACTTACGGCGCGCAGCACCAGAGCATCTTCGAGTACCAGAAAGATATGTACCCGTCTGCCGTCCAGCGAGCAGTAGGTCAGCCGGTCAACAATGCTGTTGCCGAAGTTTTCGGCGTTGTAATGTTCGCTGACAATTTCTATCTGTAATCTGAATATTTCCTGTATGGTGACGGACAGGGCATCTTCCAGAGCGTCCATAGCCTCCCCGGTATTATCTCTTTTCCATTTATTTGGTATTTTTCCGGCAATTGCGCGGTCCTCAATCATAATGTGTGCAGTCAGCCATCCGAGGCAGATGCCAAGAAAATGATGGATGGATTCCTGGGAATAATCTGACTCTGATAAATCTTTTTCGAGAGCAGGAAGGGTTTTATAGCGCATATCGTCGTGAAGGCGTTTGTGGATATTATACCCGCTGTAATCAATGGACTGCATATATGCTTCTTCGTCGGTAAAGTGCTCTATCGCGTAACGTTTAAAATATTTGATACCCTCGGCGCATGCCCACTGGCCGTTATGTTCATTTTGGCTTAAATTGACTAGTCTGCGAACAATTGAAAAAAGTTTTCGGTGTGCATTGTCGATGGAATCAACTCCAATGTTAAAGTTTTTATTCCATTCTGCTTCTTTCGCCATTTTGCTCCTTCTATTTGGTGAAAATATTCCACTGTACTGGAGTTTATTTTAAATATATGTCAGGATATGGCGAAAGGTGTCAGAAATCTATAGTGTTTCTGTGTGAAAGGATTTTTTCTACATATTTTTTTGATATAATCAGAGCAGAAACAGGCAGGGGGGAAGATATTCTGGATAAGAAAAATTTAAACGGGCAGAGTGGCGGTTACTGTCTGAGCATTACAAGAGAAAAATTGTTGACGCTATGGCTGGCCGTTTTGTTACTGTTTTTGGGCGCGGCGGCAAGTACTTACGGGTGGCTGCAGCTACAGGCGGATAAAACGGGCTGGAGTTATATGGAATATGCAAAACTGGTGATTGGTTCGGGAGCCATAACGGCGTCTGCTATTTGGGAAAATGCTATTTCCGGGGCTTGGGCACGGTTCAGGATTATGTGAAGGCAAGGGAGTTTCTGGAACAGGTAGACTGGAAGAACAGGGAAGCGTTTTATATGCTGGGCGTGATTTACGGGCAGGGTCTGGGCGTACCGGCGAATATTAAAAAGGGCGTGGAATACCTGCTGAAAGCGGAAGACTATAAGGAGGCTAAGGAGGAACTGCTCAAATATAAAAAGAATTTTTTCGGAAAATGGGTGAGAAGATAAAAGTAAAGATTTAACTGCAAAATGATGCAAAAGCACAGGTATCGGGATAAAGTCCGGTATCTGTGCTTTTTATGTAAAAGAGCTATTGACAAATGTCTGAAATCGGACTAAAATGACAATGTCCGATTTCGGACGAATAAAACTGAGGGAAAAAGCGGGAGCGGAAGATAAGCCGCCGGCTTTTTCTGACGGGTACATATGATGGAGTATAAAGATGGAGGAAATTTATGAAAAAAGGACTTTTGGAGTTCAACAATATTGTAAAGGAAAACGACGATATTTACCGCTGCGCCGCCAGGTCGCTGGGGCTTTCAGACAGTGTTTTCTGGATATTGTATACTTTTCGGATAGAAAAGGAGGAGCTTACGCTGCGGGAAATCTGCAATGTCCTTTATCAGCCCAAGCAGACCGTCCATTCCGCATTGAAAAAGATGGAAAAAGACGGTTATATCCGGGCGGAAGAGGGAATGGACGACCGACGCAGCAAAGGGCTGAGGCTGACGCCGAAAGGGAAGCGGCTGGCGGAGGAGACGGCTGATAAAGTGATTGACCTGGAATGTAAGGCCTTTTCGGGCATGAGCGGGGAAGAACAGAAGGCGTTTATCGGCTTATTCCGTAAATATACGGCGCTGCTGAAAGAAAGTATGCAGGAATTAAATACGGAAGGTTGGGAGGAAAAATAATGGCGGTTCAGTTATCAGACCACTTTACATACAAAAAATTATTTCGTTTTTGCATGCCCTCCATCATAATGATGGTGTTCACTTCTATTTACGGAGTGGTTGACGGGCTCTTTGTATCGAATTTCGTGGGGAAGGTGCCTTTTGCGGCCATTAATCTGGTTATGCCATTTTTGATGATTCTGGGCGGCTTTGGCTTTATGATTGGAACAGGCGGCTGCGCTCTGGTTGCAAAAACGCTTGGAGAGAAGGACGCCGACAGGGCAAACCGTTATTTTTCCATGCTGGTGAACCTGACTGCCATTTTGGGCGTGGCGCTCTCCGCTATCGGTATTATTTTTATGGAGCCGATTGCGGGAATGCTTGGCGCGACAAAAGCCATGATGGAGGACTGTGTGGTCTACGGCAGGGTGGTTTTGCTGTTTAACAGCGCTTTTATGCTGCAGAACGTATTTCAGTCCTTTCTTGCGGCGGCGGAAAAGCCGAAGCTGGGGCTGGCGGTCACGGTGGCGGCTGGCGTAACAAATATGGCGCTGGACGCGCTGTTTATTGCAGGTTTCCGGTGGGGCGTTGCCGGGGCGGCGCTGGCGACGGGAATCAGCCAGTGTGTCGGAGGGCTCCTGCCTTTTATTTATTTCCTGTGGCCCAACAAAAGCCTTTTGCGGCTTGTACGGACAGGATTCGAGGCGGATATCCTGCTAAAGGCATGCGGCAACGGTTCTTCTGAGCTGATGTCCAATATATCGGGTTCGCTGGTCAGCATTGTCTACAATTTTCAATTACTGAAATTTTCGGGTGAAAACGGTGTTGCGGCCTATGGCGTATTGATGTATGTCCAGTTTGTTTTTGTGGCGATGTTTATCGGCTATACCATTGGAACCGGGCCTGTGGTGGGGTATCATTACGGCGCGGGACACCATGGGGAGCTGAAGAGTCTGCTGAAAAAGAGCTATCTGCTGATGGGAACGGCGGGAATCGTGATGATGCTTCTCTCACGGGGGCTGGCTCATCCGCTGGCTGCGGTTTTCGTGGGATATGATGCGGAGCTGCTTGCCATGACGGTCCATGCTTTCCGGCTGTTTTCCTTTTCATTTATTCTGGCGGGCCTTAACATCTTTACTTCCGCCTTTTTTACGGCCCTCAGTAACGGCGGGATTTCGGCTGCCATTTCTTTTTTGCGGACGCTGGTGTTCCAACTGCTTTCGGTACTTCTTCTGCCGCTTCTTCTGGGGCTTGACGGTATCTGGTGGGCGATTACGGTAGCGGAGGTTTTTGCTTTCATAATTTCACTGGGATTTCTGGCTGCTAAAAGGGAGAAATATCATTATTTATAAAAATATTTCCGCACCGACGGCGCGTCCATGACGGCGAGGCGGAGAAAGCGTTTCTAAAAGAATGGGCGAATAAAAGCTGTACATATGGAATATTTGATTTATAATGAAATATAATAACCGGAAATAAAATGATAAATGGAGGGAACGGGTATGAAGGTTTTAATGATTAACGGAAGTCCGAATCCTAAGGGAAATACCGCGACCGCATTGTGGGAGATGGAGAAAGTCTTCGCGGCGGAAGGGATTGAGACGGAGATTCTGCATATTGGAAATAAAGATATCAGAGGATGCATCGGCTGCCGGCGGTGCGCCCAGACGGGGAAGTGCGTTTTTGATGATTTGGTGAACGAGACGGCGGCTAAGTTTGAGGAAAGCGACGGCCTTGTGGTGGGAAGCCCGGTTTATTATGCTTCCGCTAACGCCACGCTGGTGGCTTTTCTGACCAGACTTTTTTACAGCACGCATTTTGACAAGACCATGAAGGTAGGCGCGGCGGTTGCGGCTGCAAGAAGAGGAGGTCTTACGGCTACATATGATGAGTTAAATAAGTTCTTCGGAATTTCGGGGATGCCCATCGCATCGGGTCAGTATTGGAACGGGATTCACGGGACGCTTCCCGGGGAAGCCAGTCAGGATGCGGAAGGACTGCAGATGATGCGCACCCTTGCAAACAATATGGCGTTTCTGATGAAGAGTATTGCCCTTGGAAGGGAAAAGTACGGCGTGCCGACGAGGGAGCCTTTTGAGAGGACGAACTTTGTGAGGTAGGGTTTGTATAGACTGAATGATAAAGCGATTGGCTGGTAATTGGTCAATCGTTTTTTGATGAGTAGTAAAGTAAAAGAGTTTGGCTAAATATTTGTTTTGCAGATAAGGTAATATAAAAGAGTAAAAGCGGGACACAAATATGAAAGTTTTTTAGAATTTTCTTGCGGAAATTCCAGGGGGGGGGTATAATACAAGCGGACTTAAAAAAGTATTGTTCACACTTGGAAAAATCAAATTAATCTAAGGAGGTATTTAGAAATGAAAACTAAAAGAATTATAGCATTAATTGCAGCAGGCGTTATGACGATTTCTGCATGTATGGTTGTATCCGCAGAAGAAGGTAAGGAATCGGTATCTGGAAATCAAGTGAATACAAATACAGTTATGGACAGCCGTGAAGCAGAAATTGCAAGAGCAGCAGAAGCTTTTGCGCTTGAGATTGCAGCAACTGGCATTCCTTATGAAGCATGGTTAGGAGCAGAAAATGAAGGGAAGACTATGGGAGAATATCTCAGTAATTCTGTTATGGAACTTCCAGGGCTTGACGAGGTTACACCTGTAGGGCAGGGAGGCGGAGTTGTCCTCGATGGAAAGGTTAGCAATGTTAGCTTTTCAATCCAAAAGCCGCTGTTAACATATGTTGATTGGGCAAAGGCTCAGGCTGATACTATAGGTGGAAAGGTTTTAAATGTTGTTGACCCCAAATCTACTGCTGTTTTTGAAACAGCAACAGTAAACTTTTACATGCCTGGTGTAACAGCAGAACAGAAAATTCAGGTATTCCAGTATGTTGATAAACAGTGGGTTAACCTGAATGTGGCAGAAGTAAGAGAGGACCATGTAGTGGTGGATATGACCTCCTTGGGAGTAACAGCATTTGTTGAAGTGCAGTAATTATTTTAAGGAATTAGGTCTTGGAGGCCAAGTGTGAACTGTGGCGGGCTGCTGTTTTAATGGGCAGCCCGCTTTCCATATAAATAGAGAAATTTAAAGTGATTATTTTTGATAAGAATAATGAGGATGAAATCATGGAAAGGGGCAACCGAAAGGAAATAGCGGGAAAGAAGAAGGAAGGAACTATAATAAATGGATTACAGCAGGAAGTTGTAACAATATATGTATTTTTAATAATGGTAGTTTATCCATTTTATTATCAAAATAAGTATTATGATATAGGATATGCAAAGTGGAAGTTTTTTTTCATTTTGACTTTGGGAACAGGGATAATTTTAATAGCTACTGCATTTCTGACATTGTTTAAGAAAAAACATAAACTTATAAGAGAGAATAAACAACGGGAAATCTCCACCGTTGACTGCTTTGCATTAGTATATCTTGCTGTAGCGTTGCTTTCTGCTCTGATATCCCCTTATATAGAACAGGTGATATGGGGGTATAGCGGTTGGTATATGGGACTGATTGCACAGATTTGTTTTGTGTTTATTTATTATTTTGTATCACGCTACTGGACGGAGGAAAACTTTGTTATTAAATATGGTTTTGTTGCCGCCTTTTTGGTTTTTTTGTTAGCGGTTTTGATGCGCTTTGGTTTTGACCCATTAGGGATGTACACGGGGGTAGAGGAAAGGTATATGCTTAACTTCCTGTCAACCATAGGACAGGTGACTTGGTATTCAAGTTATGTGGCAATTTTGCTCCCCCTTGGAGTGTTTGCATTCTGGTTTTATGATAATAGGTATATACGGATTGGGGGAGGAATATTTACAGCAGTTGGATTTATGACAGTAGTAACGTTAGGCTCGGACAGTATATTTTTTGCTGTTGGTATATTGTTTGGGGTTTTGCTCTGGATTTCCATAGTATCAAATAAAAAGTTTTTACGCTTTCTTGAAGTTCTTATAATATGCTTTGGAAGTTTCAGTCTTGTTGGTGTTTTTCAGAAAATGTTTGCAGAAAGGGAAATTCAGGCAGAGGCATTTGCCATCTTTTTTACGGAGGGAAAAATAACCGGGATATTTCTAATAATTACTATTGCATTTTATATCTGCCTAAAAAAAATAAAGAATGGAAGTTGGTTGGATGTCCGCAAAATAAGAGAGGTGCGGGGAGCACTGTCTATAGTAATTCTTGGAATTGCTGTTACAACCGTGGTCTATGTATATCTGAATACAGCGGAGGTGCTTCCAGAACATGTGAGAAATGAAAGCACCTATCTTTTATTTGATGAATATTGGGGAAATAACCGTGGCTTTTCGTGGATAGTCGCGGTTAAGTCCTTTCTGAAAGGAGATGTCATCCGTAAACTTTTCGGATGTGGACCGGATGGCTTTTCATTATATATTCAGAATTTTTTTCGTGAAGAATTGTCAAAAAAGTGGGGTGGAAGCGGCATGCTTGCCTGTGCTCACAATGAATGGTTGAACACTCTTGTGAATATGGGGGTTGCAGGATTTGTGACATATATTGGGATTTTTTTATCGGCGTTTTGGCGTTTTTGCAAAAAATCAGGAGAATGTCCGGAGCTGATGGCGTTAGCAATGTCTGTTATGTGCTATATGGGGCATAATTTTTTTTGCTACCAGCAAGTTGTATGTACACCGGTTATTTTTATATTAATCGGGGGAGGGGAAGCAATTATCCGGAATAAGAAACAAGGTGATATAACAGGTCATATCACGCATTCCAGCTGACAGTCATAAGGCTCCTCCTCCACATGCCCCGGATGGTACCAGGCGGCCTCCACGCAGCCCATGGCTTTATAAAAAGCCTGGCTTTCAACGGCGGAGTGGGCGGAAATATAAAGTTTCTTCGCGCCGTTTTTTCCAGCCCAGTCTTTGGCAAACTGAAAAAGAGTTCTTCCTATTCCATGGCCCCGCATGTCCTCGGAGATATGGATTGAGGCCAAATCAAGGTATTTGTTTTCGCCGCCGAACAGGCCGGCCGTGACGGCGACGAAGCCTTTCAGACGTCCTTCCGAAAAAGCGCCGGCGACAAAACCGCCCTCAAGGATGGTCCGCTTTAAACAGTCTGTCAATATCCGATAGTCGTCTTCGCTCCAGTCGTCAATAAAGGGAGCGTCTTTTATTACCCATGCGCCGGCTTCCCGGCGCCAGCATTTATTCACTACCTGACGGCGGATAAAATCCCTGAATAACTCCCTGCCAATTTCGTTCATTTCCAGATTTCTATATTGAATCATTGCCAAAATCCTTTCAGTTATTTTAAACAAAGTGTATATGAGTTATTGTTGATTTTCAACAACTAACTATAAAAAATCAGTAAATTTCTATAAAAAATAAATATTGTACCTGTTTTTTTCGGCGGATTATAGTATAATATCCTTTATGAAGTCCTGGGGACAAATTGCCGCGCCAGCGGCGGAAGGGAAGGTAAAATGGAGGCAAAAATTAAAATTTCCGGTTTTGCGGATGAAATCAGCGCTGATTTTGTTACTCAGCTTAAGACGGTTACCCAGTTGGGAATGCATTATATTTCTTTGAGAGCCGCTGACGGAAAAGGAATTGCAGACTATACAGTGGAGGAAGTGGAAGAAAAACTTCTGCCCAGACTTACGGAGTATCAGGTGAAAGTATCCTCTCTGGGCTCGCCTATCGGGAAAGTGGGAGTAGACGACGAGGAGGGCTTTCAGAAGCAGAAAGAGCAGTTAAAAGAACTTTGCAAAATCTGCAGGCTGTTAGGCTGTAAGTACATACGGATGTTCAGCTTTTTTATACCGGAGGGAAAAGACGCGGATGACTATCGGGAAAAGGTAATAGACAGGCTGGGAGAGTTTCTGGAAATTGCGAAAAGCTATGACGTCATTCTGCTCCACGAAAATGAAAAGGAAATTTACGGAGATACAGGACAGCGGTGCAAAGTATTGTTTGATGCTTTGAAGGATGAACATTTTCAGGCGGCCTTTGACTTTGCCAATTTTGTTCAGTGCGGAGAGGATACAGAAAAGTGCTGGGATATGCTGCAGCCTTATATCGAATATATTCACATTAAGGACGCGGTATCCACGGACAACGAGAATGTGGTATGCGGAACAGGGGAAGGCAAAATCAGAGAACTGCTTGAACGCGCGATTGTAAAAGAAGGTTATGAAGGATTCCTGACTCTGGAACCCCATCTGGTGCTTTTTGATTCGCTGGCATCTCTGGAAACGACGGCAGCGGAAAATATTATAAAGGAAAACAAGGCGAAAGACGGAGCAGAAGGCTATACCATGCAGTACAGAGCGCTGTGCGGAATATTGGACGAAATAAAAGCTGTTTATTCATAAGGAAAAGGCATTCAGCAGAGCTGATATCCAAATAAAAAAAGAGAAGGAGAATTGAGATGGAAAAAGTACGTTTTGGTCTGATTGGTATTGGAGCCCAGGGAGGCGCGTATGCGGGATTTCTGACAGGAAAGGGCGGAATGTTCGGAATGCCGGCGCCGGAATGCCCTCCTCACTGCGCGCTGGGAGCATTGTGCGACATTGACCCGGAAAAGGAAGCGCTGTGCAAAGAGAAGTATCCCGAGTATCCTTTTTACAGTGACTGGAAAGAAATGGTGAATTCAGGAAATGTGGACGCGGTTATCACCACGGTACCCCATTATCTGCACACGGAAATCGCAATTTACTGTTTAGAGCACGGCATGAACGTTCTGGTTGAAAAGCCTGCCGGAGTTTATGCCAAAGCGGTTCGTGAAATGAACGAATGCGCGGCGGCTCATCCCGACGTGGCCTTTGGAATTATGTTCAATCAGAGAACCAACAAGCTTTACCAGAAGATAAAAGAAATCGTTGCTTCCGGCGAACTTGGCGAGCTTCGCCGTACAAGCTGGATTATCAATTCCTGGTGGCGTCCGGACAGCTATTACAAGCAGAGCGAGTGGCGCGCTACCTGGGGCGGAGAAGGCGGCGGCGTGCTTGTAAACCAGGCCCCTCACCAGCTTGACCTCTGGCAGTGGATTTGCGGCGTTCCCAGCAAGGTATATGCAAAATGTCTGTACGGCTGCCACAGAGATATCGTGGTTGAAAATGACGTGACCGTTGTAACAGAATACCCTAACGGCGCTACGGGAAGCTTTATCACCTGTACCCACGACCCCATTGGAACGGACCGTCTGGAAATTGATTTAAAGGGCGGAAAGATTGTGGTTGACGGAAGCGCAAAGGCTACCGTTTACCGTCTGAAAAAAGATGAGGACGAACTCAACGCATCCTTAAGCATGGGAGAATTGTCACGTCTGACCAGCGGAAATTCTGCAGGCGCAAATGAATTATACACCATAGAAGAATTTGAAAACACAGACGGTTGGGGACTGCAGCACGTTACGGTTATGGAGAATTTTGCGCTGCATGTCTTAAAGGGAGAAGCGCTTCTTGCTCCCGGCTCCGACGGTATCAACGGCGTAAATCTGGCAAATGCCATTCTGCTTTCTTCCTGGCTTGGCAGGGAAGTGGAGAACCCGGTGGACGAGGATGTATATCTGGCGGAATTAAATAAGAAGATTGCGGAAGAAGGAAAATTCCCTACCCGCTGAGAAAAAGTTTTGAGAAAGGGCTGCGGGCGTTTGCGTCCGTATGCTCTGTCATGTGCTTAAAAACAGCGCAGAAATGAGGGAAAAGATGAAAAAAGCGGCAATTATCGGCCTGGGAGATATCTCGGGCATTCATATCGGGGCAATTCGCCAGAATCCGGAAATCGTTCTGGCGGCAGTCTGCGACATTGACGAGGCGGCAAAGGAAAGAGCGCCGGAGAACGTTCCCTTTTATACGGATTTCAGGGAAATGATAGCACGGGAGAGACCGGATGTGGTACATATCTGCCTTCCCCACTATTTACATGTGCCGGTATCCTGTGAAGCGGCCGAGATGGGCGTTCATGTATTTTGCGAAAAGCCTGTGGCGATGAACACAAAGGAAGCGGAGGAGCTTGCGGCTTTTGAGGCTTCGCACCCTGAAATTTATATGGGAGTCTGTCTTCAGAACCGTTTTAACGAGTCCGTGGAGATGCTAAAAGGCTTTATTGACAGCGGGGAATACGGCAGGGTAACGGGAACCAGAGGAATCGTGCCCTGGTCAAGGGAGAAATCCTATTATGATGTGAAGCCCTGGCGTGGAAAGCTGGAGACGGCAGGCGGCGGCTGTATGATTAATCAGTCCGTCCACACGCTGGATTTGCTTTACCATTTGGGAGGCCCCATTGCGGAGCTTAAGGCGTCGGTTTCCCAGATACTGGACTACGGCATTGAGGTGGAGGATACGGTGGCGGCAAGCCTTACCTACGAAAACGGCGCCCACGGTCTGTTTATGGCGACCAACGCCAATTATAAGAATGAAAGCGTTCAGATTTCCGTACAGATGGAAAAAGCGGAATTTGCCATCATTGACAATGTGCTTTACCGCATTGACGCCGAGGGGAATCGTGAAAGGCTTGTGGAGGATGAGAGGCTTCCGGGCACAAAGTTTTATTACGGGGCGAGCCACGGCAAACTCATCGCCAGGTTTTACAGGGAAATTGAGACGGGCGGCAGGGATTATGTGCATGTGAAAGACGCGGTTATGAGCATGCGGCTGATAGACGGAATCCTGGAATCTGACCGAACGGGAAAGAAAGTTGCAATATAAAAGAAAAGAGCTAAAATAGGAGAATGGGAATGGAAAAAGGACTTATTGGTATTCAGATGAGTACAATCAAAAATAAAATAGCGGAACTGGGGGCATACGGCACATTGAAAGCCTGTGCGGAGCTGGGTTACCATTGTGTGGAAATCAGCCAGATTCCCATGACGCCTGAGAATGTGGCGGGCATGAAGAAGGCCTGCGACGAGTTCGGTATCAAAGTGGCTGCCTGCAGCGCAGCTTTGGAGCCCATGGCGCCCGGAATGCCCGGCGAATATCTGGTAAGCGATTTTGATAAAATTGTAGCGGATTGCAAGGCGCTGGACTGCAACATGCTGCGTATTGGCATGATGCCTATGAACTGCATGGGAAGCAGAGAGAAAATTATCGATTTCGTGAAGCGCGCGGACGAGATGGCGGAAAGACTGGAAGAGCACGGCATTGATTTATATTACCATAATCATCATCTTGAATTTGTGAAATACGACGGCGAGTATCTGCTTGATATCATCAAGGATACCACGAAGCGGATGGGCTTTGAGCTTGACATCCACTGGATTCAGAGAGGCGGGGAAAATCCTGTTGAATTTATTAAGAAGTATTCCGGACGTATCCGTCTGCTTCACTTAAAGGATTACCGTGTTACTGAGATGAAGCTGACAGAGGGAGCGGACTTCATGCAGACCTTTGCCAATGTGATACAGTTTGCCGAGGTTGGCGAGGGAAGTCTCCCCATTAAGGAATGCATTGAAGCCGGACTGGCCGGCGGCAGCGAGTACTTCCTGATTGAGCAGGATGACACTTACGGACGCGACCAGTTTGAGAGTTTAAAAATCAGCAGGGACAATCTGATTGCCCTTGGATATGGAGATTGGTTTAATATTTAACATGGGAAAAGTAACAATTCAAAGTATGGCAAGAGAGCTGGGATTTTCCAGAAATACGGTATCTATGGCCCTGAAAGGGAATGAAACGGTAGCGCCGCAGACACGGGAAATGATTTTAAGATATGCCGAGCGGGCGGGGTATCCGGGTGTATATTCCACAGGAAGGGATATGGAATCCGACGAAAACGCCACTTACCATATTATGATTTTGCGTAAGCCGGATATGGCGGTTTATTGGGATAAGATTATCAGCGGGATATCGGAGGAGGCCTGCCGGAATCAGTGCCAGACGCAGGTGGCGGTGGTAACAAACGAGGCGGAAGAAAGACTCCAGCTCCCTCTTGGACTTGATGAAAGCATCCATGCGGTTTTTTGTGTAAAGATGCTGAACAGAGACTACATAAAAAAAATAAAAGCAATGGGCATTCAGATTTATATGCTGGATAACTATAAAGACGAAGGGGAAGAGCTTTTAGGCGATGTGGTTAAGATGGAAAGCTTTCATCCGGTTATGCAGCTTACCCGCCATCTTTTAGGGCAGGGAATGAAGCGGATTGGCTTCTTAAACGAAACCAGCAGTTTATATGAGTCCATGAATGACAGGTACAGCGGATATTTGTATGCAATGGGTACGGCGGGAATCAGGCCAGACGCCGATATTGTAATGCCGGACGTTGACAGCAGCACTTTTTATTACCCGGAGACTTTTGAGAAAATCGTTGAAGAGTACGAGACACTTCCTGAGGCGGTGGTATGCGGCAATGATTCTATTGCCAAGTATCTGACCCAGGCGTTCCGCAAAAAGGGTATCCGGGTCCCGGAGGACGTGGCGGTAACGGGCTTTGACAATGATGAGGAAGATATGTTGTCTCCCTTTTTTACCACGGTCAATGTGGATGCAAAGTGGCTGGGAAAACGGATGGTACAGTGTTTTTTGTGGAGAATCAGGCATCCTGACGCTCCTTATGAAAAGGTGGCTGTTTCGGGGCAGATTGTAATACGAAAATCTTCCTGCCGCCAGAGAAAAAATGAAAAGTAAATATTTACTGAGAGGGTCCGGGCTTTTTCATCCCGGACTCTCTTTGGCTAGTGCGCCCAGCGGCGCACGTTTCTAACGGGCTAAAGTCCCGAATCCGCCCGG